>JAHEFS010000113.1 GCA_024640045.1 Chromatiales bacterium | reverse complement strand
CCTCAGCAAGCCTCGAGCTGCAATTCGCGCCCGACCGCGTCGGCAATTTCCAGGGTCTTGTCGAGTCGGGGGTGACGCACGACGAGGTACCCGTCTGAAATCAATGTCTGTTTCCAGTCGCGGCGCGGCGCGCCGATCGGCAACAGGTCCTCAACCACAATGTGTTCGCCGTAGCGGCGTTGCAGTTCCTCAAGCCCGTGAATCGCGCAGATGCGCCCCTGCCCGCGCGCACGCTTGAAGATTGCGGCCGCGTTGTAACGCCTGCTGGCGACCTGCGTAAACGGCCTGCCCGTCACCGCCTCGGCCCAGCCGGTGTAGATGTCGAAGTCGTGGGTAAAATTCATCAGATCCACCGACCGGCCGCCCGGCGCCCGGCCCCCTATCTCACCGAACACTGCCTCGCCGCCCGGCGTTAAGAACCACTCCATGTGGGTGAAACCGGTTTGGAATCCCAGCGCTTCGATGACGCGTTTCCCAAGTTCACGCCCTGCCGCGAACTCCGGCCTTTCAATGTTCCGCAGGTTCACCGTCTGCATGCTGATCCATTCCTCGGCGCGGCCGATCATCGGCTTGGGCCGGTACCAGGCGATGTTCTCGAACAGAATCTCGCCTTCGCGACAGACGGTGTCGAAGGTGTATTCCTCGCCATCGATAAACTCTTCGACGCTGACCTCGCGATGCTCGCCCACGTCAGCGATGGCGTGCTCGAGCCCCGCCAGGTCGTGCACACCGTGGGTATTGGCCGAGCCTGCACCAGCAATTGGCTTGACGACCACCGGGAGGCCGATCTCTTTGGCGGCGGCGCGAATGGCCTTACTACCGATGGCGCGGGTGTGCCGCGGAGTCCGCAGCCCAGCCACGTCCAGCGCCGACTTCATCTTTTCCTTGTCCCGGAACAACTCGGTCTGGGCGCAGTGCATGCCATCGATTTTCAACGCCTCTCGCAGCTGCGCGGCCAGGATCATGAACGGCTCCCAAAGGCACTCGACCCGGTCGACGCCTCGGTGCGAGGCATGCTGACGGACGCGTTCGATGACCTCCCGCGTATCAGTCAGCGTCGGAACCTGGATGTAATCGTCCAGCGCATGTCGCACCTTACCGGGCAGCGCCTGCGCGCCATGTTCGCCGAGCCCGGTCACCCGCGCTCCGCACTGCGCGAGCCCGCGAGTGAAATCCGCCATCTCGGCGGGGTATCCCGGTGAAATGAATACAACGTTCACGCAGCGCGCCATCCATATGGGAATTCAACATGATATCGGGAAACTGACCCGCTGAATAATTGGTTTCAGAGCAAGGCCGCGAGAGTTCGCACTCTTGCTGCAATGAAGCATGCGTCTGTACTGTCAGCGAGCCATTGACTCCAGATCTGCATTCACTGGGTTTTGCCATGCCGGCGCAAGTACAGGCACGGCCTAAAACTGATTCCAGATCAGTTCTGGGGGCGCTCTCAGGCCTGCTGGTCCCGCTGTTGACGGCAAGGTTGAAGATTTGATCGTGAATATAACGCTTGCAGCGGCCAGGCCGATGACTATCAAGGGCATGGACGGTGACCATTTTGGACAGGGTGCGCCTGCCGTGTCGCCTGCACATAGGTCTTGGGTCACCCATTAGCCGTCTCCAGTCAAGTGGCACAGAGTCACCCTGATGTAGAATCTGGCCATGGTTACCGACGCAAAAAACACGAAAACCAAAACACGGCCCATCCTCACCGGCGCGGAGTACATCGACAGCCTGCGCGGGCGTAATCTCAGGGTTTTCCTGTTCGGCGAACAGGTGACCGAGCCCGTCGATCACCCGGTGATCCGGCCGTCGGTCAACGCGGTGGCCGAAACCTATGACCTGGCAATGCGCAACCCTGAACTCGGCACGGCACTGTCGCCCTACACCGGCGAGCGAATCAACCGCTTCCTGCACATCGCGACCAGTTCGGCCGACCTGGTCAACCAAAACAAAATGCAGCGTCGCCTGGGCCAGCTCACGGGCACCTGTTTCCAACGTTGCGTCGGGATGGATGCATTCAATGCACTGCATTCCGTCACTTTCGAGATCGATGCCGCACACGGGACCGACTATCACGCACGTTTCCTGGCATTCATCACTCAAATGCAGCGGCATGGTTTCGTGATTGGCGGCGCCATGACCGACGTGAAGGGCGATCGCAGCAAGGCGCCGCACCAGCAGGATGATCCGGATCTGTACCTGCACGTCACGCGACGCACGGATGAAGGCGTCTACGTCAGCGGCGCGAAAGCACACCAGACCGGCTGCATCAACTCGCACTGGCTGATTGTGATGCCGACAATTCGCCTCGGTGAAAAGGACCGTGACTATGCTGTGGTCGGCGCATTGCCAGTCGAGACGGAAGGCATCACCTACCTCTATGGCCGCCAGTCCTGTGATACGCGCAGCGCGGATGGCGACCTCGACGCAGGCAACGCGCGGTTCGCCGGGCAGGAAGCGATGATCGTCTTCGACGAGGTGTTTATCCCCAATGAATACCTCTTCATGGACGGCGAATTCGAATTTGCCGCGATGCTGGTCGAGCGCTTCACCTGCTACCACCGGCGCAGCTATGTCTGCAAGAGCGGTGTCGGTGACGTGCTGATCGGCGCAGCAGCGACCATTGCGGACTACAACGGCGTCGAACGGGCGTCACACGTTCGTGACAAGCTGGTCGAGATGACACACCTGAACGAAACCATTTACTCCACCGGCCTCGCGTCCAGCTATCAATCGACCGAGATGCAATCCGGCGTGCACCTCAACGACGACATGGTCGCCAACGTGTGCAAGCACCACGTGACCAAAATGCCGTATGAGATCGGCCGGCTGGCCCAGGATCTCGCCGGCGGCCTGATGGTGACACTGCCGTCGCAGAAGGACCTCGAACATCCCGAGGTCGGCCCGATGATCCGCAAATACCTCAAGGGCAGGCCGGAAGTCGACACTGAAGACCGCATGCGCATCCTGCGGCTGATCGAGAACATGACCCTGGGTCGCAATGCCGTCGGCTACCTCACCGAGTCGATGCACGGCGCCGGCTCACCGCAGGCCCAGCGTATCCAGATCCAGCGCCAGGCACAGCTCGATTTCAAGAAGGCATTGGCCCAGGCGCTGGCCGGCATCGACCCTGAAACCGCCCGGGAACTGGTTGAGGACGTATCCGGTTACATGGCTCGTGTACTTCAAAAAGAAGCAGGGCCATAGTTTTGGGGTCACCCCTTGCGTGCAATATCCTGCACAGGTCCACGGTGAGAACGCGCCTGGAGAGAATTGATCAAAGCAACCCTGGACATCGAGGCGCTGGCCAAAATTCGACATTGCGCCCACACGAGGCTGGTACTGGGAACAGTGTGTTTCAGACAACACATTCGCAAGCTCCGATCCTGTGCCAACGATTTTTACTCTGTCCCGATTACTTTCTCTGACCCTGTTGCTTCTGCGCAGTTTGCGGAGGCGCCATTCGGTTAGAATGACGCTTTGCAGACAGCCACATCAAACACGGCAGACCCCTTTTGAAATTCTGAATTCATGGACAGTTATCTTATTTCCATCGCCGGCAATATTGCTGCCGGCAAATCCACCCTGACCAAAGCCCTGGAGCACCGCTCGGACGGCAGGATCATCTCGTTCCTGGAGCGGGTCGATTACGTCAAGCAGCATGGTTACCTGCAGAAGTACTATGCCGCCGTCAGCGCCTATGAGCGCATCAAGGGTCTGAAACTGGACGGCAATGATCCAGAAGCCTTTCTGAAGATCAAGAGCGAAGCCGAGTACTGGGGATACAAGATCCAGGAAACCTATTTCCTGTCCCGCCTGCTCGACCTCGGCGTGCTCAGCGAACTGCTGCGCGAAGGCCAGTCCGTGGCCCAGGACCGGAGCATTTACGAAGACCAGGTATTCACCAAGAATTCCAACAACAACGAGTACATTACCGATGAAGCGTACCGGCGTTACCTGGACCTGTTCGACCAGTTGCTGGAGGACAAGCGCAGGCCGGACCTGATCATCTACCTGGAAAGCGACGTCGAGACGCTCAAAGGGCGGATTGTCGGGCGCTCCCGGGGGGAGGAATCCGACCTGGCGCACCCGGAAAACACCTACCTGAGCAATCTCAACGTCCTGTACCGGCCGTGGATCATGAAATCTGGCCTGCCCTATATCATCATCGACACGGAAGAAATCGACTTTCGCACTGAAGACGGGCTCGAAGAGGTGGTCAGGAACATCGTGCGCGAAGTCCCAGGCACTTCGAGGCTGTTTTCATGAAGCGCATCATCGGGGTGATGGGAAACATCTCCGCCGGCAAGACCACCTTGTGCAAACTGATCCAACGTCGCTGGGACTTCGACTTCTATCCCGAGGAAGTCGACGAGATGGTGCTCAATTACTATTACGGCGACCGCAGGGAACATGCCTACAACACCCAGGTGTTCTTTCTCTCCAGCCGGTTCCGCAACTGGTGGCACATGACCATCTCACCGCGCTCGGCCGTCACCGATCGCATCAAGGAAGAGGATATCTTCGTCTTCACGGAAAAGAATTATCGCGATGCTTTCCTCTCCAAGCGCGAGCGGATGATTCTCTCGCACCAGTTCGACGCCATGAAGCTCAAGATCCCCGAGCCCGACCTGGTGATCTACCCGCACACCGAGGTGGATGAGTTGAAAACGCGCATTGAGAACCGCCTGATGCTGGAAGGCAAGGTGCGCGAAAGCGAGCGCGGTCTGCTGGCTGACAACGACAGCTACCTCGCAGACCTCAATGAGCTGTATGCGGAATTCTTTCCCAGGTACGAGGGCAACAAGCTGCGCATCGAGAGCAAGGACTGGAACCTCGTGAACGGCGACGGCTCCATTCGCTACGACAGCGAGGAGGCCGACCGACTGCTCGACGTGATCGAGGAAGCCCTGGAGCGTGATGGCCCTCAGCAGGAGTTTGAGCTACGCTGAGTCCATCAGACGACACGTAAGACCATACGGCCATAGTAGAAATTCATCTGCTGTTGATCGCAACGTGGCTGGCTTTACTCCATCCCCAAATCATAAAAATCGCGACGGCGCGGACTCCAAACTGACACACGAAAAGTCCAACCTGGTCAATTCGCCCGGTCGTTTGCAAGCTTCTCGCCGTGCAAGCGCTGCTGCAACCCGGCATAGGCCACATCAGCGCCTTCCCGATAAGCGGTTTTTTTGCTCTGAACAGAGTTTTCCAGCGCGAGACGAAATGCTTTTTGCAAGCCGGCGTGTGGGTCTCGCGAGAACAGGTCTTCCAAGACGATGCCGGTGCAGCGCTTTACAAGGCGATGAGATCGCGTCGAATTTAGCAACTCGGCGAGTGGATCGTACCAACTCCCGGGCTTCGCATTGGCATGGGTTAAGTGCATCATCAATCCCTCGTAGAGACGCAGCACAGCCGACTCTGGCTCGGCACATTTCAAGGCATACGCAAGCAAAGCTAAAAGGTCGTCTTCGCGCAAGGGGTCGGACAATGAATCGGAAATCCGCGCCCAGCGAGCAAACGCAGTTAATGCTTCAGTTCCGTTTTGGATTGTCATGGCCGGGATCCAACGCGCTGCAAAACAAACCGGGCCCTCTGGAAACGGGGACAAGGCCGCCATCAACGCCTTGCAATCGGTGCTATCGTCAAGCAGTTGCCGGGACGAGAGGTGTCCCGCCCATTTATCCACTGCACTGGACACCTTCTCGATTACCGAGTTCCTCGTGTCCTCGGGAAACCCCTTCACGGCGATATAGAAATTGATTCCGCCGCCCCACCATCGGGCTTGAGCCAATAAACTCTGCCCCAGGTTGATCAATAGAGCCGGACCGTCTGCTCCAAGCCGCATCGCCTGGCGGAAATAAACCTCTGCAGCACGAAACTCACCGCGGCCTAACGCAGCCGTGCCCTGCCCAACATACTCTGCAGCCTGCTCGGCCTTATCTCCAGTCATGGCAACTGTCCGACTCATCGCGACGCTCCGGGCCGGCCGGCCTTCAGCATCGCCCTGAGAGCCTGCTCCAGGTCCTGCGTGATACCGCGGGCATCCCATATGGCATCTCTGCCTTCGGCGCGCTGCAACAGGAATTTGCGCAAATCGAACCTCAAATCGCGGTCCAGCCCCAGGGCAACCGCGCTCTTCACATATTCGTCCCGGTTCGCGGCAATGCCATGGGTTAAATCCAGGTTCTTCAGCATCGAGTAGCCCATACGGCTCATAAGTGTCTCGCCGTATCGTGTGACCACTGGGGTTCCACACCACATGGCTTCAAAACTGTGGCTCGCACCGTTATACGGATACGTATCGAGCACCAGGTCGGCCGCCCCCAATTCCAATCGATGAGCTGCGTGAGTCGGAGCAAAACCAAGATAGCGAATTCTGGATGGGTCCACTCCCTGCTTTCGAGCACGCTTGTCCCAAAACTCCTTCGTCCATTCTGAGTTTCCGCGTCCTTTGACCAGTAACACGGAGCCCGGCACCTGGTTCAGGATGCTCATCACATCTTCTGCCAGGTCCACCGTAATCTTGTGGCCGGGCGCGGCAATAAGGTAGGCAACAGCATTCTCGGGGACGCCCAGACGGTCTCGAACAACCCTGCGAGCACTGTCTTCTTGGCGCTCGAAGCCTTCCAGCACATAAGTGAACCGGGGAAGAGCGAAAGGCCGCTCTACATAGTATTCCGCGGCATCTTCATGCAGGCACCAACGGTCTGCCAGGTAATAATCGATAAAGCGAATACCGGCAGCATCGGCCCCGGCGTAAGAGCAGGAAACAGGGGCAGGCCTGAAATAATGAAGTGGTGCGTAACCAGGCTGACACGCACCCTCCAGGTCGACAAGAACGTCGATTCCATCGGCTGCTATCTGTTGAGCAGATCGATGCGCAGCATCCATGCTACTGACGTCGACACGGCGATAGTTCGAGGCTAACCTTTGGATCTTGCGCGCTACAGGATCAGTGCGGGACTGGTTGTCGGAGTCATAAACCGTCACAAGAACGTCGTCACTGTGTTCGCGTAGCATCCCTTGCAGGATAAAACCCATGGAATGGTCATAAGCGCTCTTCGTAAGATAGCCCACCCGAAGCACCTCGCCGTCGCCTCTGTGGCCGTCACCATTTACCGGTTGCAAATGACGCTGCTGGGCTGCTTCTTCGATTCGGTTGCAATACGGTGCCGCAACCGCTTGCTCGATCTCGCGCTTTTCCTCCAGGGTCTCACTTCTATACTGGTGTAGCAGAAGAGGGTCATCTACCAAAACTTCGGGCCGCCGCGGATTTTCATCTGGCTTGCCAGTCAGCAATGCATGTCGAAATTGCTCCCAGGCCCGGTCCCCTTTCTCCACCGAATAGAGGTTCCATAATCGCTGAACCTGAGTCACCGGCGTATCAAAGGCTCTGTCTGGGTGCAGATCAAGGCAAAAATCCAGGTAAGCCTCGGAAGCTTCTCTGTGGTAAGGCGAATTGCCGCGCAACAACCGCTGCGTCAACGTAAGGACGAACTGCTGCTGTACCGGAGGATGACACTCGCTGCTCAAGGCGTTGTCCAGGGCTACAGCCATCTGTGTACCCATTTGTCGCGCAGAGCCCGCAAGCCCCATCATGGACGACAGCATGGCTGTCCAGCCTGGAGATGCGGTTGAATGTTTGCCAGCCTGTACGGCAAATGCCTCACACAGAACCGGGACCAGGTGCCTGTAGGCTGGGTGGGCTGTCGCCAGTTGCAGGAGGTTGTCCACCTGACCGGGGTCAAGAAGCTTCGATGGCTCGTTGTCACGCAACCACTCGGCGAGACCATTAATCACAGGGTATTGGATATTCGCCGGTAATTCAGGCAACCAGAGTTCGGCCAGTTCAAGCGGGTCTCCCGAGGCCTGCAAAAGTGCTTTACCCAGACTCCTAAGACACTCCGCATCGCTTTTCAGGCCAGCAGTCTCCCGCGCCATCGCCAGCCTTTCCATTCTGGAGCACAGTTTCCTTGCTATTGAATTTTTCTCATATTTCGAGGCCAACTCAAGTGAACGGCAAAGCCGAACGGCCCCGCTCCACCAGTTCGCGCGACCCAGCACGGCTTCGCCCAACATCCCCTCAGCTTTGCTGTCGGTAGCACCCACTTCCAAGGTATTCCTCAACATCACCTCTGCCAAGCGAAAGTCACCTTGATCGAGGGCCCGTGATGCAATGCGGAGATTTTCTTCCCGGCTGTGGCTTGTACGGGCACTAGGGACTGTCATTGGCATTCCGGGTCAAGTCTGTGAGTGGAAAAGTTTGTCTGTGCCCGAAGGTTTCCTGGCACAACGGACAGCAGTCGTGGTTGTTTTAAAAGTGTGTCTCCCATATTAATCACAACCGTCTGCGCTTGCGACCATCGCAAGTTCAGGCGAAACATCGAACCGGGCACGAATCGTGCTCCAGGTAAGTCATTATTGCGGGCCGGTCGGCAAGCGCCGTTTCTTGATGTTGGATAGCCAGCGCCAGCATCACCTCAAGCGCGGCCCAAAGCCAAAACGTCAACCCGACGAAGAGTTTTTACTCTAACCCCAATTATTCGACGAAGAGGTTTTACTCTGACCCCAATTATTTGAGCGAGGCACGTACGAGGCCCTGATGACCCTGGGCGGACACGATGCGCGCCTGTTCCATCTGCAGGCGGCCGGCTACCGCTGAACTCGGTCGCTATT
>JAHEFS010000112.1 GCA_024640045.1 Chromatiales bacterium | reverse complement strand
CAGCAATGACCTTTTCCAGCTGGCCCGCTGCTTCATGTTCGAATTCGGCGGCGATCATGCGGGCCCGCTCTACCTCCCCCACGCTCAGGTAATAAGTGGCCAGTTTTACCTGTGCTTTACGAAGACCTTTCAATGAATTGCGGTCTATATGGCTTGGGGTATCGTCATCGATCGTAAGCAGTTCGTCCAGAATCTGAAGTTCACCGGCGCATTGCTGCTCGTGCGCAAAAACACACAAA
The DNA here is from genome assembly GCA_024640045.1 of Chromatiales bacterium. GTDB lineage: Bacteria > Pseudomonadota > Gammaproteobacteria > Xanthomonadales > SZUA-36 > WTJD01. The sequence goes on along the minus strand of JAHEFS010000112.1, from coordinate 8,458 downwards.
GAAGCCAGGTCGAATGCTGCCGTCTCAGCGAGGAAAGGAAGACCCGATTTGATCGAAAGGTTACCGTAATAATTCAGATACCCGCTGATCTGGATTGCGGTTTCGGGAAAACCATCAACCAGCGCGGTCTCAGCCAGGTGCCTGTATTGGTCCAGGACGTTGTAACCGCTACGCACATCCTGCTTGTTGATGGCAGAACGCAGGTAACTGTTGAAGAATCGAATGGAGAGGTTCAATACCGGCTCGTCTTTCATCCGCAATGCGTATGCCGCCAGTTGCCGCGTATTGATCGCCACCAAACGGGAAACGTCTCGCATCTGATTCAGGGACCCGGTGTAGATCGTTGCCAGTTGGCTCAAAACCATCCATTCAATCCAGCAACGATCCCGTTCCAGGCTTTGCACGATCTCCCCAGCCATGACTTCCAACTCGGGACTGTGCCGCAGACGCTCATCGATCTTGAACCAGGATTCCGGGCAACCGCTTTTTTCGCCGAGGTAGGTAATCGCCACCTGCTTCAGGGCCTCGGTGGTCGTCGATGCAATTCTCCGCTCTCGCACAGACAAGGCGTGAATGGCCACATCAGAGAGTTGTTCCACCGCCTCGCGAAAATCCATTTGTGACTGGTTCATTTCACGCGGACCCAGGCCCGTTTGACTTCGCAAAACCGCGTTGACTGCCTGGAGCTCTAGCCGGGTGACCAGGCGCACGGGATCCAGGAAGGCGAAGACATACATGAAATAGGGAATCAAAATCAGCACCGAGATCGTCACCAGTACCAACGTGCTGATGAGGAACAGTTGCGGAACGATTCCGTTACGAATGAGTGACGCAGCGACGATGCAATGGACAGAGGCGAGTACGTAAAAGAACAGCACGCCCAGGTTGCCCTTGTCATGAAAGAACATTTCTGTCACGCGGTGCGAATAGCGCGTTGCGGCCAATTGCAGCGTGATGGAAACCACGGTAATCGTGATTCCGAGGATGCCGATGATGATTTCAGGAAACCCGCCCAACACCTCACTGGCGGTTTCAGCCGAGTACGTCGATATCGCTCTCCAGGATAACTCGCCTGACAGCACTACCTCGAACACCGCAACCAAGGCCACCCACCCGACCGTTATCACTGCCAGCATGAGCAGGGCAAAAAGCCAACCGTCGGGGCGCCAGCGCCAGTTTGGTTTCATTCAGCGATGATCCTTTTGCAAGGTCGGTTTCGGTCTGAGTGCACTAAGTGAGAGACCAGCGATTGTAGACACAGCATGAAAGGATCACAAATGCGTTCGAGAAACTTTCATGAAAATCCGATTCGATCAATATGACCAAGGCGCGGCGGGCGATGAGGCCGATGCCCGAACAAACCCCGGAACAACTCGCAAGCCACGTTCAATCGAACAGATAAACCACGCCCACCGAGAGCATCGATACGTCAGCATTGTTGAGATCGTAGAATTCGTACTCACCACGTATGCTGATGGGTCCCACGCCGACGCTCAAACCGGCACCGTAACCAGGATCCCAACCGTTGTCCTTGATGCCCTGGCCCAGTCCCGACGCTTTCACGTCCCAGTCGATATAGCCTAACTTGGCGAAGAGATCCACCGGCCCGAGTTCCAGTCCAGCGATGGCCCAGAGATTGAGCCCGGTGAAGTCGAACGATACATTCGTCTCCAGCACTGAAATCGTGGGCTTGCCCAGATCGACGTAGCCTCCTTCAGCCGCCAGGAAAAAGAACGGCATGTCGAACTGGTATCCGGCGAATAACTTGTAGGCTGTTTCATCTTCATCAAAAGAAGATGGAATCCCCGGAATGCCGGTGTCGCCGATACTCGCCTCGATGGCGGCGCCACCGGCACTGCCCCCAACGTAGAAACCGCTGTCAGCCCACGCCGTAAGCGGCCCCAGCATCGACTGGCAAATCAGCATGCACACACATATCTTCATTACACCAATTTTCATGCCCGCACCCTTTCAGTAAACTGGAAAACAACTCGCTACACCATCGCGGCAGAGTATAAGGGAATGGGCGTTAAAAGACTTTCGAACAGCATGTTGGCAACAGTACTGGCGTTGCTTGCCACCGCTTGTGCCTGCCCGGAAACGCAAACGACGCCATCTGACCCCGAGCTTCTGCGACAATCATATCTGAGCAGCGAAACCAATCAGCCGCGCCAATATCTTTTGTATCTACCCAGAGGGTTCCGTGAGGAACCGGTCAAGCTCTGGCCGGTCATCCTGTTCCTGCACGGCGATGGCGAGGCCGGTAACGGACTGGACGAACTCGATCGGGTGTTGATTCATGGCCCTCTTGGCGAAGCCTGGGTTCAGCAACGTGACCTGCCCTTCGTGATGATCGGGCCACAGCTTCCAATATTCGGAGAGGACTGGCAGCATGCATTCCACGAGGGAACGCCGCTGCCAAAGCGGATACCAGGTGTGATCCCGCCGCGCCCGTCAGAGCAAAGACCCAAGGGAACGATTCAGCGTTTCGGGGCTTCAAGTGCAGGCCCCGAAGTCAGGGAAATGTCCTCGCCCCATGGCTGGTGGCGAACGGAACAGGACCTGCTCGCCATGGTGACTGAGGTCATTCGGGATTTCCGGGGCGATCCCAACCGGGTCTATTTGACCGGACTCAGCAGCGGCGGGGATAGTTCCTTCGAACTCGCTGCCAGATACCCCGAACGCTGGGCGGCTGTCGCGCCCGTCTCCGGAGACGGCGACCCTGCGACAGCACCGGCTCTGGCACAGGCACAATTGCCCCTCTGGGCATTTGTCGGCGGCCGGGACGACGTAGTACCCGCGGGCTCGGTCACGGAAATGATCGAAGCCATGAACGTCGCGGGGCATAAGTCCGTGCGCCTGACTGTCCATGAAGATGCCGGCCACCTGGCCTGGATCAGGGTCTATGCCGGAAACGATCTGTACGACTGGTTTTTAACGCAATCGCGGGAATGATGCAGGAACCGGTTGCTGGCGGCCCGCCTGGAATCCGCGGCTAATGTGTCCGCAGACCTCCCCGGACCATCTTCTTGAACATCAGCAGGCCCTTACCAAGAAACACCAGGACGCTGCCAACCGTATTGATGGGTGAGATCATCCAGGCCAGCCAGCCATCACCCAGGTCGACGATGCTGGTCGTCAGGCCCCAGGCAACAACCAGCGCAACATCCTGCACCGCCGGCACGAAGAACTGGACCACGATCAACAGCGCCAGCACCAACGCTGCGGCAACCGCGTGCAACCGGTATTTCAGGAAACGGGTTTTCGCCATCACTTTGTGGGTAAAGACCTCACCATCGAGATCTTCCCGGGCGCTGGCAAACAGGCTGTCGAGGCCAGGATCACGGATCTCGTTCATGACGTTACCTCCGAGTCGGCCGATTTATAGGCGGCCAGGATCTCGCGCAGCCGCTCACTGCCCCGGTTAATGTGTGACTTGACCGTGCCCAGTGGCAGCCTGGTTGCCTCAGCGATTTCCCGATGGCTCATCCCTTCCTGATAGGCCAGCACCAGGCACAGGCGTACGACTTGTGGGAGCGTGTCCAGGGCTTCATCGAGGTCCATCCCCACGCCCGGCGTTTCGTGCCGAGGCTGTTCGATGCCACTCAGCTCACCGGCCTCGCTCAGGGCATCTTTTTTGCGCACATGTTGCAGCCAGATGGAAATCGCAAGGCGCTTCAACCAGGCCCCGAAAGCTTCCGGGTTGCGCAAGCCAGGGAGCTTCAGCCAGACCTGCAGGAATACCTGCTGCGCCAGGTCATCTGCCAGCGCAGTCTCCCGGCAGCAGCGGCGCATCAGGTTGCGCACCGCGGCCTGCCGCCGGCTAACCAGTTCCTCGAAAGCGCTCCTGTCGCCATCCCTGGCCAGGCTGACGATGAAGGCCTCCGGACACTTCGGATAATATTCCTGTGTCGAGGGCACAAGTACGGTTCCTCAGAGCCCGCCCAGCCCACTCTTCTCGTCTTCAGCGTACCAACGCTTGGCCATTTGCGCGGTACCAAGGAAACCCAGTCCGACACAGGCCACCAGGCCCGACACGCCCAGCAAGGGAATCTGTGCCTCGGGAATCTGCAGGCCCAGAACCAGACCAAGAACCGCCAGGCCAACCGACACGGGCAGCAGGATATAACCCACCAGCTTGAAATCGCGGTCGGGCCGAAAATCATTGCCGCCACTTTGTGACAGAAGCTTGTCCATGATTTCCTGGTTCAGCGGCTGACCGCTTTCAACCAGGCGACGGACCGTCTCGTGTTGCGCTTCGCGCTTGCGGATGTCGTACCAGATACCCGCCACCACAACCGAAGCGATAAAACCCCAGAATGCCAGGGCCGCCAGTCCCGCTCCCAGTGTGAAACTTTGCATGTTTTTCTCCTTGGGTTTAGCTGTTCCTGCCTATCAAGATGCAGGTAAACCCGTTTTGGATGCAGCCAGCGAGAACTTGGTTATTCGCTGTCCGCCAGTAAGGCCCAGCGCTCGTGGTCACGCCACTTGCCGTTGATCATCAGGAAACGCGGGGAGTAGCCTTCGCATTCGAAGCCCAGGCTCTCCACCAACCGGATGGACCGCTCGTTGCCGGGTTGTATGTTGGCCTCGAGACGATGCAGGCCGAGTTCACCGAACGCCAGGCTGATTAAGCACTGCAGACCCTCTTTCATATAACCTTTGCATGCGTGCTGCCTGACGGCGTAATAACTGAGATAGGCGCTGCACAACGCCTCGAAGGTGATCACGTTGAGGTTGACTACCCCCAGCAGGGTTCGGTCACCCTGACGCCGGACCAGGAAACCTTCCTCGTTGGACCGCTCCAGCCGCTTCAGATAACGCCGCCAGGCCGGCATATCGCTCGGCGCGGTCAGCCAGGGATGGTGCAGGCCGCGGCTGTCCCGCATGGCCTCGATGAATTCCACCCCATCTTCGCAGCGGGGGCGCGCCAGAAAAACGCGCTCAGGACTGATGGCCAGCTCAGCCATGACCGGCCCAGGCGTAATGTCCGAGCAGGCCGAGGAAAACCACCAGGCCGACCCAGTTGTTGGCGAGGAACGCGTGGAAGCAGGCGCGACCCTCCCGATCGCGTACCTGCCACTGCTGGCGAATGAACAGGATCGCGGCCGCTGCCACGCCCAGGTACCAGGCCCAGGTGAATCCCATGACCAGGCCAAGCACGATCAACATCGCGATCATCAGCACTTTCAGGATACGCAGAATCAGCAAGTCATGACGGCCGAACAGGATGGCCGTGGATTTCACGCCAATGGCCAGGTCATCTTCCCGGTCGACCATCGCGTACAAGGTGTCATAAATCACGGACCAGATCGTGTTGATGGCCAACAGCCACCAGGCCACACGCGGCACCGCCCCGGTCTCAGCAGAAAAAGCCATGACCATGCCCCAGCCGAAAGCGATGCCCAGAACCACCTGCGGGAAGTGGGTAAAACGCTTGAAAAAAGGGTAGGTCGAAGCCAGCAAGGCGCCCCCCAGCGCCAGCTTGACCGTTAGCGGGTTAGTCAGCAGCACCAGCAAGAAAGCCAGCAGCATCAAGCCCATGAACAAGACCAGCGCCTCGCGCGTGGTTAGCTCGCCTGCCGCCAACGGCCGCGTCCGCGTCCGCTCGACGTGCGGGTCAATATCGCGATCCGCCACATCGTTCATGATGCAGCCGGCGGCCCGCATCAACACCACGCCAGTCACGAAGATCGCGATATTCTTCAGGCTTGGCGAACCCGCGCCGGCCATCCATAAGGCCCACAGGGTGGGCCACAACAACAACAGGATGCCGATGGGTCGATCGAAACGCATCAGTCGCCAGTAGGCGTTCCACTTCGGCGACCTGGGCAATGACTCGGTACTGCTCATGGCTCTATTCTGACGGCTGAAACCGTCGGTGCAAGCCCCACGATCAACTGCCACGCCTGTCATTCCCTGTCCAATTCATTACAATGCCGCCGAAACCACTCAATGCCCTGCCATGGACCTGATCGATATCGGCTGTAACCTGACCCACGATTCGTTTGACAGCGATCGCGACGACGTCATCGAACGTGCCCATGAAGCCGGCGTCTCGAGAATGATCGTGACCGGGGCCAGCAAGGAGGGCAGCCGCCAGGCTCTGAACCTGGCGCAGAAACACCCGGAAGTTCTTTACGCCACCGCCGGCGTGCATCCGCACCATGCCGCTGACTACGACGAGGAAACAGACCGGCTACTGCGTGAACTGGCTGCGGATGTTCGCGTGGTTGCCGCCGGCGAAACCGGGCTGGATTACTTTCGCGACTTCTCACCACGCGATGCCCAACGCCGGGCGTTCGAAGCCCAACTGCAGGTCGGCATCGACAGCGGCAAACCCCTATTCCTGCACCTGCGTGACGCGCATGCAGACTTTTACGCCATTCTGAAAGCAGTGCGCGACCAACTGGCGGACGCCGTGGTGCATTGTTTCACGGGCAATCGCGAAGAGTTACACGCCTACCTCGACCTGGATTGCTACATTGGCATCACCGGCTGGATCTGCGATGAACGCCGCGGGGTACACATGCAGGACTACCTGGCCGATGTCCCCATCGACCGCCTGATGATCGAAACCGACGCGCCCTACCTCAAGCCACGCAACCTGCGCCCGCGGGTGAAGGCCCACCGCAATGAACCGCAGTGGCTGCCCTGGATACTGGGCACGCTGGCGGCTTGCCGCGGCGAGCACCCCGAGGCACTTGGTGAAGCCACGACCCGCAACGCCGAGCGCTTTTTTCGCCTGCCGACCGCTTAGCACTCCGCGCTCTAGCGGTTCAGGCTGCTCACAAACCCAGCCAGGTCTTGCTTCAGCTTCACCAGTGAATCCGGGTGGATGTACATCATGTGCCCGGCCTCATAGTACTCCAGGGTGATGTTCGGTTTGACCTCGGGCTCGATCTGCAAGTGATCCATGGTGTATTCGGTGGCGAAAAACGGGGTCGCCAGGTCATAGTAACCATTGGCCACGAACACCTTGAGGTTCGGATCACGCGCCATGGCCTCCCGCAGATCCTCGGCAACATTGACGTAACCAACACCACGCGAGCCCTCACGCATCCAGTCCCAGTTTCGATTCACCTTGCCGGAAAGGATTTCGTACTCGGCGTCATCCTGGAACTCCAGTTCGGTGCGCACATAGTGATTCAGCGCGGCGGTATAGGGGCCCATGATGGCGGTCATACTGGGATCGTGATCGAAGCTTTCCCCAGCCGCATCCCGGTCCATGCCCTTGAAACGGCTGTCGAGCCGGCCGACCGATCGCCTTTCATCGCGCAACAATTCCTTGGTGAAGCGGAATATGTGCAAACGCAGGTTGGTCTGCAGCAGGTAATCCTTGTCCAGGCCGGTGAAAGCCGCCAGCTGTTCGGCAATGACCTCTGCCTCTGCCTGACCCAGTTGGTCGCCCTTCATCAACGCCGTTGCATAAGGCCCAGCCGCAAACTCGCGTACAGAATCGAGAAATGCTTCCAGTGACTCGGGCCGCTCTGGCAGCTGGTCGTGGTACCAGGCCGTGGCCGCGTAGGTTGGCAGAAACATGATGTAGGGCAAATCATTGCCGGTGTCGAATCGTGCGGTCTGGAAATTGAGGATGGACGAGACCAGCACCAGGCCATTGACGTACATGCCGCGCTGCTGCAAGTGAGCCGCCAGTCCGGCCGTGCGCGTGGTGCCGTAACTTTCACCGCCCACCAGCTTGGGTGAATTCCAGCGCTGGTTACGGGTCACCCACAGGCGGATGAAATCGCCAACCGCCTCGACGTCCTGATCGACCCCGTGGAAGTCCTTGTCCTCGGCATCACCCAGGGCATGGCTATAACCGGTCCCTACCGGATCGATAAACACCAGGTCGGTCACATCCAGCAGGCTGAAGGCGTTGTCGACCAGTTTGTAGGGCGCCGCATCGTTCTGTACCCCGTCGTCCATGTCCACCCGCCGCGGGCCGAAAGTACCCATGTGCAGCCAGACCGAAGACGAACCGGGACCTCCGTTGAAAGTGAACATCACCGGGCGGTTGTCGAGGTTACCGACACCCTCGCGGGTGTAGGCGATATAGAAAACGCTGGCATCGGGCTCCTCGTCTTCCCCGGGCAGGTGCAAGGTCCCGGCGGTCGCCTGGTAATTAACCGTCTGGTCGCCCACGCGAATGGAATGACGCGTGACCGAGGACTGTTCAATCTCGTCGACCGTTGCCGACTTTTCCTTTGCGGGATTGTCCTGAGCCGCGGCCGGGGTCGCCAACACCAGGGCGGCAAACAGGGGCAGCATTCCAGTCATCATCCATTTCATGTTTCTTCTCCAGGGGTCTGTTGCAGCGTGGCTACCTGCTGGTCAGTCCAGCGGGTCACCTCGTCTTTCAGTATATCCAGCGGCACCGAACCCAGCGCCAGGATAAAGTCGTGGAATGCCCGCAGGTCGAAATCAGCACCGAGGCGTGACTCGGATTCCCGGCGCA
>JAHEFS010000111.1 GCA_024640045.1 Chromatiales bacterium | reverse complement strand
ACCTTACCCTGGCTGAAGGCCTCTTCCGCGATGTCCACTGTATACGCGGCCAGCCGAAAACGGGCGGCCAGCAGGGATTCCTGGCCCTGGTCCCGCAGCAGGTAGACGGGGCCGTTACCCTGGACCGTGCCGCCCGCGGCAGCATCTTTCTCGAGCAGGGCACTCGGCGCCGACTTGATCCGCTCGTCCTCGACGCGGACGGCTTCGATATCAAAACCCACCGGGTAGGCCCAGGACACGTCGTCGTAGGGCAACTGCTCGTAGTCGGCCGGGAATTTCTGGGGCTCGAGCACGTCGAGCGCAAAGTTGCGGTAAGGCTGGTCAAGCCGGACGATGTAGTCACCTTTTTCGAACTGGCCCTCTTCCAGCGACAGGTCGGCGGTCAGTTGTCCCACCTCGATGCGCTGATCACGCAGGCGGTTGATCATCTGGGCCACGCGCAGGCGGTCCGGTTGTTCGGCGCGTACCAGGTAGGCCCATGGCTTTTCCCTCACGCCTTTCTGCCAGGAGTTGTAGCCGGTCTGGTAGAAGTCCCGCAGCATCTCGTCCGCATGGCGGGCCGACCAGTCGAGGATCGCCAGGGCGCCCGTTTGCTGATAATTCACGTTGTCCCGCATGGACCAGCGGAACACCGGATCCGGCGGCCAGGGCCGATACCACTCGCGGGTCAGGCTGTCGGCGTCGGCGTGGCGGGTGACGGTTTCCGCGGTGGCGTTGCCGAAGGTTTCGTAGCCGCGCCCGATGGCATTGTGGTTGATGGCAATGGAGTCGAGAAAGTGGTGGCCGAAGCCTTCACCGAAGTTCCAGGTCCACACCCCGGGCATGCCCATGGCGTTCATCGTGGTCATTTCGTGGAAGCTCATCTCCAGCCAGCGCGAGGTCACGATCGGGTCCATGTGCGGGTTGTAGGGGCCGGTGCCATTCCAGCTCAAGAGGAGCGAAATCGCTTCATGCAGGTCGTGCACCACCACCGGGTGGTAGTCGAAAAACATCTTGCCCACCGCGCGGGTCGCGGCGAAGGCCTTCTGGTGCGCGTCGCGGTTGATGTCCACGAACACGTAGCGGCTCCAGTACGGCGGGCTCTGGCGCGGCAGGGCGTCGAATTCGGTTTTGCCTTTCAGATAGCGGTAAAACCAGTCGGTCAGCTTGTCGCGCCCATCAGGCTCCGAGACCGGGTTGATCAGAACCAGCAGGTTTTCGCGGATGGCCCGGATCATCGGCTGTTCGGAAACGGCCAGCCGGTAGATCAGCTCCATGCACATCTCGCCGCTGCCGCTCTCGTCGGCGTGCAGATTGCAGTTGAAGTAATAGGCCGGGCGGGCGGTGGCGATCAGTTCCTGCGCCTGTTCCGGACTGGTGCGGCGCGGATCGGCCAGTGCCGCGCTGGCCGCCTTCAGCCGATCGAGCTCGGCGATACCACGCTGGTCGGCGATTACCGCCAGCACGATGTCACGGCCCTCTTCCGAAATGCCCAGCGTTTCCACGTGAACGCGGTCGGAGGCCTGCGCGACCTGCCGCACGTACTCGACAATCTTGGCCGAGTGGGTCAACTCGCCGGGTGCGCCGACGAGGTGGCCCAGGTAGCGGGTGGGCGAGGGTACCGTGTCCGAAGCAGGCAGGTAGGCGACCCAGGGGCTGAGAAAACGGGGCTCCGTCGTGAATTCGGCGATGGCCTCGATCGAACCGGGCTCGGCAACGTCAGGTGATGGGTCGACGCCCGGCGCGGCGGCGAAGCCGGGGCCCGCCAGGGCGTTGAGCAGGAGAAACCATGCGACAGAGCTTTTCATTGCCGGTGAAACCTCGTCTCGTGAGGGGTTGCTGGACAGTCGTCATCATACTCAATTTGGGACCGGATTCCGGCCCGAATGAGTTACGCTAGTGCAGCCATGATTTTTGATCTGCATTCGCACACCCTCTGCTCGGACGGCTCATTGGCGCCGCCTGCGCTCATCGCGCGCGCCATCGACAGCGGCGTCGACGTGCTGGCGATCACCGACCACGACACGCTCGATGCCTACGAAGGGTTGTCGCTGGCGCAAGGCAGGCTGCAACTGGTGGCGGGCATCGAGTTCTCCACCCAGTGGCAATCGACCGGGATCCACGTGCTTGGCCTGAATGTCGACCTCGACAGCGATGCGGTTCAGGCGGGCGTCCGCTACCAGACCGAAGCGCGCAGGGCACGAGCCCGGCGAATCGGTGAAATCCTCGGCAAGATGGGCATTCCGGACGCGTTTGCCGGGGCCGCGGCCCTGGCGCAAGGCGATTACATAGGGCGCCCGCACTTTGCACGGTACCTCGTAAACAGCGGTAAAGCCCGGTCGATCGAGGATGCCTTTCGCAAGTTCGTCGGCGACGGCAAGGCGGGTGATGTAAAGCAACACTGGGCCGATCTGCCGCAGGTCGTGCAGTGGATCCGGGATGCCGGAGGGATTGCGGTCCTGGCCCATCCCCTGAAATACAAGCTGACCCGCACGAAGCTGAAGCGACTGCTCGCTGACTTCGTGCACGTGGGTGGGCAAGGCCTGGAAGTCGTGTCGGGACAGCAGAATCCGCAACAGACCGCCGGCATGGGCCAGCTCTGCGAGCAGCTGAACCTGCTGGCCTCCTGTGGCTCCGACTTCCATGCTCCGGACACCCGCTGGGCGGAACTTGGCGCCTTCGCGCCGTTGCCCGCCAGGGTCACGCCGGTATGGGAGCGCTTTTCCTGAGACACTGCCCGACACTTGGGCTGTCATTTGTCTGTAGAATTTGACCGGGTAGCATGAGAGCTGCGACTTGACCGGAGGCATTGCCATGAGCGTTATTGACGAAATCCTTGCACACAATGAAGCCTACGCGGACCGATTCGACAAAGGTTCATTGCCTATGCCGCCGGCGAAAATGCTCGCGGCGGTTGTCTGCATGGATGCCCGACTGGAAACAGGTGCCCTGCTGGCGCTGGTAGAGGGTGATGCCCACGTCATTCGCAATGCGGGCGGGGTCGTGACCGACGATGTGATCCGTTCCCTGACGATATCCCAGCGGCTGCTGGGTACGCGCGAGATCATGCTCATCCATCACACCGATTGCGGCATGCTGACATTCAAGGACGAGGACCTCAAGCAGCAGATCCTGGACGAAACGGGGATCAAGCCGCACTTTGCAATGGAAAGCTTCAGTGATCTGGAGGCTGATGTCCGCCAGTCCCTGAAACGGGTCATGGCCAGCCCGTTCATCCCGCACAAGGAAGCGGTGCGGGGCTTCGTTTACGACGTGACTTCAGGGCACCTGCGCGAAGTCATCTAAGGTGTCTCGCTTTGCTCGACTTACCCAACCGGGTTCAGTGGGTCGCCTGCGGCTCCAGTGTCTTGCAGGATTTCCGGCAGCGGCTGCGGTTCAGGTAACGGCTGCGGCAGTGGCTCGCGCGGCATCAGTTCGTCCCGGGTCGCGGCGTCGTACATCAGTGCAGCCAGGAAGGCGGCTGAAACCATCAGGTCCTGGGGCAGCACGTGGTCGACGGTGTCGACGTTGGAGTGATGGGTGTGTGACCAGTAGTCCAGCTGGTCCTGCAGCAAGTCGAAGGCCGGCAGACCCACCGCGTCAAAGGCCTGGTGGTCCGTACCCCAGTCGTTGCGGGGTACCACCGCGGTAATGCCGAGTTCCTCGAAGGGCTGCATCAGCTCGGAAAAGATCGGTTTCACCATGTCGTTGGCCTGGGTCAATATGCCGCGCGTGCGGCCGCTGCCGGTATCGATGTTGAAATAGACCGAGAAGGTCTCGTGTTCCGGCTTCAGCGCCATGGTGACCGGGTTGCCGAGGTGTTCGCGCACGTAAGCGCGAGAACCCAGGTGGCCGATTTCCTCGCCGTCCCACAGGCCCAGGCGCACGGTCCGGTCCAGGCTGAGGTTGAGCGTGCGCAGGATGCGCATAGCCTCCATCACCACCGCCACGCCGGCTGCATTGTCGGTCGCGCCAGTGCCAGCGTGCCAGGAATCGAGGTGCGCCCCCATCATCACCACCTCGCGACGCTTGCCCTTGCCGGGAAGTTCCGCGATCACGTTGGCGCCTTCGGCGCTCTCTGACGGAAACGTGGCCTCGACGTTGACGCTCAGCGTGACCGGCACGTCGCGCTCGAGTAGCCGCACCAGCCGGTTGTAGTGCTCCGGCATCAGTTGCACGGCCGGAGGCGGGATGCTGGTCCCAGCCATGTGCGAGCCGAAGCTCTCGGCGAATATGACGCCACCGCCGCCCCTGCTGTCGGTCATGATGACGGCGGCGGCTTTTTCGTCATTGAGATATCGCACCAGGCGATCCATCAGCCGGTCATGGCGGTCCGAGTAGTCCGACTGGATTTCGACCGGCACCACCTCGTATTGTAACCAGCGCTCATCGGTATCGACCGGAAGTCTGAGCAAAGGCCACTCGTACACATCGTTGAGCAACGGATCGCGCGCCGACTTCATGTCTTCCAGGTCCGCGGCGGCCCAACGCTGGGTTTCCGGTTCCGACGGCAGTTCAAAGGTCCGCCTGGGCGAGAGCAGCACGATGCGGCCAGCCAACTTGCCGGCGTACTGCTGCTTGTACGTCTCGATGCGCTGAGCCAGTGCGACCAGGTCGCTTTGATCCGGATCCTCGTCGTCGTCCCACAGCGGAGCGAAGACCACCGGTGCCGTGATCGTGCCGTCGGTACCGGCGCTCCATGCCAGTGGCACCGCGTTCAGGCTGGTCACCTGCGGCTCGACCATCTGCACGGCAATGCTTGACCACGACCAACTGCGCCCGATCGGGCCGAAGGGGTCGAGACGAGCACTTTCAATGCCTTCCCGTTTGAGCGTATCGACCGCCCAGTTCGCAGCGTGCCGATAGCCGGGGGACGCCGCCAGGCGCGGGCCGTTTTCGTCCGCCAGGTAATGCAGGTAGTCGACCACCTGCGAATGATTGAAAGCCTGGTCCTTGATGCGGTTGACCACCGCCAGATTGACGTCCGCGCTGAGCGGAAGGGAAGCCCCACAAAAGCCCATGATCGCAAGGGTTGCGGCGAAACGTATCATTTAGGTCGGCCTGCTCGGGTGGAAGCGATGCATGTTACGGCATGCTCGCTCGCGGGGCCATCCCGGCCGCGTCATCGTGGCGTAACGCCGTGTGCGGGTCGGATCCATGGCGCGAGATTAATGGGGTCAGAGTAAAGGGACAGAGTAAAACGGGGAATAGGGGCTCAATTCCGGAGTCGGTGCACCTGTTCCCTGAATGACTCTGTGCCCAGCACGAGCCCGGTGTTGGCACAATGCCGGACTTTGGCCAGCACCTCAATGTCCAGGGTCTGGTTGATCAGGTCTCTCCAAGCGTGTTGGCGTGCCTTTTCGTCCTTTCCCAAATACATATAAAGTTCATGCGGTGACCACAGCCTGGCATTGATTCCAAATGCGTGAGCCCGGTAACTCGACCAGCGGTAATCACCAGGATCTTTGACTATGCCCGCCCTGACCGGATTGAGCTCCATGTAACGGAGGCAGGTCAACAGGTATCGGCTTTCCTGCACAATACAGGTCTTGAAGCGGCCTTCAAACAGGGTTCCGCTGCGGCTATAGGTGTAGTTGAAATGACGCACGTAAAGGCGCCCCAGAAACTGCATGAGTCGCGACAGGCTTGTGTCATGGGAAGGCGTGGCCAGCAGGTGCACATGATTGGTCATGAACACCCAGCCATGAACTGCTACGTCAAATCGTTCAGCGCCCTCTGCCAGCCAGTGGGCGTAAGCCGCCAGATCGGCATCGCAGGTGAATATTGCCTGTCGGTTGTTGCCTCTTTGAAGCAGATGGGCCGGATAAACCGCGGGACAGAATCGAGCCCGTCTTGGCATGGCTTCCCCCTGTTGCGTCCAGGAAAAATCGATTCTGAATGACCGCGTCCTCTCTCGCTATCAGGAAACACTGTTGTCGGAGGCGCGCAAATGGCTTTGCTTGCTGTCGGTTTACTCTGTCCCTTTACTCTGACCCCATTACTTCTGACCCCATTACTTCTTCCCGCCTGACAAGGGCTCTGACCCTTTTATCACTGTCGATTTTGCACGCTGGATGCGAGTGGGCTAGGATAAATAGTGACCAATCCCGTCGAGAGACGCTCTTAAATAAAGGGAGGCAGTCATGAGTCTCTTTGGAAACCTTTTTTCCAGCAAGCCGGATTATCCGGTCGTCGATCCCTCCAGCACAGCAGCCTCGAGGATCGCAGAGGTCAAAACCCAGCTCGGCGAACTTGCGGGGCAGGTAAAGGATCCCCTGGAAGTCGTCCCGGCCGAACATGCCGCCTACGTATTCATCGGCAAGCCGCCGAAAAAATTTGGCTTGGCCTGGATCCATGACGGCAAAATCAGCGGCCTGAACACACTGGTGGAGGAACACGGCCTCAAGCCACTGGAGGTGGAAAAAGTGGTGGACCAGCTGCGCGACGTCTACGTGCGCCATGCTGACGTCAGCCGGTTCTGCATGACCGTGCAGGACCGTGACGTGGTGGTCACACCATCGGCCAAGCTGGAAGAGCAGGTGCACGAGATTATCGACAAGGTAGTGCACCACTGAACCATGCCGGGAGCCGTTGTTCCCGGCTTCGCGAAGTCCATCAACCGGGGAGGTCCGGCTCCGGATGGCGTTTTTGAGCTATGGGAATGCTTCGCGCATCATCCCGACATGGCTGCGGCTTCAACTGCTCGATGCAACACCTAACCTCTAAGCATAGAGAGAAGGATGTTGCCGATGAGGAAGTGCCGACAGAGGATTCACTGCACCGAAGCGGACAAGACTTTGACGTGGGATCGCTGGCAGCAAGGCGAGTCTTCTGCGCCGATTGTGCGAGGTTATAGGAATAATCTGGCGATGGCGGCCGGCGCTAAGCGGGCTCAATGGCGAGATTCGGGCCCGCGCCGGAACTTCAGGCGGTCATTCTCCCATCATCCGTTCCGAGTGTTCCATGGTCAATGATGCTGCGAGTGCCCTGCGGGCGTCCAGATCAACGCCCAATTCGGTGAGAAAGGCATCCATGGAACCGTACTGTCCCTCCACGCTGGCGTAAAAAGCCTCCAGCATCTCCGGTCGCACGCCTACAATCGGAAACCAGGCGCTGGCCGACGGACCTCTGCTGAACTTGTTTCCACTGCCGGAATTTTTGCGCTCTTTGGAAAGAACGATGGCCTTTTTCTCTGAATGGCCAACCTCGTTGGTCAGCAGGAAATCCTCCATGATGGTTTTTCGATCCACGCCCAGGGCTTCCAGGATCAGTGCAGTCGCAACGCCCGCCCGGTCTTTGCCTGCGCTGCAGTGGATCAGTACTGGCCAGTTGGATTGATCGAGCACCAGGTCCATCAGCTTCTGGTAGCTGGGGGGTCCCTCTTCTGCAATCATGCGATAGCCTTCGACCATGTGCTCCAGGGATTGCTCTTCCGTGAACCGGTTGCTCTTTATCAGCTTGCGTTGTGCATTGAACCAATCGTTGTGCGCGTCACCGATCGGAAAATGATAAAACCGCGGTGGATGATCGCCCTGCCAGACCGTGGGTGATTGTTCGACTTCCCGGTCAGTGCGCAAGTCGATAACCGTTTTCACGCCCATTTCTTCGAGTTGCTGAAAATCTTCGGGAGTAAGCCGTGACAGGTTCTCGGAGCGAATAATCTGTCGCCAACGAAGGGTGCGATGGTCGCTGGTCTGGTAGCCGCCAATATCACGTGTGTTGGTGGTCCCTTTCAAATGAATCACCCGCTCAATAGCGGGCTCCTCCGGAAACGCCGGACTGACCAGTACCCAGGCCGCCAGGGCGATGACGGCGGTGTATGCCCTCTTTTTCATGCGCGCAGACGATTTTCGCATGCGTACCTCTCCTTAGAAACCAGTCAGAATACAGATTGAATCATAAGATGAGGGGTTCGAGCCAGCTTGACATCAGGGGACAATTATTTGACGTAGCCGGGATGTGGCACCTGGTCCAGGCTAGCGAAAGCATGGAATCTGCAGGTGAGTAATGGCTGGTCGAAATTTCGCTTCGGCTCGCCAGCGGATGCTAACCCCAGCCGATCTCGTCCAGGTGATCATCGTCGATGCCGAAGTAGTGGGCGATTTCGTGGATCAGGGTGGTGGCGATCTCCTCGCGCAATTCGTCCGGCGGCAGGTCCATCTCCAGGTGCGGGCGGCGGTAGACATAGATGATGTCGGGCTGCTCGACGATATCGTCCAGGCTGCGCTCGGTCAGCGGCGTGCCGAGGTAAAGGCCGAGCAGGTCCTCTTCGCCCGGCTCGGACTCCTCGCCGGGTGCGTCGGTGACGCGGATCTCGATGTGTTCCAGGGCCTCGTGCACCCAGCCCGGCAGGGTGTCCATGGCCTGCTGCACGATGGCTTCGAATTCGGTTGGGTTCATATGCGCTAGTCGTATTCAGAGTACTTCTTCGGACTCCCGCGCACCCGCTCCGCCGGGTACTTGGCTTCGTTGAGCGCCAGTTTGCGCTCGGCGGCCTGCAGCAGGTCGATCTGCAACTGATCCGCCAACCGCACCAGGTAGATCAGGGCATCGGCCAGTTCATGTCCGACCTGTTCCCGCTTCGCCGGCTCGAGATTGCGGCTCTGCTCTTCTGTCAGCCACTGAAAGTGCTCGACGATTTCGGCCACTTCCACCGACAGCGCCATGGACAGGTTCTTGGGCGAGTGGAACTGCTCCCAGTCGCGCTCGGCGGCGAACCGGCGCAGGTGTTCGGCGAGGTGTTGCAGGGATTGCGGTTTCATGGG
>JAHEFS010000110.1 GCA_024640045.1 Chromatiales bacterium | reverse complement strand
GTACACGCCCGATGCAAACGTCGATATCGACGAGCCAGAGTGGACGATGGCCTTCCCTGACCATGACGGTTACCGGATCAAGCTCGTAACGTACGATTTGCCGTAATTGCCGGCAAACGACGAAAGAGGCCACCTTCCAGGTGGCCTCTTTTAAAAAAGGGGTCGGATCCAATTTAGTTTGCCAATGGAAACTGGGTCCAACCCCTTTTGGGCCTTTTGCGCTTTTGCGAGTCGGCCAGAGTGACCTGGCTCGCTCTGGCCGACCGCAGGCCGCCGGCAATCTTCATATTTCCTTCAACTTTGCTCCGCATTCGGAGACCACAATGGCAACTGTCGGAAACCACCGGCACCTCGTTCGAGGTTGCACACGTTCAAGGAGCCAACCATGAAGCAACACAGCAGAAAGATCGTTTACCTGGCTGCGCTGGCGCTGGCCTTCGCCGCGACCGCGGCAGATGCCCGGCAGCAACAGCAGGCCCAGTCACAATCCCAGATGCAGTCGCAGATGCGTTCGCAGCAGCAGTCGGCCGCCGGCACGCAACAGCAGCAGCAACAGCAGCGCATGCAGCAGCAGAGCCGCAGCCGCGACCGTATTCATAGCCAGGACGGGACGGCCCAGGGGCAGCAGAAACGTCAGCAAAATGACCAGGGCAACGGCCAGAGCCAGGGCAGCGGCGCCCCTAGCCCCCAGAGGCAACAGAATTCCAACGGTAGTTGGTGAGCCAGCGGGCGGGCCGGGTGCCTCCTCACGCCCGGCCTGCCCGCAATGGAACGGGGTCAGTGGAACGGGGTCACAGTGGAACGGGGTCAGAGTAAAGGGACAGAGTAGCTACTCTGTCCCTTTACTCTGACCCCCTTTCTCACCCCCTTTCTCGACCCCGTTTCTCCTCTGACCCCGTTTCTCGCAGCAGCATCACGATGGCCACGATGCAACGCCAGCGGCGCGCCCCTGCTGAGCGGTCGGCCTTCATCGCTTGCCTGCCCGCCGCAGGGCCTGTGGCGTAAATTCGTTGGGATTCATTTCCATGTTGAAGGGCGGCACGGGTTGCTGCGGGTCCAGGCGGTAGGAGACAAAACGATCAGCGTCCAGATCGTTATGGACCTCGACGGTGGTCCACAGCGTGGGCACGTCGTAGAAATTGATCGGGTGCGCTTCCGAATAGCGCCACACCTCACCCTGTCCGTCATAATGATCAGTCATCAACACCTGGTAACTGTCTTCGTCCAGGTAGTAGGTGCGGCGTGGATTGATGTGCCGAAAGCCGGCTTTCAGGCGTGCTTCGACGACCCACACGCGGTGCCGCTCGTAACGCAGGTAAGCCGGGTTCAGGTGTCCGCTCATGGCCAGGTCGTCGTAGTCCAGATCGCCGCTGTGAACCCGGTAAGCGTTGTAGGGTACGTACATTTCCCGCTTGCCCAGCGACTCCCACTCGAAGCGCCCGAGCGAACCGTTGAACATGTCGACCATGTCGTTCACGTGCAGGCCATCAGTGCCTGCCGACGGGCTGTCGAAGGCGACGTTCGGCGCGCGGATGACCCGCCGCTGGCCCGGGTTATATACCCATGCACTGCGCGGCTGCACCGACTGGTTCAGCGTTTCGTAAACCAGCAGCACGCTGCCGTTCAGCCAGTTCGGCGCCGTGGTTTGCTGCAGGTACAGCAGCAGGCGGTTGTCAATGCTCTCCAGCGTCGCGCCTTGCTGGTAGTAGGGATTGAGTGTTTTCACCGTCATCGTCACTTCGGTGAATGCGCCTTTCGCGGTCGGCGCCACCAGGCTGATATGGCGCTCGCTGCCGATGCCCTTGTAGCGCAGACGGTGGTTCCACATCAATTCTTCGGCGGATTCGGGGAAGGGAAAGGGCAGTCCCTCCGCAACATTGAGCACCCCGTCGCCCCCTTCGACCAACTCTCCGGACCGGGCATTCTGCGCGGTCATCTCGTAGATACGCTGCGGGTAGGCCGCGCTGCGGTGGCTCGGATAGACCTCGAAGTAGTAATCCGGATAGTTCTCAAGCATGGCTACCTGGCCCGCGCCGAGCAGGCTGCGGTGCGCTTCCAGGTTGCTTCGGTCGATACGCAACAGCGGCTGCTCTCCGGCGAACGGATCGGGATGGTGATCGCCTGCCGCGTAGGACACCGGCGGTGCGGTGATGCCGCCTGTCCAGGGCGGGATGCTGCCGTCCGCGTTACCGGCGCGTTCGCCACCCACCGGCGTGAGGTCTTCGGCCAGTCGGTGAACCTCGTCCGGCCTGGCGCCGGCCAGGGCGGTGGCGGTCAATGTCAGGCAGGCGAACACCAGCAGCAAGGCCAGTGACGGGACGGCGTATGAAAGCGGGCGGCGGCAAGCGGACATGGCCGCCATTGTACGCCAGTGCCGCAGGGTGAAGAGACCCTACGGTGTGGTCCGACCCGCCAGGGCTGCGTAGCAGACCTCCAGCGCCCGCGGCGGCAGTCGTCTTTGCCCCTTTTGACCCAAACGAGCACATCCCCTGATTTACGCTATTCTAAAAAATGCGCCGCGCTCAACTCCTGGAGGGACCAAGTGACCAAATTTCTGACGCTGGCCTACGGAATTGTCTGCTACCTGGTTTTCTTCCTGACCTTTCTTTACCTGATCGGCTTTCTCGCCAATTTCGTCGTGCCCAAGGGCATTGACGGCGACGCGATCGTCACCCTGCCGAATCCGTTTGTGGTGAATCTCTTCCTGATCGTGCTGTTTGGCCTGCAGCACAGCATCATGGCGCGGCCCTGGTTCAAACAGCGCTGGACCCGCCTGGTCCCGGCAGCGATTGAGCGCAGCACCTACGTGCTGGCGACGAGTGTCATCCTGATCAGTATCTTCGCGCTCTGGCAACCGCTCCCCTATACCGTCTGGCGGACCGATGCGGCCTGGCTCCAAATCGTGCTGTGGGCAGTTTTCACGTCTGGGTTCCTGATCGCCTTGCTTTCTACCTTCATGACGGATCACTTCGACCTGTTTGGGCTGCGCCAGGTGTACTTGCGGTTTGTCGGGCGCATGTACCAGCATCCACCGTTCAAGGTGATCTTCCTGTACCGCCTGGTCCGCCACCCGCTCTACACGGGGATGTTCATCGGCCTGTGGGCGACCCCGCACATGACGGTCGGTCATTTGCTATTTGCCGGCGGCCTGACGATTTATGTCCTGGTCGCGGTTGGCTGGGAAGAGGACGACCTGGTCGAGATCCTGGGCGATAGTTACCGCTCATACCAGGAGGGCGTGCCCATGTTCATTCCACGGCCGGGCAAGGTTCACGAAACCATCCGGTCGGGCGAGGCGGCGCCAACCCGGATGCGCTGAGATCATTCCTGCTTCGCGTTCATTTCGCGCAGGTTGCGGCGCAGTACTTTGCCAACCGGGGTTTTGGGGATTTCGCTGACGAACTCGACCTGTTTGGGCCGCTTGTAGTTGGTGAGCGATTGCCGGCAATGGGCGATCACCTGCTCGGCGGTCAGGTGCGGATCCGAGGAGACCACGAAGGCCTTGACGGATTCCTCGGTTTTCTCGTCCGGCACGCCGATGACGCCCACTTCGACGACACCCTCGAGCTTGGCGATGACGTCCTCGATCTCATTGGGATAAACGTTGAAGCCTGATACCAGGATCATGTCCTTCTTGCGATCGACGACCTGGACATATCCGTCTTCATCCATCACGCCGAGGTCCCCTGTGTGGAGCCAGCCGTCCTTGATCGTGTCGGCCGTTGCCTCGGGCTGATCCAGGTAGCCCTTCATGACGGTCGGACCCTTGGCGATGATCTCGCCGACCTCGCCCCGCGGCAGCTCCTGGCCCTCTGAATCAACGATTTTCACGCGGGTATCCGGAATCGGCAGACCGGCGGAACCCAGGCGGTTACCGCCCGCCGGGTTCATGGTCAGGACGCCGGCGCACTCCGTCAGGCCATAGCCCTGGTGGATTGGCACCCCCGTCAGTGCCTCCCAGCGTTCCGCCAACGCGACATGCTGGGCGGCGCCGCCAGAGCCACAGAACCTCAGGTGCCCGAGCGCTTCCGGGGTGCACCAGGGCTCCTGCAGCAAAGCCGCGAACAAGGTGTTGATGCCGCTGAAGTGCGTGATGGCGTGCTGCTCGAACGCGGCCTTGAGGTTACTCGGCGGCCGCGGGCTCGGCGCCATGACGCTGTGCGCGCCGTGCTGGAGGCTGGGCAACATCACCAATGCGAAGGCCGTGATGTGGTAGAGGGGCAGGACCACCAGCGCGCAGTCATCGTCCCGGTTTTCCACCGCGTCCTCGACCATGGCGGGGCCCAATGCCGCGTTGAACAGGATGTTGCGATGGCTCAGTTCAGCACCTTTGCTGCGGCCCGTCGTGCCGCCGGTATATTGGTACAGAGCGGTGTCGTTGGTGCCCTGGCCGGCCCAGTAGGCGTCGACGTCAATGCCCCCGTTCCGGCGTGTTTTTGCCCCTCGTTTGAGGGCATCGGCCATGGCGACATGGCGGGTGCGCATGTTCGGCACCATTTTCCTGACCCTCCTGAGCACGAAACCCATGAGCGCTTTTTTCAATGGCGGGAAGAAGTCCAGCACGGAAACCGTCACCACCTGGTGGACCGATGTCTGGTCGATGATCGCGTCCACCTTGTCACCGAACTGGTCCATGACAACCAGCACTTTTGCCTTGCTGTCCTTGAGCTGGTGCTCCATCTCGGGCGCGGTGTAAAGCGGGTTGATGTTGGTGCAGATGCAGCCGGCCTTGAAGATACCGAACGTCACGAGCAGAAAATCGATGCAGTTCGGTGACATCTGCGCGACCACGTCGCCGGCCTGTACACCTGCCTCTTCCCGCAGGTACGCAGCAAAATCGTCGGTCAGACGGTCGATCTCATCGAAGCTCAGGGTCGCGCAGGCCCCGTTGGGCAGCTGCGTCGAAACCGCCGGCCGGCTGCCATACGCCCTGGCTGCCACGCGGATGACTTCCGCCATATGGCTCACCCCGATGGAGGAGCCGTCAAAATTCCGGGCCGCTTGCGGGTAAAAGGCCACCCAATTGTCAGCGCTGGCCATGCTTACACCCTTGCATCATCGGCTCCTCTTTACGGGGAAACTGTTGATCATCCTACGGCACCCGATCGACCGAGGCCAACCGGCAGAGCAAAGGGGTCAGGGCCCTTTACTCTGACGCCGTCGCTACTGAGCGCCGACAGGCTCTGCAGCCCGGTGATGTCAGCGGTGAAGGCGAACCGTCCGTTGCCCAGGGTGAATGGAGAGCTTGGATCGATATCGCGCAGTCGCGGATTGTGGCGCTGCACCGGCGCCTGGCGGTCAATAAGCTGTGACGCGTCTATTACAGGGACTCGCCCGGCCAGCGCCGTATGTATCATGGAGGCCGCGAGCAGCGCGGCGCAGCCGACTTTTTGACCGATATTCACTGGCAATCCAGGCGGTGCACAAGGCTGATCTGTACTTGTCCAGAAGTTCGCATTTTACGATGTAAGGCATTCGAGCGCTGGTGAGTCCTGGGCGCCAGGGCAGCCAGCCGGGTATTGAAATCCGAACTCTGATACTTTGTGGCCTGTCCATCTTGCCGGAGCTTCACCATGACCCGCCTGGTTCCATCAGTCTGCACTGCCCTGACGATTTTGATGTTTGCCAGTTCACCCGACATCCAGGCGGCGGAGATCGCCAGGTTTGACGAAGGACCCTACGCAGGCATGGGCTACCCCTTTTCTGAATCCGCGCGGGCGGGCGACCTGCTTTTTCTTGCCGGCCAGGTCGGCGAGGATGCGGATGGCAATTTGGCGCCGGGAGGCATCCAGGCCGAAGCCGAGCTGATGATGTTGAACATAGAAGCTACGCTGGCCCGTCGCGGACTCGCCATGGAGCACGTGGTCAAGTGCACGGTGTTCCTGGCCGACATCGACGAGTGGGGCGCTTTCAACGAAGTCTACAAAAAGCATTTCTCACCGCCTTATCCGGCACGCAGTGCATTGGCTGCCAGTGGATTGGTGGGCAAGGCGCGGGTGGAAATGGAATGTATCGCCGCCTACCCTGATTAGTCGCCGGGGGTAGCCACTCCCTGCCATCCCTGAGCACTGCGACGCCGGTGCATGGCCCAGGCCAGCTTCTCGACCTCATCGCCTCCCCGTACGGTGTGCGCCGCTGTCGGTTCGACAGATTTCGGCTTGATGCGATTGGTTGCGCAGTTGGCTGGAGAGCGGAACCAAAATGAACATGGGCTTCAGCTCCTGGCCACTCAGATGGTGGCATGCTAATTGCATCTCTTATCGCTTATCGCAGTTGTTGCGAGGCGATCATGAACACAGTCAGACACCTGCCCCCGCTGAAGGCTTTACGTACTTTTCGGGCCGCGGGGCAGCACCTCAGCTTTAAACTGGCAGCAGGCGAGTTGTGCATTACCGCGTCAGCGGTCAGCCACCAGGTCAAGAAGCTGGAAGAGTTTCTGGACATCGAGCTTTTTGTTCGCAAGACGCGGGCTCTCGAGCTTACGGCTCCGGGGCGCGCCTATTTTGAGTTCCTGGACAGCTTTTTTGCTCGTCTGGAGGCAGAGACGCACCAATTGCGGGAGGAATTCGGGCGGCGTGTCATACGATTGTGCGTGCCGCCGTTTTTCGCCAGCGAATTGCTCCTGCCGAAACTGAGTAAATTCAAGTGCCTCATGCCGGATACCGATATTCGTGTCATGACCCAACCCAGCATGATGAAAGTGCACCCCGCGGATGCGGATCTTTCCATTCTGCTCGGCGCCGGCGACTGGCCGGAACTGGAGACGGTTCCGCTGTTTTCCCGGCACATCATGACAGCCTGTTCCCCGGCTCTGAAAAAGAAGTTCGGATTCAGGTCGTACTCAGACCTCAATGGACGAACCCTGATCGTGCACGAAAATCGTCCCCGGTCTTGGGAAAACTGGGCAAAGTCGCTGGACATACCGCCGCCAAGACCGGGAAAGGTCTATCGCTTCGACTCCATGGCCGCCGTGGTGCAAGCGGCGGCACAGGGGCACGGCGTGGCGCTCGTCTCCTGGCCGTTGAGTGAAAGCTGGTTCAAATCCGGTGCCCTGGTCCGGGCACTGGGTGATGAAGTGGATTCCGGAGAAAGGTTCTACCTCGCGTATCGGGACGACGCCTCCGGAGATGAGAAAGTCGCCAGGCTGAACAATTGGATTGTCGAAGAATTTCAGTCGGACGGCTGAAAAAAACTGGGCCATGAGCCAAAAAATCCCGTTTGTCGGGTCCAGCAGCCCTCTCTAACCTTCGTACCTGAGATCTGCCACAACAGACAAGGAGAGGTGTGATGAAAAAACGTAACATGATGAAACTTGGATTTGTTCTCGCCATAACGGCTGTTCCTTTTCATGCACATGCCCTGACCCGGGATGCTGGTCTGGAAGCATGTGCAGAGGCGATGGTGAGTGACCTCGCAACAAACCAGGGTTCCCCCCTGGTCTATAACCTGGACTCCAGCAGCAAAGGCGGGATCAAGGGGTTGGGAAGACGCGAAGTTTTTCACCTGGATGCATTCAACCCGGAAGGCGATGAGGTCGTGGCGCGTATGGATTGCGTGGTCAACAGAAATGCTGAGGTGACCAAGCTGATCAAGCTTCCGCTCGACAGCGAAGACGCCCGCGCGCGAGCAACAACTTTTAACTAGGGGGTAACCGTAGGGGCTGGTCGGCATTGCACGCTGGTCTTTCCAGCATTAGGCCAGCCCCTGCGCCTTCCTGGATTTGACCAAAGCCTTGGAGAATTCGGTTGCAAATCAATTCATCTGAGTGGACCGACTGGAGCACCGACAAGCGGCTGCCCGTTCGAAGCCCGGCGAGAAGCCTCAGAGCACCCATGAGCCTCGTGATCCGGGCTTTCCTCGCACCGGTGCCGGCCCTGGCCGTTGTTGTGATTGCAGCGTGGCTGGCTTTCACGCCGGCTCTCTTGATTTACCTGCAGGCTGCCCTGTGGACTTGTTCGTTTGTATTCCTGGGATTGTCGATTGACACCCAGAAGCCATCGAATGGTCTCAGCCTGGCTACCGGGGTTGCCTTACCAGTTCTTGCTGACCTCAGCGCCATGGCTGCAGTGGAGTTTGCCATCGGCGGAGCGGCCATCATTGGCGTCTGGCTGTGTGGCGCGATCTGGCTCAGGTGAATTGCTGAGGGTAATCTGGAACGCCCGGAAGGTCAGCTTTCCTCTATCACCGCAATCACGTCCCGGCTGTTGATCCATACCTCCGCCTGGGGCATCGTTCTCGGGTTCATGTCGGTGTCAGGGTACATGGGGTAGGTCACGCCACCGTAGGTCGTTTCGGGTATGCCCACCAGGAATGTGAGGGAACCGGACGTGACGAAACGGGAATCCCGCAGCAATAGAATCCTTGCATCCTTTGGCGCAAAACTTGCCACAG
The DNA here is from genome assembly GCA_024640045.1 of Chromatiales bacterium. Lineage (GTDB taxonomy): Bacteria > Pseudomonadota > Gammaproteobacteria > Xanthomonadales > SZUA-36 > WTJD01. The sequence continues at coordinate 421 of JAHEFS010000110.1, read as the reverse complement.
CGTAGGTGTTTCCGGCCACGGCCGGATCGTTGCTTATGCCGTAGTTCCTGGTTACGACCTTGATGACCGATCTGAAAAGGCGTTCTTCTGTCATGATGGTTAACTCCGCTCGTCTTGGTGGACTCCGTCTCAGGTGCCAGGGTGAGTGAAAAGGTAGGTGCATGGTACTAGCTTTTTGCCCGGCCTATTCGATCCTCGATGTAATGAGTGGTGCGGAGTGCTACTTCGCATCCGCGAGGCAGGATTTCCGATTGAGTCCAACGAAAAGTTCCCGGCCACATGCTGGCGCTTTGCCGGGATGTGGTTTCTCGCAAGACGTTGAGGAGCCATTTGTAAGGCGAATATCACAGGTTCTGCTGTGGACCGGAATACAGAAACCCGAAGGACTGTTTGTTCAGTGTCCGCAATGGCTGCTTGCGGC
>JAHEFS010000109.1 GCA_024640045.1 Chromatiales bacterium | reverse complement strand
ACATGCTTTTGTCGACAAATCCGCGGCCGGCCAGTGCCATCTGCGCACCTGCCTTGAGACCCTGGGCCAGTCCGCCCTGGCCCTTGATCACAGCCTTGAGCCGGGCCAGGTCGCGGGTCAGGCTGGCCGGGTCCAGGCTGCGGCGCGTGGTGGCCGGGTCGAACAGATAGACCTCCTCCGCCACTCCGCTGCGCGCGATGTTCGACAACGCCGCAACAGCGCTGTCCTGGCGGCCAAAGGCGAATGAGGCGTAACCGGCCTCAGCCGGTTTATGCATGAGGCGCAGCGAAATACGCGTCTTGACCCCCAGCGCGCCTGCATCGTGGACGAATAATCCGGTCAGGTCGGGCCCATAGTTGCGATAACCCGGCCGGCCGTTTCGGAACGCCGCCTGGCCGGTCTTAATCACACGGCCGCGGGCAGTGACGACGTCCAGCCCGACGACGATTTCCGCCGCAGTGCCGTGTCGTGCGGTGCCCATGAACAGGGCGCCATTGGCAATGCCGCCGCCGACGGTTGCCCGGTTGCCTGAGAAGGTGCCGAAAAAGGGCAAGCGTAGCCCCAATGGGTCGAGCGCTTCGTAGATTTGTTGCCAGGTCACCCCGGCTTCCACCGTTATGACCCGGTCGTCTTCATTGATTTCCAGTATGCGGTTGAGCCCGGACAGATCCAGGGTGACCGTTTCTGCCCGAACGGGCAGATAGCCGCCGGTATAGGACATGCCGCCGCCTCGAGGCGTGATGGCGAACCCGGCCGCGGTAATTTGGCCGATGGCCTCGGGCAGGTTCTCGCCGCTGGCAGGGCGCAGTGCCATGGCCGCGGTGACGCCGGCAGAATAGGCATCGGCGGAGTAAAAGCGCAGCTCGTCCGGATCGGTCACCACGCAGTCCGGTCCCAGCAGCTTCGCCAGGCAATCGGCCAGATCGGAAACCCTGTCAGATAGCCGGGTCATTGCCGTTCAAAGAACTGAACCAAAGCCCCGTCCGGGGTGGCCACGCTGAAGGCGTGTAATGATCCGTATGGTTCCAGCCTGAAATCAAGCAGAGGCAGGCTGATGTCCCATCCGCGCTGCTCGATGGTGGCCAGCGCGGCATTGGCGTCTTCTACCTCGAAGCGAACCGCCAGGATGCCCAGGTTGGGCGCGTGACAACGGTCCGCATGGTCGCGGCCCTCCAGGCCCATGATCTCGATGGTTTCCATGCGTCCGAATTCACCCGCTACCGGGTAGACGATCCCCGCCCGGTAGGGAATCGTGGTGGTCAGGTTTCTGGGGATTCCCAGCGGCATAAACTCGGGTTCTTCAGCCAGGTACGGCTTGCCCTTGTAGAAGGTATCGAAGCCCAGCACCCGCGTGTAGAAGTCGTAGGAGGCATCGCGATCACGCACCATCTGCATCATATTGAAAGGTCGTGTGAGCCGCTGAAACTCCGGAATGGTATCCGGCAGGGGTGGTTCCAGCCGTTCGTAGCCTTGCACCTGTAGGCCGTCAGGGCCGCGAAACACCATCACGTTCAGCTTCGAGGTGCCGAATTCCAAATAGGTAATGGGCGTCTCTGTCCACCAGCCCATAGCGATGGCGTCATCGTAGATGGCCTGCATGTCCTTCATGCGCACCATCAGGCTGAAATAGCAACCCGTGTCCCAGGGGCGCGCACCCGGCCGCATCGGTTCCTTGCGGCCTGCGTGGTCGAAGCGCACCAGGCGCAGCAGGCCACTGTCCTGGCCTTCCGGACCCAGCAGCAATGCTTCAGCCGCTGCCCCGTCGGGAAGCCCCCACGCTGTCAATTCCGCCGAGTCAACCGCGCCGCGCCACTTGTCCTCGTAGCCGCCGATTTCCCGGAAGAAACGGGCACTGGTGTCCAGGTCAGTGACGCTGACCAGGGCTTCCTGCCAGGGCAGGGTCGTGACCGGCGAGGGTTGCTCCTGGGCACTGGCGGGAAAGGTGATCAGTAACAACAGCAGGCTGAGTCCGAGGTGTTTCAGCATCTCAGTTCCCCGCGGATTGGGTGGCGGTCAGTTCACGCTGGAACGCGGCCAGCAACATCTTCTCGTAATAGCCGGAAACCTGGCTGGAGGCGCCTTCAAGGTAGGATTTCATCTCATCGAAGTTTGCGCTGATCTCGCACGCGGCCCAGGTGCCCTTGAGCACATAATCGACGTAGGCGATGCGGGCGGCTTTCAGGCCTTCATCGGCGGCCTTCCGGGTCCATGGTTCGATGGCGCAGGTTTCCCCATGCTGGTCCAGCATCAGGCCGTAAACGAACATGGCCTGGGTGTAGCCCGCTGCGGCCGCCTTGGCCAGGTGCTGCATGCCCTCGTCGTCCGATCCTTGTGTGCGTCCGGCGTGGTAAACCAGTGCCCGGGCCAGTTGGTAATGGAAGCGTGGATTGCCCGGTGAGTTCTCGAGCGCATCCCGGCAAGCTGCGATTGCTTTGACGGTATCGACCTCGCTGGAGGAACGGCCGGGTCCGACGTGATCCGGGTCGGAGGGATGAGCCACCTCCCAGTCACAGGCAGTCATGTTCTGCGCGCTCGCGCCGAGGGGCAGTACCAGCAACAGGGTGCCGACGAGGGCGAGCAGGGAAATTCGGGGAAGGGTGGACTGTCTCACTGTTCTACCTCCAGGATGACTTTGCCAAAGTGTTTTCGTTCGTCGATCATCTGGTGCGCGCGCACGAGTTCGGTGAGCGGCAGCACGGTGTCCACGACGGGCTTGAATCGGCCCTGCTCGAACAGGGGCAGGGCGCTCTCGCGGAACGAGGGCATTGTGACCGGAACGAAGGCGGGGCTGGTCGAAATGCTCATGGACAGCAGTTGCAGGTTGAGGATTCCAATGGAAAGATTGAAGCAGATGTCCTTGCCCCCGGTGCTGCCGAACATCACCACTTTCCCGTCCATGCCCATTGAATCCATCAGTTCCCGGGCCGTGGCTTCGCCGATGGTCATCAGGCTGATGTCCACGCCGGTATCCTGGGTTGCCTTCATCACTTCCTGGCTGATGGATTGGCGGGTGTAGTTGATCAAAAGGTCCGCACCGAATGCGCGTGCATGTTCCAGCTTGTCGTCCCGGCTGGCGGTCGCGGCGGCCCAGCAGCCGTGCTGCTTGGCGATTTGCAGAGCAGCGCTGCCGACACTGCCACCTGCGGCCTCGACCAACACTTTCTGGCCTGATTCAACCGCGGCGACTGTGTGCAAGGCATGCCAGGCGGTCAACCACCCCACCGGGATGGCGGCGCCTTCGGCGAAAGACAGGTTGTCGGGCAGGGGCATCAGGTGCTCGGCATCGAAAATCACCTGCTGGGCGTGACAGCCGCGCGCCCGCCCGAACACCCGTTGTCCAACTTCGAAGCCACTCACGCCTTCGCCGAGTTCCTCGACCGTGCCGGCGCCTTCCATGCCCATCACGAAGGGCAGTGGCTGGCCGCTGTAAGTGCCGGCCCGCATCCGGGTTTCGGCAAAATTAATACCGCTGGCGAAAACCTTGACGCGCACCTGGCCGGGGCCCGGCTCGGGTTGCTGCAGATCCTCGAAAAGCATGTTTTCCGGTCCGCCGAACTCGCGAACGATAAATCCCTTCATGAGTGATCCTCTTGTCTGTCTACTTGGCCATCAGTGCTTCGACTTCTTCGACTTCCAGGCCGGAAGGTATGGGTTTCAGAAAAATATACAAAAGTCCGGCCAGCACCAGGGGGGCGCCCGTGATGACCGAATAACCAATATTCCAGCCCCAGCGTTCCACCGCCAGGGAAACCATCAGGGGGCCGGCCGCAGATCCCAGCGTCACGGCGAGAGAGCCGCATGTGGCCATGGCGGTGGCTCGAAGGCGGGTGGGGAAGACTTCTGCCAGGTAAGCGAATTTGACGGCGGCGCTGCCGTAGAAAAACATGCTCATCAGGCCATAGACCATCAGCATCTCGCGGAAATCGCGTGCCCACCAGACCAGTACCTGGAAGATCACGGCGCCCAGCAAGGTCCAGATGATCACCGTGTTGCGACGGGTGATCAGGAATTCGCCGGTGAAGGCAGCGAGGATGTAACCGAGAACACCGATGGCGTTGCCTGCACCGATCAGCAGGGAGAAATCGAAAACCTCCAGGCCGCGCGCTTCGCGCAGGAAACTTGGGAACAGGAAAATGGAAGCGGCATAGGCCCAGACAAACATGAACTGGGCGCCAAACAGCAACAGCGCACGGCGTCGGATACCCGGCGCCAGCAGTTCGGAAACCCGGGCCCGGTCAGCGCCGGTGTGCCGCGCACGGGTGAAACGTTCCGGCTCGCGAATGGTCCGCCTCACCACCCAGACATAAGGCAGGCTGACCAGGCCCACCAAAAAGAGCATACGCCAGCCGTGGCTGCTGAGTAGCCAGGCCGCCCAGAGCGAGGCCAGCGCCCAGCCCAGGGGATAACCGATCTGCAACAGGCCCAGGAACAGGCCTCGGTAGCGAGCAGGAAACTCCTCCGCTATGACGGCGCCGGTTACCGGATAGGACAGACCGCCGATGGCGATGCTGCTGCCGCGAAGCAGGGCCAGGGTTGCGGGGTTCGGCACGATGCTGTGGAGAGCGATCAGGATGGAACTGCCAATCAGTGAGAACTGGAACATGCTGCGTCGCCCGATCCGGTCGGTCCAGACGCCCAGCCACACGAGCAAAATGCCTCCGATGACAAAAGCGCTGGAAACGATGCTCATGACCCCGCTCAGGCTGAGTCCGAATTCCTTGCGGATGGAGGGGATTGCGTAACCAAACAGGGCCAGGTCCATCTGTGCCGTCGCGTAGGCGAACAGGCACACGGCAAAGGCCTTGATGGGGTAGCCGCGAAGCTCAGCCCACATGCTGGTAGGCGGTCCATTGATAGCCGTCCGGAGCGTCGAATACCACCGCTGGTTGCCCAAACTCGTCGTCGCCGAAACGAAGGTCGCGTGCGCCCTCAGCGGCCAGCTTTTGTTGAAAGTGCTCGATGTCGCTGACCTTGATTGAGTAGAGGCCCAGGTTACCGGAGCCGGCACGGGACAGGTCGCTGAAGTTCGGCCCGGATTGATACGAGGAGTACACCTGCAGCAAACCCGATGGGCAGTCCGGCGCCCGTGTGCGTTCAACGTGAAACAGCTCACCGGGTTGCAGGTTCAGCGCCTCGATGGTGGGCGGTTCGTCGCCCGAGTCGTGCGCCTCGCCAAAGGGCGCGGTTTCAAAGCCGAAAGCCTTTTTGTAGAACCCGGACGAAAACTGCCCGGGCGGCTGTACGATATTCGCATGGCTGCCTTCGGTGTTCTTGTAGGGCAGCGTATCGTCAAAAGTGCCAAAGCCGGGGCGGTCGAAGCCGGCACGCTGGATAAAGGCAAGACGGAATGCTTCGCCGAATACCAGTATCTCGCGCAGGCCGACGAACGGCTGGTAGAAGTCATGGACCGGCGCTGGCTTGGCCAGCGGGGCATTGACCAGCGGCGACATCCAGAGTTTCCAATCGGACCTGGCGCGGGCGCTCTCGAAACTGTCCCTGACTTGCAGTATGTCGTGCGTGTACATACCCATCCAGCGACTGCCGGTCACGATGGGCCGGGCTGACCCGAGCCCGCTGTTACGAAGCTCCGTCCAGAAATGCAAACGGACCAGGCCCGTGTCGAAGGTATCACTGCCAGGATGTCGCAAGCGGAAAGCGTGCAGTTCGCTGGGATGCCCGTAAAGTCGGCCGGATTTGGCGGCATCGAGGCGACCTTCAGCCGCGGTATGGAAGCCCAGTGTTTCCCAGAAACGCAACCACGCGTCCTGTTGCCCGGCAGGCGCTCCGAAGATGAATTCGTGTACCCCTTGCCGGCTCATAACGCTGCCGGGGACGACCTGGGCCATGACTGCGACATCAAATGTCGCCGCCCAGGGCAATCAGCGTGCGTCCGGTCAGTTCTCGCGCCTCCCAGGCCCGGTGTGCTTCGGCCAGTTCTTCCAGGGGGTAAATCTTTCCTACCGGAATGCGCCACTCGCCACTCGCCAGTTTTTCGTGGGTGGCGGTTTTCTCGGCGCCCCCGGAGCTCATTTGATGGATGTACTGTACGAAACCCGTGACCGAGCAGCTTTTTCCAATCAACATGGAAATGTTGACGTCTGGAGCCTGTCCAGCCGTAGCGCCGAGAAAGATCACGTTACCGCGGGGGGCGATGGCGCTGAAGTTGCGTAAGGCATTGGGCCCGGCATTGCCGTCGATGATCAGGTCGGCGCCCCGCTTTTCGGTCAGGGCCATGACTTCATCCGGCCAGGTTTCCTGGTTGTAATCCACCAGGTGGTCCGCGCCGAACTGCCGCGCGTATTCCAGCTTGGCCGGGCCGCCCGCCAGTGCGATCACGGTGGCGCCGGCCGACTTGGCTATTTGCGTGGTCAGCGTTCCGATTGCGCCGGCGGCTGAGTGTATCGCCACTACCTGGCCCGGTTGCACCCTGCCGGCGGAGTGTATGAGCAGCCAGGCGGTATAGGCGCAGGTGGAATACGTGGTCGCAAGTTGCCACTCGAAACCGGCCGGTACCGGGTTCAGGACGCTGGCCGGGGCCAGTGCGTAATCCGCGTTGCCGCCCCATTGGCCGTTGACGGCTACGCGCGTACCCACCAGATCGCCGTCAACGCCGTCACCCACGGCATCCACCCGCCCGGCATATTCGAATCCGGGTGTGAACGGAAAACCAGGGTGCATCCATTTGATGCGATCTGCCCGCGCGTGGTTGTCCAGGGGGTTCAGGGCGGCATAGGCCACCTGGACTCTCACCTGGCCCTCGCCGGGTTCGGGCATGGGCAGTTCCTGGATGGAAATGGTCTCTGGTCCACCGGCTTTGGTAACGGTCGCGCTACGCATCATGCATGTCCTCTCTCGTTAATATTTCGTCGTTGCATTGTGTTCAGATCAGGTGGACGCCCAGGGCGCTCTCGAGCACCAGCGTCAGCCAGATTGCGATCACGAAGGGGCGCGTGCTGGTCAGCGCCTTGCGGATGGCGGCGTTGTCGGCATCGTCGTGGTTACCCGCCTTGAGGCGCGAAAATGCTGGGGCGAAAATCCTCAGGCGTACTCGAATCATCAGGCCGCACAGCACGGTGGCCGCAAACAGCAACAGCTTCCATCCGGTCCAGTCGGTCATCTGGTTGCCCGGGCCGAACAGGTTCCAGATCACCCAAATGCTGACCCCGGCGACGAAAATGCCACGAAACCAGAAATCGACCGGCATCAGAATCCGTACTGCCTTGCCGCCGTGGCTGAAGTGCAAGGTCAGCACGATACCGATCCATACCGCCACCAGGAGCCAGGTGCCGATCACAATTTCAAACGGCAATCTGAGCATGCCCATCTTCTGGGCCAGGTGCACCCCGAACCCCAGGATAAGCGGCATGCATTGGCGCGGAGCCTGGTCCAGGGCAAAAAGGATCTTGGCGGCAGCCACGCGGGTTTCAGGTGAGCGTTTTTCATCGATGACAAAAAAGCTGGAATAAAAAACGCCGAGGTCCCCACCCAGCCAGTACACCAGGCAAAGGAGGTGGGCGAGTGTGAGCAGTGCGATTTCAGTCATGGTGGTTTATGCCTTCAAACAGGATGACGCGCACGCCATCGGGGTCCAGGTAGGCGGCCTCGCGGCCGAAGGGTTTACCGGAAAAGTCGTTCAGTGGTGTCGGGGGCAGCAAAATTTCCCGGCCGGCGGCTTTCATGGCCGCATGGATTGCGTCCATCTGGGCGGTATTGAAGAGCAGGGCCGGTGCGCCACGGCGATTCTCATCCCGGTCAATTTGGATGCCCGCAGCGCCGACCAGTGCCAGGGACCGGGGTTGTTGCTCGCCGGCATCCAGCAGCACCAGTTCCGGTACAGCGCCGGCGGGAAGATTGAATATCTGGCGCAGGGCGGGTGTGTCGTAGGCGCTGCGGCTGCTGACGGTAAAACCCAGCAAATCACGGTAATAGGCAATCGAGTCGTCGAGATTGGCGACCGTCAGCGTGGCGCGCTGAAACCTGACCGGGTCGATCGGCTCTGTTGCGGCTGTGGCGCTGGTCAATCCCAGGAGAATCAGGCCAAACCACCGTGCCCCTGAGCGGGTCAGGTTTGTCTTGCTGTATTGGTTCATGTGAAAAAGCAGCATAAGAGTCTTTGACCTCACTAATGTTTTAAAGATATATTAATATGACGTTTGATTAAAGCCGTAAGGCCATCAAACAGACAAAGATAGATGTGGAGGGTAGCTGCCGGGTTGTTAGCGGGAGTACGGACTCGCGTAACTTGGTTAACTTCATTCACAGGTTTTTAACCGAAACCGGGAGCTTTGCACATGAAACGATCACCACTGTCGGCCAGCATCACCGCTTTGCTGGGCTTGCTTGTTTTACCCGCGGGCATGCTGTTTGCCCAGGAATCTTCCACCGATCAAGACGAAGCGAACAGGGCCGCGCCCGAAGAAGTACTGGTCACAGCACGTAAGCGCGAAGAATCATTGCAGGAAATACCGATCACCATGTCAGCTTTCGGGGCAGCGGACATTCGTGCTGCCGATTTGCGCAACCTGGAGAACGTCGGCGAACTGACCCCGGGTTTCCAGTTCATGAACCAGGGTAACCAGCAACCGGGCCGGTACAATACACAGCTGCAATTCCGGGGCCTGACCACCTCGCAGTTTTCTCCCAGCTTCGCCACGGGCGCCCTGTTCATCGACGGGATTTACGTGCTGAACGGCGGCACCTCCCTCTCACTGATGGACATCGAGCGCGTCGAAGTGATCAAGGGCCCGCAGTCCGCGTATTTCGGTCGTAATACCTTCGGCGGCGCGGTCAACCTGATTACGCGTGATCCGAATATGGAAGCGTTCGCCGGTGAAGCATCCCTG
>JAHEFS010000108.1 GCA_024640045.1 Chromatiales bacterium | reverse complement strand
GGGACAGCAACAGGCCGTTACCGAAAACATCTCCGGCCATATCGCCAATGCCCAAAACGGAGAATTCCTGCTCCTGGATATTGACCCCCATTTCCCGGAAATGCCGTTTGACCCCTTCCCAAGCGCCTCGGGCCGTGATCCCCATCCCCTTGTGGTCATACCCAACCGACCCGCCACTGGCAAATGCATCACCAAGCCAGAAGCCGTGCTCCGCAGCGACACCGTTGGCCGTGTCGGAAAATGTCGCGGTCCCTTTGTCGGCCGCAACCACCAGGTAAGGATCGTCCTGATCCCGGCGCAGAACCCCCCGGGGCGGGATGATTTCATTTTCATCCAGATTATCAGTAATATCCAATAACCCATTGATAAAGCTTTTATAGCAATAAATAACCTCGGCCATAAGAGCATCACGGCCGCCTTCCTGGGGCGGTTTTTGCACCACGAACCCGCCTTTGGAACCCACCGGCACGATCATGGTGTTCTTGACGTTCTGCGCCTTCATCAGGCCCAGCACTTCGGTGCGGAAATCCTCTTTGCGGTCCGACCAGCGCAACCCGCCGCGCGCCACCTTGCCCATGCGTAGGTGGATGCCCTCCACACGCGGTGAATACACCCATATTTCCCGGAACGGGCGCGGTCGCGGCAAGTCCGGCACCCTTGCCGAATCCAGCTTGAAACTCAGGTACTCATGCAGCAGGCCCTGTTCGTCCTGCTGGAAGTAGTTGGTTCGCAATGTGGCATCGACCACGCCAAAAAAAGCCTGCAGGATACGATCCTCGTCCAGGCTGCTGACCGCAGCCAACCCGCGTTGGAAAGCACGCTTGACGGCGTCCTCGTGACGATCACGCGATCCGTCCCTTGTGCTGAGAACATCTTCGAGGTATTCCGCCAGAACCGCGTCAGCGGCCGCCAGCCCACTGCCGAGGGACTCCAGATCATGGCGCAGGTGTTTGACGGCCTGCTCGCGCCGGAATTCGGTTTCCTCTTCCCGATCAGGATCGAACAGGGTCTCGAACAATTCGACCAGCAAACGCGCCAACAACGGATGGCGCGCCAGCGTCTCGGACATGTAGGCCAGCGAAAAGGGAATTCCCGTCTGCAGCAGGTATTTGCAATAGGCGCGCAGAACCTTGACCTGCCGCCAGCCCAGGTGAGCCGCCAGGATCATCCGGTTAAAGCCGTCACTGGCCGTGGTTCCACGCAGGATGTGTTCAAACGCTTCCTGGAAGCGGTCCCTTACCTGGTCGAGTTCCAGCGCCGCGCCGCCCGCGTAAACCATGTCGAAATCCTGAATCCATACCACCCGTTCATCCGGCAACGTCAGGTCATAGGGACGCTCGCTGACGATGCGCAAACCCAGGTTCTCCAGCATCGGCAGTACATCGGATAGAGGAATTGGCTGGTTGTATCTGAACACCTTGAAGCGGATGATCTCGTTATCCCGCTGACGCGGGCGGTACAGGCTCATCCCCAGGTCGTTGTCATCCTCCAGCGCGGCAATGCGTTCCACGTCGAAGCTCGCCACCCAGGGCGAAACGTCCTCTTCATAGGCCGCCGGGAACGCCTGCCCGATGTCCTTGGCCCAGCGCAGGCCGGTGTCTTCCCCGTGCTTCTGGACAAGGATGGCACTGAGCTGGTCAGTCCAGCTGCGCACGGCATCGATAATTTTCTGTTCCAACTGCCGCAGGTCCGGCTCGGGATCACTGCCGGGCTTGGGCCGAATGATGACCTGCAAGCGGGCCAGCACTGACTCGGAAACGTTGACGATGTAATCGAGGCTCTCGGCCTTGAAAGCCCGCTTCAAAATCTTCTGGATTTTTTCCCGGTTTTCCGTATTGAATTGTTCGCGCGGCAAATACACCAGGCAGGAGTAGAACCGGGCGAACCGGGCTTTCCTGACCAACAGGCGTACTCGCCGCCGTTCCTGCAGGTTGAGTACCGCGGTGGCGATTTCAGCCAGCTCTTCCGTGGTGGCCTGGAAGACGTCGTCACGCGGCAGGGTTTCGAGAATATGAACCAGGGTCTTGCGGGCATGGCTGCCCTGCCGAAGCCCCGATTGCTCCAGCACCGCCCGGACCTTCATCCGGACAAGTGGCGTATCGAGTGCACTGCGCAAATAGGCATTCGAGGTGAACAACCCAATGAATCGTCGTTCACCGACCGTCTGGCCGTGCTCATTGAATTGCAACACCCCGATGTAGTCCATCTGGCCCACCCGGTGCACGGTACTGCGGGAATAGGTCTTGGTGATGATCAAGGGGTTGTCGCGATTGGCGCGCGCGGTCGCGCTCAGGGTCATAATCGGCCGGCGGCGGATCGTCCGTTCGCTTTCGCGCAAAATACCCAGCCCGGTACCATCGACCAGTTGCAAACTTTCTTCACCGTCTTCATGCACCACCTCGTAATCCCTGCAGCCCAGGAACAGGAAGTGGTCGTCTTTCAGCCAATACAGAAAATCGCACGACTCTTCCAACAGTTCAGGGTCGACGACTGCCGCCCACCCAGGAAGTTTCTCAATCGCATCCTCGGTTCTTTGACAGATCTTTTCCCAGTCCTCCACGGCGGCGGCCACATCCCGCATTGCGCTGACCAGCTTGTTCTTGATCTGCGCCAGCACCTCGGGGTCATTCTGTCGGTCAACCTGCATGTGGATGATGGATTCAGGCTTGCCCCTGCCCGCAGAACTCGAAAAGTAGCCCACCACCTGTCCCTGCTCGTCGCGATCCACATGGATCACCGGATGGACCATCAGGTGGACGCTGAGATTGAGCTCAGCCACGGCCATGTTGGCGGTATCGACCAGGAACGGCCTGTCGTCGTTGGCCAATTCAATCACCGTATGCTGACTTTCCCACCCTTCCTCTTCCTGGGTGGGATTGAATACATCGACCAGGCTTTCGCCCGGTAAGCGCTGCTGGACAAACTCCATCTGGCTGGCCACCACGGCCGCCAGTGCCTCCGGACTGGTGTTGCCCAGGTCCTCGACCGGCACTCTGCGGAAAAACGCTTCGGTGTAATACGCGGCCTGCTTGGCCTTGATGTCAGTCCGGTCGCCCGTGACGATGGCTTTAACCTGCTCGAGCAGTTCCTGCTTGGCAGTGTCGAGTACCCTGGTCATGTAATTTGATTTCCTACCTGAGTCCGGTTTCGAGCCGGCTGATTACCATCCGCTGAATTTCGCTGGTGCCCTCGTAGATTTCCGTGATCTTGGCATCACGGAAGTAACGCTCCACCGCCAACTCCTTGCTGTATCCCATGCCACCGTGGATCTGCACCGCCTGGTGAGCGATGAACATGGCGGCCTCGGATGCATACAGCTTGGCCATGCTGGCCTTGAGGGTGAATCGTTCACCCGTTTCCTGTGCCTTCATCTTGGCAGCCGAAGCGCTTAACGTGAGCAGTTCGGCGGCCTCCAGCCGGGTGCGCATGTCGGCGATCTTGGCCTGGATCATCTGGAACTGGCCAATCGAACGGCCGAAAGCCTTACGGTCTCGGGCGTATTCCACCGAAGCCTCGTAGGCAGCACGGGCAATGCCCACGGCCTGGGCAGCGATACCGATGCGCCCGGCATCCAGCACGCCAAAGCCGATTTTCATCCCTTCGCCCTCCTCGCCGATGCGGTCTGCGATCGGGCAACGGTAATCTTCCAGTTCGATTTCACAGGTCGCCGAGGCACGAATACCCAGCTTGGGCTCGGACTTGCCGCGGATAAATCCAGGCTGCGCGGTATCGATCATGAATGCGGAAATACCCTTGGCGCCCTTTTCGGGATCTGTGATGGCAAAAAGCATCACGTAACGGGCAACCGGGCCGGAGGTAATCCAGGATTTCTTGCCATTGATGACATAGTGACTGCCATCTTCAGCCAATACCGCACGCGTGCGCATATTGACCGCGTCGGAGCCAGACTGCGGCTCGGTCAGGGCATAGGCACCGATCTCCTGCCCCGTCGCGATCGGCACGACATATTTCTGCTTCTGTTCCTCGGTGCCGTATTTGAGCAGCCCGTTGCAGTACAGCGTGTTGTTCACCGACATGATCGTGCCGTGGGCCGCATCCGCCGCGCTGATCTCCATCAGCGCCAGCGCGTAGCCGATGGAATCGAGCCCGGCGCCACCGTACTCCTCCGGTACTTCGATACCCATCAAACCCAATTCGCCCATCTGGCGAATGGTTTCGCGGGGAAATTCCCCCGAGGCATCAAACTGCGCCGCGATGGGAACAATTTCGGCCTGCGCAAAATCGCGCGCGGCCGACTGGATCATCAGTTGTTCTTCGGTAAAGTCAAAGTTCATGTCGGTCCCGGAATTGTTGGTAAATGCGCCTGGTTGAGCCGGTATTTCTGGCTGCGCCGATCGGCCCCGGCGTTGGATTTGTGGGGCATAATTTTACAGGTATTGCAGGCCTGCCGCATGGGTTTTCGGCTTTTGTTAGGGACTGGGGACTGCAAGATGGTTTCGTGTCACGAGTCACGGGTCCCGAGTCACGGGTCACGGGTCACGCGTCACGCGTCACGAGTGCAATTCTGGTTGACCGGAAGCGTAGCGGCGGCTAGGCTATATATCTCTCAATCTTGATAAAAAGATATATGACTGCCCAACTCGATCTGGAACGGGCTTCCCAACATTGCCGCTTGCTGTCCGACAGCACCCGCCTGCGACTGCTGATCCTGCTCGACCGCGAAGAACTCAGCGTGGCGGAAATGGCCGCAATTACACAACTGGCGCAGCCCCGTGTCTCCACTCACCTGGCCAAGCTGAAAGAAGCCGGCCTGGTCAATGACCGACGCGAAGGCGTTTCGGTATTTTATCGCATGGCCGGGCGTATCACCGACCCCAGCCTGTCGGCCATGTGGGAAATCCTGCGATCCGGTACCGATGACCCGCTGATTCAGCAGGACCTGGAGCGCGTACCCCAGGTGATTAACGCGCGCGGCTCACAGTCGAACTGGGCGGACAGCGTCGCTGGCGACATGGAGCGGCATTACTCTCCGGGCCGTACCTGGGAGGCAACCGCCAAGGCCCTGGTGCACCTGTTGCAACTCGGCGATGTCCTGGACGTGGCTTCCGGAGATGGCGTGCTGGCGGAATTGCTGGCCCCTTACGCCCGCAGCATTCAGTGCCTGGATATCTCTGAGAAAGTGGTCGAGGCAGGCGCCACGCGGCTTGCCTCCTACCCTAACGTAAAATTTGAACTGGGTGATATGCACGAATTGCCCACCCCCGATGCCGCCTTCGACACGATGCTGCTGATGCACGCGCTGACCTACACCCGACGACCGGCACAAGTCTTCAGCGAGGCGGCCCGCGTCCTCAAGCCGGGCGGACGACTGCTGGCAGTGACCCTCCAGCGTCACAAACACGAAAAAGCCGTCCAGCCCTACAACCACCGCAACCTGGGTTTCACGGTCGATGAGCTGCGCCGGCATTGTGAAGACGCCGGACTCGAACTGCAGAGCTGCGCCGTCTCCGCCGTGGAAAAACGCTCGCCCAACTTTGCCGTCCTGACACTGGTCGCCCGCAAGCCCTGAGATGAGCCCAAGCCAATGAACTCTCACTCCGCCCTGCCCTGGAAAGACCCGGACCTGGTCCAAACCCTGGAACACGCATTGTCCGAACGCATGCTGCTACTGGACGGCGCCATGGGCACCATGATCCAGGAACTCAGGTTCAGCGAAGCTGATTTTCGCGGAGACCGGTTCAAAGACCACGAGCTCCCGCTCAAGGGCAACAACGACTTCCTGGTGCTGACCCAGCCAGACGCCATCCGCGACATCCACCGCGCTTTCCTGCTGGCGGGATCCGATTTCATCGAGACCAACACGTTTAATGCCAACCGAATTTCGCAGGCCGACTACGGCGCCGAACACCTGGTGCACGAACTCAACGTGCAGGCGGCCCGCCTGGCGCGCGAAGCGGCTGATGAGATAGCAGGCCGGGATCCGTCCCGACCCCGCTACGTACTCGGCGCACTCGGGCCCACCAACCGGACGGCATCCCTGTCACCGGACGTCAACCGGCCCGATTACCGGAACGTCACGTTCGACCAGCTGCGCGAAGCCTATGCAGAGGCCACGCTCGGACTGCTGGAAGGCGGCGCCGACCTGTTGATTGTCGAGACCATCTTCGACACCCTGAATGCCAAGGCGGCCTTGTTCGCCATTGACGAGTGTTTCGAGCAGCTTGGCTGCCGGGTGCCGGTGATGATTTCCGGCACCATCACCGATGCCAGTGGGCGCACACTCTCTGGCCAGACCGTCGAAGCCTTCTGGAACTCGATCCGCCACGCACGCCCCTTCGCGATCGGGCTGAACTGCGCGCTGGGAGCGACTGAACTGCGGCCGTGGATCCAGGAACTGGCCCGCGTGGCCAACCGCCCGGTGCTGGCCTACCCCAATGCGGGCCTGCCCAACGAACTGGGCGAGTATGACGACACACCAGAACATATGGCCCAGGTGATCGGTGAATTCGCCGAAGCGGGCCTGGTGAACATCGTCGGCGGCTGCTGCGGAACGACACCCGAACACATCGCCCATATCGCCAGCGTTGTAAAATCTTCAAAACCACGACAGGTTATTGATAGAAAAGCTTATTGTCGGCTTTCCGGTCTAGAGCCTTTCACCCTGACACCCGAACTGAATTTCGTGAATATTGGTGAACGTACCAACGTCACGGGCTCGGCTATTTTCCGACGTTTGATCCAGGCCGATGACTACGAGGCCGCCGTCCAGGTCGCCCTGCAGCAGGTAGAAAATGGCGCCCAGATTATCGATGTGAACATGGACGAGGGACTGCTGGACGGCCCCACGGTAATGACGCGGTTCCTGAACCAGATTGCCTCCGAACCCGACATCGCCCGGGTGCCGGTGATGGTCGATTCTTCGCGCTGGGATGTTCTGGAGGCCGGACTCAAATGCCTGCAGGGCAAGGGCGTGGTCAACTCCATCAGCCTAAAAGAAGGAGAAGCGCCCTTCGTGGCCCAGGCCAGGACCATTCTTCGCTATGGCGCGGCGGTCATCGTCATGGCCTTCGATGAACAGGGACAGGCCGACAACCTGGCCCGGCGCGTGGAAATTTGCGAGCGGGCCTGGAAAATCCTCACCGAGGACGTTGGATTTCCACCCGAGGACATCATCTTCGACCCAAACATCTTCGCCGTGGCCACCGGTATCGAGGAACACAATGCCTACGGCCTGGATTTCATCGAGGCCACGCGCCAGATCAAGCAGCGCTGCCCCGGGGCCATGATTTCCGGTGGCGTCAGCAATATCTCGTTTTCGTTCCGCGGGCAGAACCCCATCCGTGAAGCCATCCACTCGGTGTTCCTCTACCACGCCATCCACGCAGGAATGGACATGGGCATCGTCAACGCCGGGCAACTGGAGGTGTATGACGAAATTGAACCGCGGTTGCGCGAAGCGGTTGAAGACGTCGTCCTGAACCGCCGTCCGGACGCTTCCGAGCGACTGCTCGAGATCGCACAGGACTACCAGGGCACGCGCACGGACGAGGCACAGGCCGAGGCCTGGCGCGAACTGCCCGTCAAGGAACGCCTGCAGCATGCCCTGATCAAGGGTATTAACGGCCATATCGAAGCCGACACCGAGGAAGCACGGCTACTCTCCGACCGGGCGCTCGACGTGATTGAAGGCCCGCTGATGGATGGCATGAACGTGGTCGGTGACTTGTTCGGCGATGGCAAGATGTTCCTGCCGCAGGTAGTCAAGAGCGCACGGGTCATGAAACAGGCCGTCGCGGTACTGATCCCGCACATCGAAGAGGAACAAAAGGCGGGCGGCGGGCCCGCACGGCAACAGCCGAAAGTCCTGATGGCAACCGTCAAGGGCGATGTTCACGACATCGGCAAAAACATCGTGGGCGTCGTGTTGCGCTGCAACGATTTCGAGGTGATCGACCTGGGGGTCATGGTGCCGGTGGAGAAGATCCTGGAAACAGCCCGCGCCGAGCAGGTGGACATCATCGGACTGTCTGGGCTGATCACCCCCTCGCTCGAAGAAATGACCATTGTGGCGTCCGAGATGAAGCGCCGGGGCATGACCCAGCCCCTGATGATCGGCGGAGCGACCACTTCGCGTGTGCACACGGCCCTGCGAATCGAACCGAATTACGATAACGGCGTGATCTGGGTGAAAGACGCTTCGCGCGCAGTAGGTGTGGCCCGGCGCCTGACTAATCCCGACGAGCGACGCAAATTGCAGCAGGAGGTGACGGCGGACTATGCCGCCCTGCGCGAACGTCGCGCCCAGGGCAGCCGGCGCGAACCACCCGTTTCCCTGGAGCAGGCACGAAACAATCCAATGATGATCGACTGGGCCGATTATCAGCCCACAGCGCCTGCCAAACCCGGCCTGACAGTGGTCGAAGATTACCCCCTGGCCGACCTGGTGGATTACATCGACTGGGGACCGTTCTTCAACGCCTGGGAGCTGACCGGGCGCTTTCCCGAGATCCTGGAGGATCCGAAAAAGGGTGAAACGGCCCGCCACCTGTTTGCGGATGCTCAAGCCATGCTGCAGCGCGTCATCGACGAAGGCTGGCTGCGCGCCCGGGCCACCATCGGGCTGTTCCCGGCAGCGGCCGCAGGTGACGACATCGTGGTTTACTCCGATGAAGATCGCATGGAAACATTGCAGCGTTTTTGTTTCCTGCGCCAGCAAAAACCCAAGTCCAATGGCCAGGCCAATTTCTGCCTGGCCGATTTCGTCGCACCTGCAGGCTCAGGGATACCCGACCACATGGGTTTTTTCGCCGTGACCGCCGGCCTGGGTATCGATGAAAAGGTAGCCGAGTTCGAAGCAGCGCACGACGATTATTCGGCCATCTTGCTAAAAGCCCTGGC
>JAHEFS010000107.1 GCA_024640045.1 Chromatiales bacterium | reverse complement strand
GCCGCTGTCCACGATCAGGAAGCCGCCGGGTTTGAGCATCGGGCGAAACTTGGAATACGCTTCCGGGAACAACACCGCCAGCACGTCAGCCTGGGTGACGAACGGGTAGTCCACCGGTTCGTCAGAGATCACAACGTCCGAGCGCGCGGCGCCACCGCGGGCCTCAGGACCATAGGCCTGGGTGCACACCGCTTCCTTGCCGTCGAACAGCGAGGCGGCGATGCCCAGCAACTTGCTGCTCAGGACGATGCCCTGGCCGCCGACGCCGCCGATACGGATTTCCCAGGTTTTGTTGGTGCCGTTGGATTCAGTTGCAGACATCTTGTTGCCATCCTCGTTCATTGCTGGAAGGGCGCCCGATCGACGTCGACAAAATTGCCGACCGTGATGCCCCGTTCAGGGTTGGTCAGGTCGATGTCGAGTTCGTCGAGATTGGCCGCGCCATGCTGGATACGGCAGTAATCGCGGTAGATCTCTACCTCGTGCAGACCATCGCCGATCTTGTTGGCGCGCCCGAAACTGGTCGGGCAGGGCGACAAGACTTCGATGAAGCCGAAACCGTTCTTGCTCATCGAGCGCAGGATGGCGTCCTGAAACTCGCGAACATGCAGGATGGTCCAGCGCGCCACGAAGGTCGCGCCCGTGGCCTTGGCCAGGTACGGCAGGTTGAAGGGTTGTTCGACGGCCCCCTTCGGCGCCGTGGTGCCCTTGGCGCCGATGGGTGTAGTCGGACCCACTTGCCCGCCGGTCATGCCGTAGGTGAAGTTGTTGATGCAGATGACGTTCAGGTTCACATTGCGCCGGGCGGCGTGGATCAGGTGGTTGCCGCCGATGGAGCTGAGATCTCCATCCCCGCTGATGACCGTCACTTTCAGGTCCGGCCGGTGGACCGCGATGCCCAGTGCGAAGGGCAAGGCACGCCCGTGCGTGGCGTGGTAGGAGTCGACGTTCACATAGCCGGCTGCACGGCCGCTGCAGCCGATCCCGGAGACGCACACATGCTCGTTTTCCGGTATGCCGGAGTTAGCGACGGCGTGTGCATAACTGTGAATGACCGTGCCGATGCCGCAGCCTGGGCACAGGATGTGCGGCAGGCGGTCGGCTCGCAGCAGGTGGTCGATGGGGTGGCTTTCGGGCGTGGTTTTCACGCTGATGTCGATGGCGCTCATGATCTGATCAGCTCCAGGATGGCGTCCGGTGTCGGCATTTTGCCCCCGGCATGGTTCAGGCGCAGAACGGGCAAGCTGGTCAGGCGCTCGACTTCGCGTCGCAATTGGCCGAGATTGATCTCGGGGACGACGAATCGCTTGACGTTGCCGAGTTCAATCAGCTGGCGGATGCGGCTTTCAGGGAAAGGCCAGACTGTGACCAGGCGAAGCAGGCCGACCTTGAGGCCTTCCCTGCGTGCCTGGCGGACAGCACTGCGTGCCGAGCGGGCCGTGCAGCCGAAGGCAATGACGACCGTGTCCGCATCCTCACACTCATACTCCTCGAACCGCACGATGTCGGCGGCGTGGAGCCGAATCTTGTCGACCAGGCGGTTGACCAGCACATCGTGCGTGTCGGCGAACATGGCCGGGTAGCCGCGTTCATCGTGGGTCAGGCCAGTCATGTGCACCTTGTAGCCTTCACCCGCATGTGCGATGGGTGGTACCAGGTCATCGTCGGGCTTGTAACTGAGGTAGGGCGCACCGTCAGGGGGGTGATGCGGTCCCTTGCGCTTGAAAAAGGGTATTTCCTCAGCCGGCGGAATGATCACGCGTTCAAGCATATGACCGACGATTTCATCCATCAGTATGAAAACCGGAACACGGTACTTGTCAGCGGCGTTGAAGGCCTCTACCGTCAGGTCGAAGCATTCCTGCGGTGATGACGGGCAGTAGGCGATGATGCCGTAATCTCCGTGAGAACCCCAGCGAGCCTGCAGGATATCGGACTGGCCGACCATGGTCGGCAGGCCCGTGGACGGCGAGGCGCGCATGACGTTGGCGACAACGCAAGGTATTTCCAGCATGGCGGCCAGGCCAATGTTTTCCATCATCAGGCTGAAGCCGGGGCCGGAGGTGGCCGTCAAGGTGCGGGCGCCGGCAGCCGAGGCGCCGATGATCGCAGCCATACTGGCCAGTTCATCTTCCATCTGTACGAAGCGTCCGCCCGAGTCTGGCAGCCGTGTGGCCAGGTGCTCAGCAATTTCGGTACTGGGGGTAATCGGGTAGCCGGCGAAGAAATCGAGTCCGGCCGCCAGCGCGCCTTCGGCGCAGGCGTGATCTCCCAGCATGAAATGCGATCCGGTCAGGACACGCGGCTCGAGATCGACTTTGGGGTGCATGACTGTTGCGCTTTCCGGCATCGCTTTTGCTTCCTGTTCATTCATCGGACACGTCCGTCGTGAAAATTGCCAGCTCCGGGCAGATCATGTTGCAGAACTGGCAGTGCACGCAGGAGTTTTCCTTACCTTCCGCGACTATGGGGTAGCGGTATCCCCTGGGGTTGATGTCTTCGGTGTAAACCAATACATCAGTGGGGCAATAATTAATACAGAAGCCGCATTCCTTGCAGCGTTCCGCGATGACGTGCACCTGTCCCTTCGGTACCTGGGCGCGTCCCAGGTCCATCGGTTTTCGCAGGATGTTTTCGGCCAATTTGCTCACCTGGGCTCCCAACTCTCGGTTGTTCCAGTACTGGTTCATTGATACAGAGTTATTTTCAGCCTTTCCCGGGTCTGCCGGCAAGGGGCGAAACGGGGTCAGAATAATGATCCTTTTTTGCAAATTCACGGGTATTGATGCGTTTAGTTGTCATAAATCAATTGGGCTGTGAAGATACGCTTCCCGGCCCGCATTTCCTGGAGCCGGCAAGGTCTCTAATTGGATGCAGAAAATTGTGAAGATCAACAGGCATTCGTGGTGGGTTCTGACCGCAGCTTTAACGTTGCTGTTGGTCGGTTGCCAGCGCGATACCGAACAGGATGCCCAGTTTTTTGTCTTCGGCACGCTGGTCGAAGTCAAGCTTTGGGGCGCTTCCCCCGAACAGGCCGACCGGGCCTTTGGTGAACTTCAGCAGATGTTCCAGGCCATGCATCGCGACTGGCATGCCTGGGAACCGGGGTTGCTCACGGAGATCAACCAGGCGTTCTCGCGGGGCGAGCCGGCAACGGCGGACTGGCAAATCGTCGAATTGGTTCGCCGGTCACAAAAACTCGAGGAACTTACCGGTGGGCGTTTCAACCCCACCATCGGCGGCCTGATTGGGTTGTGGGGTTTCCACACTTCCGATTACCCAATCATGGGTCCGCCACCCTCGGCCGACGCGGTGGATGGCTTCATGGCGCTGGCTCCGTCCACTGCGGATATCAGGATCAATGGCCTGGTCTTGAGTTCTTCCAACCCGGCTGTGCAACTCGATTTTGGCGGCATTGCCAAGGGCTATTCGGTTGACCTCGCCATCGAGCGCTTACGTTCGCTGGGTGTGAAAAATGCCATCGTCAACGCCGGTGGAGACCTGCGAGCGATGGGCCGGCACGGTGCAAGACCCTGGCGGGTCGCGGTGCGCAGGCCTGGTGGCGGCGTTATCGGCGCGGTCGAGGTAGATCGCGATGAGGCTCTGTTCACCTCGGGCAATTATGAGCGTTTCCGCCAGGACGTGGATGAGCGGTACCCCCACATTCTCGACCCGCGCTCGGGTTGGCCGGTGCGGGACGTGGCCTCTGCCACGGTCATTACCGCCGAGGGTATCGAGGCGGATGCGGCGGCTACTGCCTTGATCGTGGCCGGCTTGCAAGACTGGCCAGCAGTAGCGCGAGCGTTGGGCCTGGACCAGGTGCTGGTGGTTGATGACGCGGGCGGCATCTACCTGACCCCCAAAATGCTTCAGCGGGTTCGTTTCAGTGAGCAGGTAGAGACTCAGGTCATCGACCCGGAGAAAGAGTAGTAATCGCCGTACCACCTGGATCAAACACCGGGAATGGGGTCTTCACCACCGGACTTCAGGTCACGAGGCCGCGCTAGTAGGCGCCACCCTCCGGCTTGCCCGCGGATGGCGGGTTGATGGTGCTCTCGTTGAACAGGTGCGTGATCAGGTTGTAACGCACGCCGCTGGTGGTTTCCTGCACCTCATGCAACAGCGATGACGAGAAAACCAGCGCCGTTCCAGGCTGACCACGGTAGGGGTGTTCATTGAATTCCCGGAAGGCAACCCCGCCACCTTCATAGTCATCATTCAGGTTCATGGACAGGGCAAAGCGCCGGTAGGCGGTGGCCGCACCGGTGTTGTCCCGATGGCCCATCGGGTGACCGCCACGCTTGCCGACATAACGGGCAATGTGCAGTGCCTCGCGCCGGTTCACCTCGAACGCGAAGGCTTTTTTAATCAGCGGATTGACCCGGCTGCCGATCCGGCCGGTCAGGAACTCGAGCATGGCCGGGTCCTGGATCATGTGATCGACCCGGTCCTGCCGGTCGTGCTCGTAGACCGGCATTTTGTAGTCACCCTTCGGTTCCTTGCCCCCGGCGTCCTTGACCATAAACGGCCCGCCGGTTTCGAAGGCATGGATCAGACCTTGACACTCCTCGCGCGCGAGCACGTTCGGAATTATCAGCACGGGGGCGTGGACCGGGAACCATTGCTGCTCGCCGGGTTTTTGCATCTGGTCAATCTGGTTCATCATGAGTTCCATGGTGTCTTCGAGGCTGGCCGGGCTGTCGAACCACGACCGCACCTGGCGCAACGGGGTCAGCAGGACCAGCCGAATGGGCTCGCCGCGGGTTTTATGCAGGCCGTACTGGGCAAACACGGCACCACTGCAGTCGCCGGTCACCGGCCAGAAAAACCCGGCTTCATGTTTCAGTCGCCAGCTGCGCCTGGCGTCGGTGTCTGCGCTGATGGCGACCACGGTCGTCTCGCGGCGGGCCCATTGCGGTTGCTTTTCGGCCAGGGCCTTCAGTACCGCGCGGCACTGGTCATCATCCGGGGTATTGAGAAACGCCAGGATCAGCGGCTTGCCCGAAAGGTGGTCGTCTTCCAGGTTCAGCGTGCGCCCATCTTCATCCCGTAAAGAAAAAGGCGCGGGCAGCGCGCCGTGTTCAAGTGGCTGAACATGTTCGGCCACCCGATCGGCGGCCAGCTCGTAGGTCGGGCGTTGAGCGACGGTCATGTCAGCCTGGGCCCCGGGATCAGACGGTTTCGCTGCGGCCTTCGCGCGGCAGCACGGCCCGGGTTTTGCTTCCCATTCCGGCCAGGGTTTCCGCGCAGAATTCGAGCTTGCACTCGATATCGTGGTCGTTCTGGTCCGGGTCGTGATGGTGAATCCAGAGGCGCTCGGCTTCGGCCAGGTGCGCCAGGCGGCACACCTCGCTCAGGGGAGAATGCCCCCAGTGCAAGCGGCCTGTATACTCGCTGTCGAAGTAGGTGCAATCGTGTATCAGCACATTTGCCCCCCGGCAGAAATCCGCCAACTGGTGCAGAAACTCTTCGTCGGCAAAAGCCGAATCGGCGGGATACAGCTCGTTATCGGTGATGTAGCAGAAGCTGCGCCCACGGTAGTCGACGCGATAACCCAGGCATTGGCCGGGATGTTTCAGCAACATCGTCCGTATTTGTACGTCATCGATGGTCAGGGTTTGTTCGCCCAGTTCGTTGAACGTGACGTGACTGTTGAATTCGCGAGCAGTGACCGGAAAGTAAACGCCGTCCATCTGCGCCATCAGCAGCTTCTCGAACCCCTGGTCATCCTGCCGCGCGCCGTGCACGCGAATCTCGTTGCCGCCGATATACAGGGGTGTAAAAAACGGAAATCCGTTGATGTGGTCCCAGTGCGGATGCGTGATAAAGAGGTCCGCGGTGATGCGGCCTTTGCCTTCGCGCAACAATGCGTTGGCGAAGCTCTTGATGCCGGTTCCGGCATCGAAAATGAGGTGCCGTTCTGGCGAGAGTTGCAGCGAATAGCAGGACGTATGACCGCCATAGCGGATGTAACCCTCCTGCGGCATCGGCAACGTACCGCGGACGCCCCAGGTGGAAACCATCATCGAGCCCATTGAGCCGGCAATGACATTGAACTGTTCCATGCTGAACGGTTTGACAATGTAGCCAGAGGCGCCAAGGCGTTTGGCCTTTTCCCGGTCAGACTCGTAGGCCTTGGCAGAGGCCATTATGATAGGCAGCTGCCCCAACTCCGGGTCCTTGTGGATCTGGCGACAGAGTTCGAAGCCATCGAGCTTCGGCATCATTACGTCGAGGATAATCAGGTCCGGCTGGCAATCCCTGATCAGTTCCAGGGCCTGTGTGGGTTCCGTGGTCGATTCGACTTCGTGACCGGCTTCCTCCAGCAAAAGCCGGGCAAAACCGAGTGCGGTCGAACTGTCGTCGACCATGAAAATCCTGAACCCCCCGGTAGGCATGCCAGTCATTATACAAAGCCGGGCCGTGACTGCGCGCCAGGCCCTGGGATCATTGTCGTTTCGATTGATTGTGTGGCCGGGGCTTCCAGGCTCGCATCCGCGGGCTGGCACGCCTCGATGATGTATTGCTCACGCGCCTTCACCGACCCAATGATATGGAAAAACTCATCCAGAAAGACCCCGGTCATGCGGCGGTCGCCGCGACCCAGGCCCGGCGTTCCGCTGAGCTCGGTCAGTATGGCGCTCCGCAGACCTTCGAATTTTGCGAATAAAGCCTCCCAATCTGTATTTTCGCGGCATTCGCCCATGAAATATCGCTGGGTGACGGCCTTGATGGGGAGCCCAGGTGCCGGTGTCGCGTAGTGTGCGTTGACCAGCCCGGAAAGGTCCAGGTCAAACAGCACGGGTATCTGCCTGCCATCGACGCCTTCCAGCAGGATAATGTTTTCCTGCTGGGCGATTGACCAGTCGGTGTTACCGATCATGAACTGGAACAGGGCCATCTGGTCGGCTGCGGGCTGATCCAGCTGCGCCGGATTGAAAGACCCCTGGGGCAGCAGCCTGGTTTCCAGCCGCTCAGCCAGCGCGGCGAAATGCTCGGAGAAAAACGCATCCCGGGTAAAGCTGAGGCGCGCGTTGTCGGGGTCCACATAGGTCATGCGGACCAGCCTGGTCTTCAGGCTGGCGTCGGTGACCAGGTTGTAAAGGCGGTAACCCAGATATTCGTTGATGACATATCGCTCAAAATGGTCCGGTAAAGTCGGTGACTCGACATTGTCCGGCACCAGACCCTTGCCGCAGTGTGAGGTCAGGGCAAGCGTCGTCTGGTTTTCAAACGGTGTACCAGATGCATCTTCCGCGGTGAAACGTACAAACAAGGTTGGCACCTGGCAGTTTGTGTGTAGCGCCCGCCAGCCATCCCTGCGGCGAATGCTGATCGGTACGGTCTGTTCCTCACCGCTTGAGTCCCGATACTGGAAGGTCGAGGGTACGTAGTCACAATCGGGGTCTTCGCTGGGCCGGCACAAGGCATCGAGATTGACCGTCATGGTCAACTCCAGCATGGAATCGGCTTCGAACAACAGCGGGTCGGATGACTGCACCACCGCCGGCCCCAGGCAGACGGATGCGGTGAAGAGCAAAAGCAACTTTCTCATTAACATTCCTGCGCACTTCCCCCAAACGCTTAGCTTGCAACAATTCTTATGTGTTTTACAGCAGTATAAAGCGATTTTCCTTTTGATTATGGAAAAGGCACAGCAGCTTTGGGGGCCGGCAATCCAGCCCCTATGATCCAAATCATCCGCCAGGGCGGGGTGGCGGCGTAGTTTGGGCATTGAAACCGCGGTATCCAGGGGCTGTTGGTGGCTGTCACCGAATTACATCTTTTGCTCACTTACGAGTGCAACCTCAGTTGCGACCATTGCTTTGTCTGGGGCAGTCCGGCCCAGAGCGGCACCATGAAGGCCGTCACCATCGAGGAAATCCTGGCCCAGGCCGTCACGATGGGCGGTATCGAGTGGATTTACTTCGAAGGAGGGGAGCCCTTCCTGCATTATGGCCTGTTGCTCAATGGCGTTAAATTGGCCGCTCGGCAAGGGTTCAGGGTTGGGTTGGTCACCAATGCCTTTTGGGCCAGCAGTCATGAACAGGCCCTGGCGCGGCTGCGTCCCTTCGCGGGGCTGGTTGAAGATTTCGCGGTCAGTACCGACCGGTATCATGGGGTCCAGTCCATCAGCCGACAGGCCCTGACAGCGGTTGCGGCCGCAGAAGAGCTGAAGATTCCAGTGGGATTGATTCGCGTCGCTTCGCCTGGCGATTCGGAGTCCTCAAGTGGCAAGCTGCGAACCAGTGAGTCGGCTGTATTGTTCCGTGGACGGGCCGCCGTGAAACTGGCCCCGTTCGTGGCCTGGCATCCCAGCGAGCGCTTCAGGAGTTGTCCCCACGAGAACCTGCACGCGCCGCAACGGGTGCACATCGATCCACCGGGGTTCGTTCATATTTGTCAGGGGATCAGCCTCGGCAACATTTCCGAGCAACCATTGCGGGAACTGTTTCAGCGATTCGAGCCAGAACGTCACCCGGTCGTCGGTCCTTTGCTCAAGGGGGGGCCTGCCGAGCTGGCACGGCACTACGGCGTCACTCCCGGGCCCGGTTACGCGGATGCTTGCCACTTTTGCTACATGACCCGGTGCGTGTTAAGGGCTCGCCTGCCCGGCGTGCTGACGCCCGACCAGATGTACGGGCCGCGCTGAGTGTACCGTTGGGTGAAGCCGGGAAACATTCGGTTGATGGTTGCGTAATCAAACTTCGGGTCGCCTGGGGAGCGATAGATTAAGTGCCGCAACTGGAAGGATAATCGCTTATATTTCAGCGGTAATTTCCCCGCGTCGCTTATGATTTGGCAGGTTTTGATCGCTTCGACCTCAGGTTGGATGCAAATGCAGGCTGTTGCACCGTCGCGCAATCC
>JAHEFS010000019.1 GCA_024640045.1 Chromatiales bacterium | reverse complement strand
GGTTTGCACTGGCTCATGCGTCGTTCCGATTATGTTCGGCAGTCGAAGGTGCAATGTATCAAAAACAAGCGGCATAAAGCAGGTTTTCGCGCTGGCAGTTCAGGAGCCTGTGCGTGCACAATGCACCTGAGAAAAGGTTGACCGATGGCAGCCCGGACCGGTCTCGTGTGTGCTAGTTTTGAATGGTTACCGCAGTTTTTGTAGTCAATTTATGACCGGCGAGATTCTGACAACACTGGGTGGCCTGGGCCTGTTCCTGCTGGGCATGGTGGTCATGACCGAGGGGCTCAAGGCCATGGCTGGTGAGGCCCTGCACGCATGGCTGACGCGATTTACCCGCAGCCCGTCGAGCGGCGCGCTGACCGGCACAGTGGCAACGGCGGTTCTCCAGTCTTCCAGCGCGACCACTGTCACCACGGTTGGCTTCGTGGCGGCCGGCCTGCTGACCTTTCCGCAGGCACTGGGGATTGTCTTCGGCGCCAACCTGGGCACGACCATCACCGGCTGGATGGTGGCCTTGTTCGGCTTCAAGCTGAAGATCGGAGCAGCAGCCCTGCCGGTGATCTTCGTGGGCGCCATGCTGCGGCTGTTTGGGCGTGGACGCTGGGCCGACCTGGGACGGACCATAGCCGGGTTTGGCGTCATTTTCCTCGGCATCGCCTACACCCAGGAAGGCATGGCCGGGTTTACCGGCAGTCTCACTCCGGAGAGTTTTCCACCTGATACGTTCTTCGGTCGCCTGGCCCTGGTTGGCCTGGGTGCGCTGATTACCGTCGTCACGCGCTCGTCCAGCGCCGGGGTGGCGATGGCCATGACGGCGCTCAGCGTGGGCGCCATCAACTTTCCTCAGGCGGCCGCCATGATTATCGGCATGGACGTGGGAACCACCGTCACCGCGGTCATTGCGGCTATCGGCAGCTCACAGGCCGCTCGGCGTACCGGTTTTTCGCACACGATATTCAACATCTTCACAGCGATCGGCGCCTTGCTACTGCTCGATCCCTACCTCTGGACGCTGGATGCATGGCGGCCTGGTTGGGTTGTGACTTCACCCGAGTTGGCGCTGGTTGGGTTTCACACGCTATTCAATGGCGCGGCGGTATTGGTGGGCGTGCCACTGGCCGGGCCCTTCGCCCGCTTGATCGAGTTCATCATGCCCGAAAGGGAAACCAGCCTGGCGAAAAGGCTGGATCAACAATTGCTGCAGGAACCTGCTGCCGCCAGTGCTGCGCTGGAGGCGACCTTGAGCGACATTTTCGACTATCTGCTTGACTGGGCAGGTCGACGGATGGTCGGACATGGCGCGCCGCCGGGTATGCCGGTCAACGTGGTCCGCCAGGATCTGCTGGATACCCGGGACTACCTGGACCAGATCAATGCCGGCGGCGAAAAGGGGCGCTATCAACCGCAGATTGGCAGCGCGATTCATGCGCTCGATCATCTGCAGCGACTGTTCTGGCGGTTAGAGCAAAATGAGAGAATTGCGGGGCTTCTCGCTGACGAGACCCTCAAACCTCTGCTGATCGAATATCGCACTTTGTGTGCCGAAGTCCGTTCGAGCCTTGCTCAGGGGATCGATGCCACGACCTATCAGCGCCTGGGCGGTTTTGCCCTGCGCTTGTGGGAAGACGCCGAGCCGGCCCGTGACCGGGCTATCGAAGCCGCGGTGGCTCTTGACTTCAGCGTGGCCGATACGGGCCAGAGGATGGCCGCCCAACGCTGGCTGCAGCGCGTAGCACACCACGTGTGGCGGGTGGCTTCTCACCTGGGTGGATTCGATATCCGTGAAGCGACGACCCCAGGGGACGACTCGGCCTGATTTCGGCGGATGGCGCGGATCAGCCTCCGGCCTCGCCCGGGGAATTCTCCGTCGCTTGTTCCAGCAAGGGGGTCAGCAGTTGCTCGGGGACGTCGGCCTTTTCCGCGCGGATGCCGACGGGCACCTGGCAGACATCCAGCACCTTTGGTGGTTTCTGGTGGAAAAAGTCATCCTTGCGATTCCGCCGCTGATCCATGTAACCCTTGAAGCCCTTACTGCTGGTATCCATGACGTAGAAGTCTTTCTTCTGTTCGACTTCGACCTCAGCAGCCATGTGCATTCGCACGATTCTTGAACGGTCCAGGTCGTTTTCGATAATGCCATTTTGCTCAATCGGCCCGCGCCGAATCCGCTGCACGACATCCATGCCGTAAATGACTCGGGCGAAAATCGTCAGGTTTCGGTCGAGGTAGCGGGGCGCCTGCCCGATCACGATGTAAAAATCCGTCCGTGACGAATCCGGGTCGGTCTCCCGAGCCATGGCCACCACGCCCGGGCAGTGGGTCAGCCAGGCTTTTTTTCCGGAACGGGCCGCCGCGAAACCGTCGATAAATCCGGTTTCGGCCCGGTAGAAATCTTTTTGTTCGACCCGCATCCAGGGCAGTTCGTCATCCCAACTTATTTCGAACTCGGCTTTCAGGGAGGGCTGGGTGGTGGGAATGCCGATATCGCTCTCGTCACCGCCTTGCGCGACAAAGCCCTCAATGACGCGATAAAAACTCAGTCCGCGGTAGAAGTCTTCCTGCACCAGTCGTTTGAACTGCTGGACGGTTTTGGGCGCGAACGCCGGGTTCAGTTCCAGAACGACCAGGCCCTCCTGCAGTTCCATGTAGACCGTGTTTTCTTCGGCTACCTGGCGCCACAGCATGTCGTCCTGGGCGGTGGCAGCCAGCGGCCCCAGCAGCAGGCAGGCTGCCAAACCGGTTAAAACGGAACAACGCGGGCGCACGGCGGGCCTCAGGGCAGCTGGATTTTGCCGCCGCCTGGCAGCCCGCCCGGATCCATTCCGCCCTTCGGTACGACGATTTGCGATGACGCCTGGCGCTGCAATTCGCGTAACTCGTCCATGGTCTTCTCGACGGCTTCCTGGGCTGCGGCGCCGAAACCTTCGGCGGCTTCCTTAAGGTTGCTGGCCGGGATTTCGAAGCTCAAGGGCAATGCGCCACCTGGCGTCATGATCTGGGTCGAGCCGACGTACTGCACCGGCCGGCTGTGGTCTTCTTCGCCGCCAGCGGTGACCGGGGTCAATTTGCGGATGGTGCCGATGCGGTTATCGGTAAAGACCTCTTCCTTGCAGAGGGCACCTGCGTCCATGGCGATTTCGGGGCTTTGGCCTGCTTGGCTCATCGTGGATTTCCTGTGTGTCCTGACCTGGTCGTTGGGGATATTGCACCAGCACCAGGCCAACCAATGCAACTGAACCGTATCTGGGGGCGATGCGCCGGGAATCCAATAAATGAGCGTTTCTGCGCACCCTGCCCGCCTTGCAGTAACATATTGGGTCAACCGATATCTCCGGGGCCTCGAGTCAGGATACACTCGGGGCTCGCTTTCAATCCGACTGACAGGGAGCGCAATTTATGAGCCAGGCCGACATCCGAACTGAGGAAGTCATCTACACCGACGGTGACACGGAAATGAAGGGTTATATCGCCTGGGACGGGGCCGTCGAAGGTCAACGCCCCGGCATTCTCGTGGTGCATGAGTGGTGGGGTCAGAATGATTATCCACGCCGCCGGGCGCGGGAACTTGCGGAACTCGGTTACACCGCCATGGCGGTCGATATGTACGGCGGCGGCAAGACGGCCGCCAACCCGGACGAAGCCGGGCAGTTGATGACCGCGGTCATCGAGGATATGGGCGCTGGCCGCGCGCGCTTCCAGGCGGCGCTGGACATGATCAAGGGTCATGCCACCGTGGACCCGGATAAGACTGGCGCGATTGGTTATTGCTTCGGCGGTGGCGTGGTGTTGCACATGGCGCGGATGGGTCTGGATCTGGACGTGGTGGCTTCGTTCCATGGCAGCCTGCCTTTGGCCATCGCGCCCGGCGTCGACAAGATGACCACCCGCGTGGCGGCGTATAACGGCGAGGCCGACTCGTTCATTCCCCCTGAGGACATCGAAGCTTTCAAGGCAGAAATGGCCAAGGTGGCAGCGCATTGTGACTTTATCCAGCTACCCGGAGCCCTGCATGGGTTCAGCAATCCGATGGCGTCTACCAACGGTGAGAAATACGGCCTGCCGTTACGCTACGACGAACTGGCGGACCAGGTTTCGTGGAGTCATATGCGGATGGTGTTCAGGGAAGTCTTCGGACACTGAAAACAGTGCCCCCGAAACTTGCGGGGGCATCTTACAATTCGTTTTCCACCGGGATCCAGCCGATCATGCGCGTGATCATTCGCCGCCATGCGGTGGTCCCCGGGTCATGCGTCCAGAGTTCTTCGCCCGCATCGGTGTCGATGGTCCAGAACAGTTTTCCGTGTTCGTCCATGTCAACGCGGTAAGCGTTGCCGGGAGCGAATTCCTCTTCCATCTCGGCCATCACGATGCTGCCGAATTCCTCGCTGCGTACCAGCAGCGCAATTTCCGAGTTCCAGATTCGCGAGCGGGGGTCCATGTTGTAGGAACCAATCACGCTGATATCGCCGTCCACCACGAAAGCCTTGGTATGTAAGCCGGCATGTGAATCAGCGATGCGACTGTCGACTTCGCGGTAGTGGTTCAACAGTTCGGCGTCGGCCCGCAATTCGTACAACTCCACTCCCGATTCAACGAGGGGCTTGCGGTATTTCATGTAGTGGGCGTGCACCGACAGGTGATTGTTGGAGAGCGCCGAGTTGGTCATGATCCGCACCCGGACGCCCTTGTCGACCAGGTGTTCGATATTGCTGAGGCCGCCGCCGTTGGGGATCAGGTACGCGGTCTGCATGGTGACTTCGCTTTCAGCCTCGTCGTTGAGCGCGCGTCCGAGCCGGACGAACGCTGACTCGGTATCGCCATCAAAGCGGTCCAACGGGTCGACAATCACCTCGGCCTCGGCCCAGGTCAGTTCCCCCGCCAGCGTTTCGAGGTGCTCTCTCACAGCATCCAGCTGATGCGGAACCTTGTAGGGTACCTCTTGCAACGCTTCATCGAGGTTCATTTCCAGGTCGGTGCGCACCAGGTCCAGGTCTGCGGAGCCTATCGGCTTGTCGTAGAGCACACCGATCGGCACGGCTGAGGTGCTGTTCCAGTACATGTCGAAGGCTTTTCCAGCTTGCCGGGCCGCGTCTCCAACGGCGAGGACGTCCAGGTCATGGAAATTGAGCTCCGGATCGATGCCGAAATAGTCATCGCCGATATTGCGGCCACCCATCACGGCCACGGCGTTGTCGGCCAGGAAGATCTTGTTGTGCATCCGGTGGTTCAGTTTTTTCTTGTGCAACAGGAAATTGGGATTTCGCCCCGGGCCCCGGTTGCCAAGTGGGTTGAACACGCGAAGCTGGACATTGGGGTGGGAGTCTATGGCCGCGTAAATCTGGTCGCGGCCCTTGTGGTAGATGTCATCCATCAGGATCCGGACCTTGACCCCGCGATCAGCCGCATTCAGGGCGCGCCAAAGCAGCAGGCGGCCGGTCAAATCGCCTTTCCAAAGGTAATACTGAAGATCCAGGGTGCGGTCCGCCAGGGCGGCAAAAGCGTAGCGGGCTTTGAAGGCATCACGGGGATCGGCAATCAGGCGAACGCCTGATTGCGGGCCTTCGGCCGGAACGTAATCCGAGAAAAACGCACCCAGTTGAGTGTTTTCCGGTTCTGGCCAGGCCTGGCTGGATTCCTGTGGAAAGTGTTCTGGCACGCTGGCGCACGCGTTCAGCAGCAGCGCCAGAACCAACAGTAAGGTCGTTCGCACAATCGATTCCTGCTTGAAATACGGACGCAAGAATACCCATGATTGCGCGAGATACCAAACGCGGCACGTTTCGGAGTGGGCTGGGGTATCATGAGACACGACATTTCGCAGCAGGCAGGGACATGGCAGAAAGTCAAACAGGACGCGTATTGGGTATTGGCGGCATATTTTTCCGGTCTGCCAATCCCGAATCCCTGGCTGCGTGGTACCAGGAGCACCTGGGCCTTAAAACCGAGGCCTGGGGTGGTACGCATGGCACCAGTTTTGCCCCCGCTGACATGCCGGAAAACAGTTTCACGGTCTGGAGCGCGTTTCCCCCCGGCACCGAGTACTTTGGCGATGCCCGCCAACCCTTCATGCTCAATCTTGTGGTCGATGACCTGGACCAGGCATTGGCCAATGTCGCTGCCGGTGGCGCTGAGGTGATTCCGGAAAAAGAGGAGCATGATTTCGGGCGCTTTGGCTGGTTCGAGGACCCGGAAGGCAACCGGGTCGAGCTGTGGGAACCGCCGCTGGAACTGCCCGGAGAAGACGCAGATTGAGCGAGCCTGAAGACATCATCCGGCGGCTGGAAGAGCTGGAAAGCCAGGCCGCCTTCCAGGATGAACTGCATGGCCGGCTCAACGACGTGGTGGCGCGGCAGGACCGCGAAATCGTGGAACTACGACAGCAGCTGAAAGAGCTGGCCGCGAAACTACGCGAGGTCGGCGAAGCCATGCCTGGCGCGTCCTCCAATCCGGCGGATGAAGCTCCACCCCACTACTGATTGATCAACTGTTGATGCCTGCGCTGCCAGGACAAGGACGCTGAATATTCCAGATGTCGTTCTTTAAAGAGCTCAAAAGACGCAGTGTTTACCGGGTCGCGGCACTGTACGTATTGATCAGCTGGCTGGTGCTGCAGGTGGCGGACGTGTTCATGTCTTTCCTGCCGCTGCCCGAGTGGACACCAAACCTTGTGTTTGTTCTGCTGGTCCTGGGTTTTCCGGTAGCACTGGTGCTGGCCTGGGCGTTCGAGTTGACGCCGGATGGCGTGCGCCTCGATGCGGCTGGTGATACTGCCCGTTCCGCGGGCGGGTTTCGTAAACTGGATATTCTGATTGCGGCGGGTTTCGTGGCCATTGCGGTCTATGTGATCAACTCGCAGTATGGCAGTGAGCCCGTTGCTGTGACGCCGCAGCATGCTGTTGCACCGGCACAGATCAACTCCATCGTGGTGTTGCCACTGGAAGACCTGACCAATGATCCCGGGCAGGCATATTTTGTCGCCGGCATGCACGATGCACTGATCACCGAACTGTCCAAGGTCGAAGCCCTGCGGGTAATATCGCGAACCTCGGCCATGGCCTACCAGGGCACGGACAAGTCGTTGCCTCAAATCGCGCGTGAACTCAACGTCGACGCCGTGGTGGAAGGGTCGGTTTTACGAGCGGGCGACACGGTTCGTGTCACGGCGCAGTTGATCGAAGCGGGTAGCGATCGGCATCTGTGGGCGGAGAATTACGATCGACAACTCACCGATATCCTGGCGTTGTATGGTGAGGTCGCGACTCAAATCGTCGAACAGGTGCGCGTGAAGATCACGCCTGAAGAGTCCCGGCGGCTGGTTGTTCACCGAGAGGTTGACCCGGCCGTGTACGAGCGTTACTTGCAGGCCCGGTACCTGTGTGACAACTGGAGTCCGGAGGAGATGCAGCAAGGCATTGTCCTGATGCGCGAAGTGGTGAAACTCGATCCGGACTACGCACCTGCGCATGCTGAACTGGCTCTGTGTTTACAGTACGCCGCATTTTTCAATTACGTGAGATCGCTCGACATTTACGAAGAGTCTCTGGCCGAAGCGAAGCTCGCTCTCGAACTCGACCCAGGGCTGGCCGAAGCGCACGTGGCCATGGCCGGGATCAAGTACTACATCGAGTACGACCGTGCGGAAGCGGAGGTCCAGCTTGAGCGAGCACTGGACCTGAACCCCGGAAGTGTCAAAGCGCTGATACACAGTTCCTGGCTACACGGGGAGTCGGGACAGTTTGAGAAAGCCATGCCAGTGACACTCAAGGCCATCGAAACTGATCCACTTAACACGGTTGCAGCCCATGCCCTGGGCCAGATCTATTGGTTGGCGCGTGATCATGAGCGGGCGGTTGATGCCTACACCCATGCATTGAGTCTGGACCCTCGGGACCCATTTTTGCGGTCATCTCTTGCGATGGCTTTGCTCAAGGTCGGCCAGCATGAAGCGGCCGTCGAGCAAGCAATCGCATCCCTTGAGCTATCGGGCCGCGTTCCACTTTATGTCGGCATCATGGTGTACGTGCAAGCGAAACGGGGCAAAGACCAGGAAGCGCGGAAGCTGTTTAGCGAACTGAAGGCGGATGCCCGGGTGGGACCGTTTGAAACGGCCATCGCTCACCTTGGGTTTGGTGAATGGGATCAGGCGATAGGCGCACTGGAGCAGGCCTACGAAGAGCGCAATAGCCAGATTGTTTATCTGGCGCTGGCTGAAGAGTTTGATCCCTTGCGTGAGAGTCCGCGATTCAAAAAACTGATGGAGAAGCTGGGTTGGTAGCCGTGTTACCAATCGGGTAACTGGATGGCCGGTTCCTGCATGCGCGACAACTGTTCTCTCAGGCCCAGCACCAGGTCCTCCCAATAGCGCGGTTCGCCGAACCAGGGGAAGGCGATCGGAAAGGCCGGATCTTCCCAGCGCCTGGCCAGCCAGGCGGCATGGTGCAGCATGCGCAGCGTTCGCAGCGGTTCGATCAACTGCAATTCGCGCAGGTCGAAGTGGTGAAACTCCCGGTAGCCGTCGAGCACATCTTTCATCTGCCGACCCATTTCGTCCGTTTCACCTGACAGCAGCATCCACAGATCCTGCACGGCCGGCCCCGTCTGGCAATCGTCGAGGTCGACAAAAAAGGGGCCGTCCCGCCACAGGATATTGCCCGGGTGGCAGTCCCCGTGCAGTCGAATGTTATGGGTTGAACCGGCGCGGCGGTAGCCGGCATCCACGGCGCTCATGAGATCATCCGCCAGCGTGTTGAACGCGGTTTCCAGGTGCATCGGCAGCCAGGGGCCTCCACGGATGGTGGCGATAGACTCATGGCCAAACCTCGCCGGCGTCAGCGCAGGACGGAACCGGAACGGTCGGCTTGAGCCGACGGCATGAATGCGGCCGAGAAACCGGCCCAGCCACTTGCGCGTTTCCTCGTCGTCGAGTTCGGGGGAGTGTCCGCCTCGACGTTCGAACAAGGCGAAACGGAAGCCTTCGAAGTGATGCAGGCTGGTGCCGTTCAGTACCATTGGCGGTATCAGTGGAATCTCAGCCTCGTCGAGTTCCAGGGCAAATTCATGTTCTTCCAGGATCTGTTCATCGCTCCAGCGCCCGGGCCGATAAAACTTGGCCACGATCGGCGTGGCGCCTTCCAACCCCACCTGGTATACCCGGTTCTCGTAGCTGTTCAAAGCCAGCAAGCGCCCGTCGCACAACAGGTCTGCCGACTCGATGGCACGGATCACGGTATCCGGATCGAGGCGGTAGTAAGGCGTGGCGTTATCGGCGTCGGCTGTCACGTTCGTATCCATCAGGATTCCCGGCATCATAGCCGAGACCGGGGTGAAATCCGTGGCCATGTTCCGAAAACGTCACATTTTTTTCAGATCATGCACCCGTTGGACGGATGAATCGCTTAGAATAGGACAACAACGCAGGATGCCACTCGGCAAAGATTTTCCAACTATGAGTAACGGAACCAGGAATCTCGCGCTCTTTTGCGATTTCGAGAATATTGCACTTGGCGTGCGCGATGCACGCTACGCCCGCTTTGACATCGAGGAGGTGCTCGAGCGCCTGCTGGTGAAGGGCAACATTGTGGTCAAGAAAGCCTATTGCGACTGGGAGCGCTACAAGGACTTCAAGGTCGACATGCACGAGGCATCGTTCGAGTTGATCGAGATTCCGCACCGGCGCCAGTCAGGCAAGAACTCGGCCGATATCCGCATGGTGGTCGATGCCCTTGACCTGTGTTACACGAAATCGCACGTCGACACCTTCGTCGTCATCAGTGGCGATTCGGATTTTTCCCCGCTGGTATCGAAGCTGCGCGAAAACAACAAGCTGGTCATTGGCATCGGGGTCAAGGAATCGACTTCTGACCTGCTGATCGCCAACTGCGATGAGTTCATTTACTACGAAGACATCGTGCGCAAGACTGCGCGGCGCAAACCCCCGAGGAAAAAGGCCACCGGCAAGAAAGAAGCCGCCGAAGGCGCCAGCACCAATGGCAATGGCGGTTCACCCAAGGCCAAGGCGGAAGAGCGTGCACAGTCGGCCTTCAACCTGGTACTGGAAACGCTTGACGACATCGTCAGCGAGCGCGGCGAGGAGTCCCAGGTCTGGGGGTCGATGGTCAAGCAGGCTCTGAAACGCCGTAAGCCCAGTTTCAGTGAGAGCTACCACGGTTTCCGCTCCTTTGGGCTGCTGCTCGAAGAAATGGAAAAGCGCAAAATGCTGCAGATGCAGCACGACGAAAAATCTGGCGGCTACATCATCACCTCGCATCAAAGTGACTGAGCACCAGGTTGGCGTGGGCCCGGGCTGGTCGGCAAAATGGGTCATAGCGGTGTTGCTGGTCATGGGAATGGCCACCGTGGCGCAGGCAGTTGAGACTGAAACGGGACCGGCAATCGAAGCCTATGGCCCGGTTGTTCCGGTACCAGAAGGCAGTTTTAATCTCGTGCCGGGTGAGCACTACCGCGTCGCATTCGATGTTTCGGATGCACCGGAGTGGCCGGATGGGGTCAATCGTTCGATCGAGTCGGCCGCGCGTTTTCTCAATATGCATGCACGCAACGGGATTCGGGTACAGGACCTGGAGCTGGCAGTCGTGCTGCACGGTTCAGCTTCTGCCGCAGCCCTGACTGATGCTGCATACCAGGCCCACCTGGGGGTGGAAAATGGGAGCCGGGCACTGATCGAAGCCCTGTCTGCATCGGGCGTCAAGTTTTACCTCTGTGGGCAATCGGCCGGCTTCCGAGGGTACAACAAAGATGAATTACTGCCCCAGGTACAGATGGCCGTGTCGGCCATGACGGCACATGTCCGCTTACAGCAGGAAGGCTATCGCATCATTCCGTTCTGAACGTCAGCGGTCAGTTTTCATCGTTTTGTGACAACAGGTACTCGATGCTGGCGGCAGCGTGGCGTGCATGCGGAATGACGATCGAGCCGCCCACCATCATGGCCACGCCCATGGCTTCATCCAGCTCCGCTTTGCTGAAGCCTTCGTCCACGCACCTTTCCAGGTGGTAATCGATGCAGTCGTTGCAACGCAGCACCATGGAGGCGACCAGTCCCAGTAGCTCCTTGGTTTCGGTGGAAAGCGCACCCGGGCCGTAAACCTGCTTGTCGAGTGCGAAGAATCGTTTGGTAGCGAGATTGTCCGTATTCAGCACTTTGGCGTTGCCGGCTTCGCGGCGGGCGCGAAAGGATTCGAATTCATGACTCATGGTCGGATGCATTCCTGAGGGAGGGGAAAGACGACTATATAAAAAAAGAAAAGACCCGGCATCCGCGGGTCTTTTCATGGTGGCTACCTTTGATCGAACCATCAATAGCCAGGTCCCTTGGGG
Source organism: Chromatiales bacterium (assembly GCA_024640045.1). Classification (GTDB taxonomy): domain Bacteria; phylum Pseudomonadota; class Gammaproteobacteria; order Xanthomonadales; family SZUA-36; genus WTJD01. The sequence continues at coordinate 20,615 of JAHEFS010000019.1, read as the reverse complement.
CTAACCCGGTCACGACCCCCCGTCGCAAACCGGGCGCCCGGCGTTGCCCCCTTGGCAACCCCCTTTTTTCCCCTGAGATTTGGCCGGTAAAAACAACCCCTTGCAGACCGGCCGGCTTGTTCCCCAAGCACTTGACGCAAATTGTGCTTTCTCACGTGGCTCTTGCGAGCCTGACCCCTGTCGCCGGCTTGCACCGGCCTTCTAGCGGGTGGCGATGAAAACATATTCAAAAGGCGGTGGTTACCCAATGCCTAATCAATCTATTAATAAGCAAAAAACGAGCCAACTTCAGCATGGCATATTAACTAGCTGAAATATATTAGAAAAAATATATTAACGCGCTGACAAAGGTGACAATTTTTGCCCGCTTACTGCCGCAGATCGGCGGCAGCATGACAAAAGCTGTCACATAGGGTCAATCCTCGAGCGGCTCCAGCCAGCCATGGCGGTCTGGTGTGCGGCCATCAAATAAGCCGAAGAAGGCCTCCTGGATGCGGGTTGTGATGGGCCCGCGACTGCCGATTTTGATGTGGTCGATACGCCGCACGGGTGTAACCTCTACAGCCGTGCCGGTGAAAAAAACCTCGTCCGCTGAGTAGAGTTGTTCGCGGGACAGTGCCTGCTCCTGGACTTCGATCCCCAGCTGCTTCGCCAGGTGGATCACGCTGTTACGGGTGATGCCCCCGAGAATGGAAGCGGAGATGGGCGGCGTAAGTAACCGGCCTTCCTGTACGATGAAAACGTTCTCTCCGGCGCCTTCGCTGAGCAGGCCGTCCGTGCCGAGCGCGATGCCCTCGGTGAACCCGCGGTCCTTGGCTTCAAACCCGATCAATTGGCTGGATAGGTAGTTGCCGCCGGCCTTGACCCCCGCTGGCATGGTGTTGGGCGCCAGCCTTTGCCAGGAGGTGATACAGGCATCGACCCCATTTTCCAGCGCTCCTTCGCCCAGATGCGTGCCCCAATTGGTCACCATGATGGCCACTTCAACGACGTCCATCTGCTTGGGAATGACTCCGAGACCGCAATCACCGCGCAGCACGATGGGGCGCAGGTAAGCACTCTTCAGCCCGCTGGCGCGCACCGTTTCCCGGCAAGCGGCGTGCAGCTCATCGTAGGTATAGGGAACCGGGATGCGATAGATGGAAGCGGACCAGAGCAGTCGTTCAAGGTGCGCTTTGAGCCTGAACACGCGAGTGCCTTCTTGGGTGTCATAGGCCCGGATGCCTTCGAAAACCGAAGAACCGTAATGCAGGGCATGTGACCGGACATGGACCTTGCAGTCATCGTGGTCGCGCAACTGGCCATTGAACCAGACAGGTAGTTCAGAACTCATCAGAAAATATCCCGGAGAATTTGGGGAAAGTATCGGCTTGCCGACAGTTCAGTTCAAGCCTTGGTTTACAATGAGCCGGTCTCGGTGCCAAGGGGTTTCTGCTCATGGAATGGAAGTTATTCGCAACGGTATTCGCCAGCGTTTTCATTGCTGAAATGGCCGATAAGACCCAGCTGGTTACCATGTTGTTTGCTGCGGATCGCGAAGTCAGCAAGCTGACCGTGTTTTTCGCAGCGGCGGGCGCACTGGTGGCCACCAGTGCCATCGGTGTCGCTGCTGGCACACTGTTGTCGCAGTACATCGATGTGAGGGTGATGTCGCTACTGGCGGGGTCGGCCTTCATCATCATTGGGGTCTGGACGCTCTGGAGCGGCTGGCTTTCGGCCTGAGAGCTCTGCATGAATCGCGAAGTCGACCATCACCACCACCACGCCACGCCGAATTACAACCGGGCGTTCGCGATCGGGGTCGTGCTCAATGTCGGCTTCGTCGTGGTGGAAGCGGTCTTCGGTCTGCTGGCCGATTCCCTGGCGCTGCTGACCGATGCCGGGCACAACCTCAGTGATGTGCTTGGCTTGTTATTGGCCTGGGGGGCCAGCGCGCTGGCTGCGCGGCGGCCCTCAGCGCGGCGGACCTACGGGTACTCGCGCGCGACCATCCTGGCTTCGCTGGCCAGCGGCCTGCTGTTGTTCGGCGCTATCGGCGCGATCGCGTGGGAGGCTGTTGGCCGCTTCGTAGCGCCCGTCGAACCGGCCGGCTTGACCATCATGTGGGTGGCTGGCGTGGGTGTCGTGATCAACACGGCCACGGCCCTGCTGTTTTTCTCGGGTAAGGATCACGATCTCAACATTCGTGGTGCGTACCTGCACATGGCGGCGGACGCCGCGGTGTCGTTGGGTGTCGTACTCTCGGGCGCAGTGATCTGGAGGTATGGGCTGAACTGGGTGGACCCGGTCATCAGCCTGGTCATCGTGGTGGTGATTTTCCTCTCAACCTGGGACCTGATGCGTGACTCCCTCAACCTGGCAGTCGACGCGGTACCACGCAAGGTCGATCCCGACGAAGTCCGCCAGTACCTGCTCGAACAGCCTGGGGTGTCGGGGATGCATGATTTGCACATCTGGGCGATGAGCACCACCGACACAGCGCTGACCACGCACCTGGTGATGCCTGAACCTCCGCCCGATGACGCCTTTCTGCACGGTATTGCGCAGGTCCTGCACCAGCGGTTTCATATTGATCACGCAACGATCCAGGTCGAACGCGGTGATGATTCGGCCGAATGCCAGCAGGAAATACACTGTGCTCACTGATGCGCAGCGGCTTATGAGCGGGGGCAGCCTTTATGTTTGCTGAGGTTTTTCAACAGGCTTTCTTTTACCTCGCCGCCGCCGTGCTGGTGGTGCCCTTGGCGCGCCGGTTCGGACTCGGTTCGGCCCTGGGCTACTTGCTGGCGGGCGTGGTGATCGGCCCGAACCTGCTGGGGTTGGTTGGGCAGGAAGGCCAGGACGTGATGCATTTCGCCGAGTTCGGCGTGGTGCTGATGCTGTTCCTGATCGGCCTGGAACTCGACCCCGCGGCACTTTGGCGGATGCGCGTCCCGATCCTGGGTCTAGGCGGCTTGCAAGTGGTTTTGACGACCGCAGTGATCGCCCTGCTGGCCGCCGCAGCCGGTCTCGCGTGGCAGTCAGCCGTGGCCATGGGCATGATACTGGCGCTGTCTTCGACGGCCATCGTGCTGCAGACCCTGGACGAGAAAGGCTGGAAGCGCACCCGTGCAGGCCGCAAGGCATTTTCGGTGCTGCTGTTTCAGGATATCGCGGTGATCCCGGCGCTGGCAATTTTGCCTTTCCTGGCGTTGCCCGGTATCGAGGCGGTGACCGACGCAATGCATGGAGCCGATGGCCACGCACCCGCGTTGGCGGGTTGGCTCAAAGGCTCGCTGATACTGTTGGTGGTAATCGGCATCGTCCTGGCCGGGCGATACCTGGCGCGGCCGGTTTTTCGCTATATCGCAGAAACCCGCAGCCAGGAAGTCTTCATCGCCACCGCCCTGCTGCTAATTGTCGGCATCACCCTGGCGATGACGGCCGTGGGCCTGTCGCCCGCCCTGGGCACCTTCCTGGCTGGCGTGGTGCTGGCTGAGAGCGAATTTCGTCACGAACTGGAATCGAATATCGAACCCTTCAAGGGCTTGCTCCTGGGATTGTTTTTCATCGCTGTCGGCGCGGGCATCGATCTGCGCATGGTGGCGTCTCAGCCGGTATTGATCCTGTCGCTGGTAGTGGCGCTGATCGGAGTGAAGTTCCTCATCCTGATGCTGCTGGGACGGATATTCCGTTTACACCTGGCGGACAACCTGATGTTCTCTTTCGCCCTGGCACAAGGTGGGGAGTTCGCGTTCCTGTTGGTTTCTTTCGCGCTGCAAAACGCGGTGCTGGGCAGTGACATTGCCAACCTGCTGATCGTGGTGGTGGTGCTTTCGATGATCGCGACACCCTTGCTGTTGATATTGTATGAGCGTGTCATTCAGCCGCGTTTGGTGGACAGCGCGTCACCGTCGGCTGACGAAGAAATCGACGATCACGATAACCCGGTCATCATTGCTGGCTACGGCCGTTTTGGACAGGTCGTCTCGCGCCTGCTCAAGGCGAGCGGCTTCGAATCGACCTTGCTCGATCATGATATTGGCCAAATCGAACTGACCGGGCGCTTCGGCAACAAGGTTTTTTACGGTGACGCTTCACGCAGTGAACTGCTGCGCGCCGCCGGGGCCGAGAATGCCCGCTTGCTGGTGGTAGCCATCGACGACAAGGAAAAAGCGGTCAACATGGTGTTGGCGGCCCGCATGCACTTCCCGAACCTGAAAGTCCTGGCTCGCGCCATTGATCGCCGCCACGCCTACGAGTTGATCAAGGCCGGGGCGGACGTGATCCGCCGCGAAACATTTGGTTCTGCCTTGATGCTGGGGGGGGAGGCGCTGTACTTACTGGGGTTCTCCAAGGAGCGGGCCCGGCGCCACAGCGAGACGTTCCGCCACCATGATGAAGAAAGCCTGCGTAAGCTGTACGCGGTCTGGGGGGACGACCATGCCTATGGCTTGGTTATCCGTCAAAACCTGGAGGACCTTAAAGCCGTTCTCAAAGACGATCAGATGGCAGCCGAAGCGCAGGAAAGAAAAGACTCGTCTGCCGAGCGGGACGGTCAGGGAGTCGTTTAACTACCGCTGCTGGAAGTCGCCGGAACACCCGTCAGAGGCGAGCCCGGCACGCGGCAGCGGCAACACCAAGGCAGCGAAGTCCGCTGCCTCATGTGTTTTCCATTCAGCCGCCAGCACGCTCGTGGTGGTCGGCGATGACCTGCGCCACGCAAGTGGTGAGACGCCGCGCGAACGGGATATGCAGGAACTCGTTCGGCCCATGCGCGTTCGATTTGGGCCCCAAGACGCCCGTGATCATGAATTGAGCTTCAGGGAACGCATCACCGAGCATGGCCATGAAAGGAATGGTTCCACCTTCTCCCATGTACATGACGTCCCGCCCATAAGCCTGTTGCGATGCATGCTGCAACGAGTTATGCAGCCAGGGGGCAATTTCAGGCGCGTTCCAGCCGGAAGCGGCGTGGTCGGCCTCGAAGCTGACTTGCGCACCGCTCGGCGGACTTTCCTCCAGCACCCTCTTCATGACCTCCGTAGCCAGTTCGCCGTCCACCGTGGGTGGCAAGCGCATGGACAGTTTCAGGGCTGAATAGGGCCGCAGCACGTTACCGGCATTCCCCAATTCGGGCAGGCCCTCGATACCCGTGTAGGACAGGGCCGGCCGCCAGGTGCGGTTGAGAATGCGGTTGACGTTGTCTTCGGCCATGGGTCGCACGCCATCAACGAAGGGGTACGATTTCCAGACCTCATCGCCGAGTTCCGCGGCCATGGCCTCGGTCTGCTCGATGCGTTGCGCCGGAATGTTGGCATGGAGTTCATCCAGCAGGACTTTGCCGGTTTTTTCGTCTTCCAGCCGGGCGATCAGTTGCCGCAGCACCCGGAAGCTGGAAGGCACGACCCCTGACGCATAGCCCGAGTGCACGCCTTCTTTCAGTACGTCGGCGCGCAGCGTGCCTGCTGCCATGCCGCGCAGCGATACCGTCAACCACAGTTGCTCGTAGTTACCCGCGCCCGAGTCCAGGCAGATGACCAGGGATGGGCTGCCGATGCGGTCGCTCAAATGATCAATGTAAAAAGGCAGGTCATAGCTGCCGGATTCCTCGCAGGCTTCGATGATGACGACACAGCGCGCGTGCGGCAGGCCTTCGCGTTGCAGAGCCATGATGGCAGTCAGCGACCCGTAGGCTGCATAACCGTCGTCGGCGCCGCCGCGACCATACAGTTTTTCGTCACGGATCACGGGCTTCCATGGTCCCAGCCCATCAGCCCAACCGGTCATCTCCGGCTGCTTGTCCAGGTGCCCATAAAGCAGGATGGTGTCGTCGGAATTCGGGTTGGATCCCGGGATCTCCATGAAGATCAGGGGAGTGCGTCCGGGCAGTCGAACGATTTCCGACTGCATGCCTGGGATGTCCTGGGCAGTGCACCAGGCGAAGATTTGCTGGACGGCATCTTCCATGTAGCCGTTTGCTTCCCAGTCGGGATCGAAGTGCGGTGATTTGTTGGGGATTTTGACGTATTCGACGAGTTCCGGAACGATGGAGTCCATCCAGAGTTCGTCGACGAACTTCTGGGTTGCTTGCTGGTTCATTTGTTGACGCATCCTATGTCTGGTTTCTTGTCGTTTTTGTCGTTCAGTTCGGTTGACACCTCCCGATTGCCAACCCTGTCAATAAATTATGACAGGTTTGGCTTGGCATTTGCATCAAGTCTTGCTCCGGTCGAATCCCATCGGGTTCTGGACTCTGCTATCCTTGCCGCAATTTGGCGCGCGGCCTGCCGTCGCGTCCTTGCATGTAGAACACCTTAAGAATCCGGAGGGACAGCGTGAGCACCCAGACTGACGTTCCAAACGCACCACAGCCCGGTTTGCCGACAGGCGAATTCATGGGCCACCCAAAAGCCCTGTGGCAACTCTTCAACATCGAGATGTGGGAGCGCTTCGCCTACTACGGTATGCGCGCGGTACTCGCTGTATATGTTGCGACCACATTTTTCGGTAACCTGGGCGCGGAGGCAAATGCGCAGGCCAGCCTCGTCTATGGCGGCTATACGGCCCTGGTGTACGCCACCGGCATCGCAGGCGGCTACGTGGCCGACCGGATCCTCGGTTACCAGAGATCGATCCTGCTGGGCGCCATTATCATGGCGGCCGGTCTTTTTGTTCTGCTGGTCGAGGACTTGACCTGGTTCCTGGTGGGTCTCGCCCTGATTGTCGCTGGCAACGGCCTGTTCAAGCCGAACATCTCCACCATGATCGGCAAGCTGTACGCGCCGGGTGACGTGCGCCGAGACTCCGGTTTCACAATCTTCTACATGGGGATCAACCTTGGCGCCATGTTCGCGCCGCTGGTGACCGCCTCCTGGATTGGTGCTACATGGGGTCTCAAGTGGGGCTTCTTCGCCGCGGGCATTGGCATGATCCTGTCCACCCTGTTCCTCGAAGTAGCTAAAAAATCACTGGGTAAAGTAGGAAGACCGGAGCCGGGCAAGGATGGCTGGGGCCGCTTCTTTGCCGTTGGCGCCGGCGCGCTGGTGTTAGCCGGCGTGGTGTATTTCCTGCTGTCGGCCAGCACGGTGCTGGGGTACCTGTTGATGGCGATCATGCTCGGGCTGGTGATTTATTTCATTGGTGCGGGTATTCGTTCGGGCAACAAGGTCCAGATGCATCGATACATCGCCATGCTGATTTTGTTCGCCGCCAATGCCTGTTTCTGGGCGCTGTTTGAGCAGGCTGGCAGTTCGCTGAACTTCTTTGCACGTGAATTTTCCACGCCGATGTACGGCGGCATGGAAACCTGGCAGGCGGGTGGCTTTGGCATCTTCCAGTCACTCAATCCGCTCTACATTCTGATCTTTGCCCCGGTATTCGCAGCCGCCTGGCCGAAACTGGAAAAGATGGGTATGAACCCGTCGATTCCGCGCAAGTTCGCCCTGGGCCTTATTCAGGTTGCATTGGGCTTTTATGTGCTGGTGTGGGCCATCAGCAACATGCAGAATGCCGCCGGCCTGGTGCCCTGGGTTTTCCTGGCACTATGCTACTTGCTGCACACCACGGGTGAGCTCTGCCTGTCGCCCATCGGACTGTCGATGGTGACCAAGCTTGCGGACGAGAAAGAGGTGGGCCTGGCCATGGGCGGCTGGTTCTTGTCGATCGCTATGGCGCAGTACGTGGCTGGCCTGATTGCGGCGATCGCTTCCGGAGGCAGCAGCAATGCACATGGCGAGATGACTGCCGCGTCGATAACTCAATACCAGGACGTGTACATGCAATTGTTCTGGCTGGGGTTGGGCTTCGGTGTGTTGTACCTGGTCTTTGCACCTTTGATCAACAAGCTGATGCATGGGGTGAAGTAGGTTTCACTTTCGATCGCACCGAAAAATCGAAACCCCGGCTGCGGCCGGGGTTTTTTTATGCTGAACAGGCGGTGGAGCGTGCTGGTCAGTTATTCCTGTCGTATAGTATCGACCTTGCTGCAACGGGAATTCATCATGCTTGGAAGTGCACGCGTTTTGTTGTTTTCAGTCACGGCTGTGGCAGCCCTGCTTCTGGTCGAGACAGCTCTGGCTGCTGACGCGTCCGCACTTCGTCCGCCAGCCGGCCAGGTCTGCCCGGAAGGTTCGTTCGTGATCGGATTCGACAAGGAAAGCAATATCCTGTGCAGCGAAACCTGCGGCAACGGCGTACTGAACGAGGGAGAGGCCTGCGACGACGGTAATACGGGCAGTGGCGACAGATGTTCCGCAGACTGCTCGGCCGAGAGTATGGCGGCAGTCGTGCCAGCAGTGGCGGCAGAAAAAGCGGTTTCGGCGGCGCCTTCGCAGCCTGTCGCACCCGTGGCCAGCGCAGCACCCGTGCTGCAGCGGCCGTTTGTCGAAGACATCGATCCCTCCACCGCTGTGTGGGGCGTGAACGAGGTCGTGGTGACTATCCTGGGCTCCGGGTTCGGCAGCCAGACGACGGTCCGGTTCCAGGGCTCGACCTACGCACCTTCGGTCAATCAGTCAGGTACCGAGATGAGGGTCACGCTAACGACACGCGGGCTGGGCATTGGCCGCTATGCGATCACTGTTTCGAACGGACCCGACATGGATGTCACAGTGAAGAAGGGTCTGGAGATCTATTGACCTGTCCGGCGGGCGATGCAGCAGCACGAACTGGCCTTGTCTGTGCCCAGTGAGGCACGATCTTCCGTGGTTCATTTGGCATTAGCCAGCCAAGCGGCTAGGCTTGTTCGCAATATCGGCGACCCAGAAGCCTGACCGTGTCCCTGTTCAACGAACTCAAACGCCGCAACGTCTTCAAGGTAGGCATCGCCTATATCGTGGTCGCCTGGCTGGCAGCACAGGTGCTGCAGCTGATTTTCGAAAGCTTCGGCACGCCCGACTGGGTGATGAAGACCGTGCTGGTGCTGATGGCAGCGGGTTTGTTGTTCGCCCTGTTTTTCGCCTGGGCATTCGAGATGACCCCGGAGGGGCTCAAGCGTGAACACGAGGTTGATCGCACGCAATCAATCACGCCGCAGACTGGCAAGAAGCTCAATCATCTGATCTTCGCGGTCATGGCGCTGGCCATCGTTTATCTCGCCTATGACAAGCTGGTGCTGTCCGCTTCACGCGACGCCGCGCTCATCGAAGCGACCACGCAGGCAGTGACCGAGCAGGCGGCTGCGGAGACTTCGGCAGCGGCCCCCACAGCGATGGCCGATCCCTCGACAGTGGAACCGGACCGCTCCATCGCGGTACTGCCCTTTGCCGACATGTCGCCCAACAAGGACCAGGAATACTTTTCTGACGGCTTGTCGGAGGAACTGCTCAACCTGCTGGCCCGGGTGCCGGAACTAAAGGTTGCCGCCCGCACCTCCTCGTTTTCCCTGAAAGGCAAGGAGATGCAGATTGCCGAGGTCGGTGAAATCCTGAAGGTCGCCCATGTGCTGGAAGGGAGCGTGCGTACGGCCGGGAACCGGGTGCGCATCACCGCCCAGCTGATTCATGCTGAGGACGGTTATCACCTGTGGTCTGAAACCTACGACCGCACGCTGGATGATGTATTCGCCATCCAGGACGAGATTGCGGCGACCGTGGTGGCACAACTGAAGGTCACCTTGCTGGGCGAGGCGCCGCAGGTGCAGGAGACCGATCCGGCAGCCTATGCGTTGTTCCTGCAGGCCCGCCACCTGGGCCGCCAGCTGACCGCCGAGGGTTCCACGCAGTCCACTGAGTTGTACCAGCAGGCGTTGGCCATCGACCCCAACTACGCCGCCGCCTGGGCCGGCCTGGCCGAGAACTATGGCAACCAGGCAAGCGCTGGCATCCTGCCCTTTGAGGAAGGCTACGCAATGGCCCGCGAGGCCGCCGAAAAGTCTTTGACGCTGGATCCATCCTATGCGCCTGCATACGCGACCCTGGGTTACGTCGCCGATAGCCTGATGGATCTGCCTGCCGCCGCAGAGTATTACCAGCGGGGACTTGCGCTGGAGCCGGCCAACCTGGACATGCTCCGCAAGGCGTCCCTCCTGTTATCGTCTCTGGGCCACTCTGAACAGTCTCTCGCGCTGCTGGAGTACGTCAATGCCCGTGATCCGGTGAGTCCCGGGAGTCACTACAGCTTGGGTATGGCCTATCTCAGGATGGGCCGCTGGGATGAGGCCATTGCATCTTTCGAGACCGCGTTGCGATTGAGCCCGGACATGATCGGAGCCCGCAACCTTATTGGAACGGCCCTGTTGCTCAAGGGTGAGCCGGAGGCCGCGCTGGCCGCTGTTGAGCAGGAAGAATTCGAAGCCTACCGTTTGCTGGGCCTGGTGAACGTTTACCACGCGTTGGGCCGGACCGAATTATCGGATGCCGCGCTCAATGAAGCGATCGACAAGAATGAACAGGAGTGGGCCTACAACATTGCCTATGTACTGGCTTACCGCAACGAGGCAGACCGGGCCTTCGAGTGGCTGGACAAGGCGGTGGAATACAAGGACCCGGGCCTGTCGGATATTGTGGGCCAGCTCGAGTTTGCCAACATTCACGACGATCCCCGCTGGTTGCCGTTCCTGGAGTCGATCGGTCGGTCGCCGGCGCAGCTGGGTGCCATCGAGTTCGAGGTGGCGCTGCCTCAATAGGGCAAGCGGGCGACAGGGGGCTTTCGTCGCCCGGTCAAGTCTGAAAAATTCGCTCACACGGAGAGCCATCAAGATGAAGTTCGACTACCCGTATGAAATGAAGCTCGTCACGTCCTACCGGGCCACATTGGCCGAGCCCGAGGTCATCGGCCCGGTGGCCGAGGGACTGCGATTGAACGTCTACATCACAGGCGGCGAGGCGCTGGGCCCCAGGGTCAAGGGGGTCATCCGCCCGGTCGGCGCCGACTGGCTGACCATCCGCACCGATGGGGTGGGCATCCTCGATGTCCGCGTCACGATCGAAACTCATGATGGAGCCCTGATTTACTCGTACTACCAGGGCGTCATGGACCTTGGGCCAGACGGTTATCAGAATTTTCTCGACGGTGCGCCGCCTCCCGCAGGCGGTATTGGGCTGCGCATCCAGCCGAGATACCAGACCGCGCATCCCGACTACCAGTGGATGAACCGTGCGTTTTGCGTCGGTGTCGGTAAGGTATTCCTGGAAAAGGGCGAGGTCAGTTACGACATCTACGAAGTCGCGCAGGATTAGGCGCCAGGGGCTGCTCATGCCCTGCGTGGCCTGCCCGGCGCCGGCTTCTTGCGTGGATCAGGGTGCGCTGGTCCAGTAAACTAGCCGTCCCATCGATGCCGGAGCCCGTATGAGCCAGTCCTATAAACTGTCCCTGATTGCCGTTTTCGCGGTTGCACTGTTGTCCCTCGCTGCTTGCCAGCAAGCCGATCCCCCCGTGGCCCAGGTCGAGCCGGCAGCATCTCCGGTCGAAACCGAAAGCTGGGATGCCTTTGTCGAGCGTTATATCGAGGAACACCTGGCGGCGCACCCGCAGGTCGCCGTCATGCAGGGGCGTCATGAATTCGATGGCCAGTTACCCGATTGGAGCCGGGCCGGGATCCAGGCGGAGATCGCCCGACTGCATACCGCTCGCGATGCAGCCATGGCTTTTCCCACGGACCAACTCAGCGCTCAGCAGCAATACCAGCGCGAATACTTCGTGGCCTGGTTGGACCACGACCTGTTCTGGGCGGAAAAGGCTCGCTGGCCATTTCGCAATCCGCAGTTTTACCTGGGCTGGTTGAACGACTCACTCGATCCCGGTCCGTTCATCACGCTGAACTACGCACCGAAAGAGCAGCGCATGGCGGCGTTTACGCGTTACCTGGAGAACATTCCAAGTGCAGCCGCGCAGATTCGCGAAAACCTGGAAATGCCCATGCCCCTGACCTGGCTGCAACTGGGCATCGACTCATTTGGTGGTTACGCGGAATATTTCGAGAATGACGTCCCGGCCATCTGGGCAGAGGTGGACGATGCCGAGCTGCAGGTCGCTTTTACCGAGGCCAATGCAGCAGCGGTGATCGCCATGGCAGAACTGGCCGCATGGCTGGAGTCGAACCGCCCGACGGCGACCGATGAATACGCCCTGGGTCCCGAGCTATACCGCCAGATGCTGTGGGACACCGAGCGGGTCGATATCTCGCTGGAGGAACTCGAGGCCATTGGCCGGGCTGACATGGAGCGCAACCTGCAGGCGCTGCGCGAGGCTTGTGCCGAATTGGCGCCAGGTCAAGGTATCCAGGACTGTTTCGCCGTGATGAGCGATCGCAAGCCTGCCGATGGACCGGTGCAAAGTGCGCGGGACCAGTTGGGTGAGATCCGGGAATTCATGGTCGCCGAAGACCTCGTCAGCATCCCCGGTACCGAGGAGGCGCTGGTCATGGAATCGCCACCGTATGCTCGTTCCAACTCGGCCTATATTTCCATTCCCGGTCCCTGGGAAAAGGACCAGCCCTCGGTCTATTACATCTCTCCGCCCAACCCGGCCTGGCCCGAGGATGTGCAGGCCGATTACATTCCAGGCGAGTCAGACCTGTTATTCACCTCCGTGCATGAAGTCTGGCCGGGACACTTCCTGAATTTCCTGCATGCCAAGAATTCACCCTGGATTTTTGGCCGCACTTTCGTCGGTTACGCTTACAGCGAAGGCTGGGCACACTACACCGAAGAGATGATGCTGGAGGCCGGGCTGCGCGGCGCCGATCCGGAAACCCGGATTGGCCAACTGAGCAACGCCCTGCTGCGCAATGCACGCTTCCTGTCGTCCATCGGGCTGCACACCCAGGGCTGGTCGGTGGAGCAATCAAAACGCTTTTTCGTGGAAGAGGGTTTCCAATCCGAGGGCACGGCCATTCAGCAGGCTGCACGCGGTACCTACGATCCCGGCTACCTCAATTACAACATGGGCAAGCTGCTGATCAGGCAGCTGCGCGAGGACTGGACCGCCAGCCGCGGAGGGCGTGCGGCCTGGAAGGAATTTCACGATACTTTCCTGTCCTACGGCGGCCCGCCGATTCCCCTGGTTCGGCAACAGATGATGGGCGAGGAAAAGGCGCTGGCGCGTTTCCCGGGGCAGTCGGAAGCGGATGGCGCCGCTACGGCGACTGGTCGCAACAGCCATGCCTGGGACTGTGATGACGGTCAGTACCTGGTAACCAGTTACAAGGGCGACAGCCTGTGGGTGTTCCTGCCAGGCGAAACGGTAGAGCTCCCGCAGGCGCCTTCAGCTTCCGGCGCGCGCTACGCGACGGCTGAAGTGCAGTTCTGGAGCAAGGATGATGAGGCCACGCTGGAGGTTGCAGATCGCCAGGTTAAGTGCGTACTGAACCGCCTGGAAACGCCTTTCGAAGACGCAAAACTTCGCGGCGCTGATTTCCGCGGGCTTGGTAATGAACCTGGCTGGACGCTGGAGCTGTTTAGCGATGAGCCCAGCGTGCTGGTGACTGACTACGGCGAGCGCCGCCTGCAATTTACCGCCGGCGCGCCCGCGGATCTTACCGAGGGCGTAGGTTCGGTATTCGCTGGTTTGGCCGGCAAAATTCCCGTCATGGTCGAGCTGCGGCCGGGACCCTGCCAGGACAGCATGGCTGACCATATTTATGAAACCAGCGTCCTGGTGCGGGTGGGTAGTGAGGTGCTCGTTGGTTGTGGGAAAGCCCTGCATTAGGCTCTATTTGGGCACTTGATGCCTGTCATGGTAAAGGCGTCACAAGGCGAGCACACTGGAGAATCATGGGAGCAAATAACGTGAAGAAACTGTCATTTGTCAGTATCGTATTGGGCCTGTCACTGAGTTCAACCGGGCCCGCACTGGCGCAGGACGTAGAAGCCTTGGCGAAAGCAGCCCAGAACCCGATTGCCAGCCTGATCAGCGTGCCATTTCAGAATAATACGAATTTCAACGTGGGTCCGGATGAAGAGACCCAGAACATTCTCAATATCCAACCGGTAGTTCCTTTCGACTTCGGCGAAAAATGGAACCTGATCACGCGCACCATCATTCCGGTGCTCTCGCAACCCGGCTTTTCACCGGGGCAGGATCGACGCAATGGCCTGGGTGACATTCAGCTGTCCGCTTTCTTGTCTCCCAAACAGCCGACAGCCAGCGGGTTGATTTGGGGCGCTGGAATGGTTACCCAGTTCGACACGGCCAGCAGCGATCGCCTGGGCCAAGGCGTTTTTGGCCTGGGTCCCAGCGCCGTGGCGCTGAAGAGTATTGGCCCATGGGTGATCGGCGGACTGATCAACAATGTCTGGTCAGTTTCAGAGAATGACGGCCGTAACGAAGTCAACGTCATGCTGATTCAGCCATTCATTAACTACAATTTTCCGGACAAACCTGGCCGTTACCTGACCTTTGCCCCCGTCATCACGTCCAACTGGGAAGCGGACAGCACAGAGCGCTGGACCGTACCGCTGGGGCTGGGAATCGGCCAGATCACCCGGTTTGGAAAACAACCGGTCAATATGCAGGCGAGTGTGTACTACAACGTGAAGAAACCGGATTTCGCAGCTGACTGGCAGTTGCGCCTGCAGTTGCAACTCATGTTTCCCAAGTAAACGCTGGCCAACGGGAGGATAGCGTGCAACTGGAGTTTTTCGGCGCGGCGGGTGAGGTCACTGGCTCATGCCACGTCCTCCGTGTCGCGGGCAAAACCGTCCTGCTGGACTGTGGTCTGATCCAGGGGGGGCGCAAGGATGAGGCACGCAACGCAGACCCGTTTCCGTTCGATGCCGCCGCGGTGGACGCGGTGGTGCTTTCGCATGCCCACCTCGATCATTGTGGTCGCTTGCCGGTTCTGGTCAAGCGGGGCTTTCGCGGTCCGGTCATCGCGCATGAAGCGTCGTGCGAACTGGTGGCAATTCTGCTGGCCGATGCCGCCAGGCTCGAAGAGCGCGATGCCGAATACCTGACGCGCAAGCTGGGCAAGAAGATCAAGCCGTTGTTCACCTTCGAGGAGGGGGAACAGGTGCTGCGTCAACTGCGCCCGGCCCGGTATCGCCAGAAGACGGAAGTTGTACCGGGCGTTTCGATCAGGTTCTGCGACGCCGGGCATATTCTTGGTTCCTGCGCAGTCGAGGTCTGGGTACGGGAGGGTGATCTTGAACGAAAGATCGTTTTTTCCGGCGACCTGGGTCAGTACGACACCCCCATCCTGCGGGATCCGGAACCCATCGACCGCGCCGACGTGGTGCTGATGGAATCGACCTACGGCAACCGCAGGCATCGTGACCGCGACAAAACCATCGAGGAGATTGGTGAAATCATTGCCCGCGCCGGCGCCAACAAGGGGAATATCCTGATTCCGGCGTTCGCCATCGGTCGCAGCCAGGAAATCCTGTACCAACTCGGCAAGCATTTCGACGAATGGGGACTGGAGCGGTTCCGAATCTACCTCGACAGTCCCATGGCCATCGAGGCTTCCAAGGTGTACTGGGATTACGATCACCTCTACGACGAAGAGGCCACGAACCTGCGCCGTGAAAATGGGGGAATGCCGCTACTGCCCAACCTGAAGCTCAGCAAGACGACCGAGGACTCGATGGCGATCAACCGGATCCGTTCCGGCGCCATCATCATCGCCGGCAGCGGCATGTGCAACGGAGGCCGCATCGTGCACCATCTGAAGCGCGGTCTCGATCAGACGTCCACCCAGGTGATCATTGTTGGTTACCAGGCGCAGGGCTCAATGGGTCGAAGGCTGGTCGATGGCCATGAATCAGTGCGCATACACGGAATGGATGTTCGTGTTCGGGCGCAGATTCATACCGTTGGAGGATTGTCTGCCCATGGTGACCAGGATGACCTGGCACGTTGGTACGAGTGCATGGAAAACCGCCCGCCGGTGTTCCTGGTGCATGGAGAAGATGATTCGCGAATCGCGTTCGCGGATTACCTGGCCAACCGGAACGGCGCCCGCGTCACTTGCCCGGCACCAGGCGATTCACTGGATCTCGCCAAGCTCTGACGACTCAGAGTTTTTGCCCCATGAAAGTGCGGCACATGAAGTGGCCGGTGTCGCCCATGCGTTCATCCAGCATTTCGAAACCGTGGTGCTGGTAGAGAATCTTGGCCACGGCCATGGAGTCACGGGTTTCCAGGTAGCAGTATCCGAAGCCTGCCTTGCGCGCCTCATCCAGGCACAGTTCCAGTAACTCGCGCCCCGCCCCCTGGCCTCTTAACTCAGGCAGGAAGTACATCTTGCGCAACTCGCAGGTGCCTTCAGGGCCTCCTGAAAGCGGGCCGAAGCCACCGCAACCGAGCACCCGTCCGCGCGATTCGACCACGAAAAATGCAGCCTCGGGTGCGCTGTAGGCGCTGAACATATCCGCGACTTCCGGATCCTCGCTGGAAGAACCGCAGCCGGTGGCGCCGATTTCGGCCGTCACGCGCTGGACGATGGCGGCGATCGCTTCGTTGTCGGCTTGATCGATGGGCCTGATGGTGTATTTCATGTCTTTTACTTACTCTCCGTGACGCCGGCTGAGCGTATCCACGACATCGGCCAGGCTCTCGCCGCGGCTACGCAGCAATACCAACAGGTGAAAAATCAGGTCAGCCGACTCGTTCAGCAACTCCTCCGAGTCTCCGGCAGTGGCTGCCAGTGCGGTTTCAACACCCTCCTCGCCGACTTTTTGGGCAACGCGCTTAACACCTGCTTCCAGTAATTTAACAGTATAGCTGCCCTGCGGGCGATCGGAATCACGCTGGGCAATGACCCGTTCCAACCGTGCCAGGAAGGACAGGTCCGTTTGAACCCGCTCTTCGGTTTCGAAACAGGTGTCGGCGCCCAGGTGGCAGACCGGGCCGGAGGGGCGGGCCAGCACCAGCAAGGCGTCGCCGTCGCAGTCCGGAATCACATCCACCAGTTCCAGGTAATTACCCGAAGTTTCTCCCTTGGTCCAGAGGGACTGCCGGCTGCGGCTGAAGAACGTGACCTGGCCGCTGTCCATGGTCTGCTCCAGCGCCGCTCGGTTCATGTAGGCCTGCATTAGCAGGCGGCCGTCGAAGGCGTCCTGCACCATGGCGGGGATCATCCCACCCATTTTTTCCCAGGCCAGGGTTTCAATGTTCAACATGGTCTGACTCCTACACCCTGGTCAACCAGGTAGCTTTTCAGTTCAGGGATGGCGATCTGCCCGCTGTGGAACACGGTGGCGGCCAGTGCGCCGTCCACGTCCGCATCGCGGAACACATCCAGAAAGTGTCGCTGTTCACCCGCGCCGCCCGAGGCGATCAGCGGTAGCGAGGTAGCGGCGCGTGCGGACTGCAGTTGTTCGATGTCAAATCCGGCCCGGGTGCCGTCGGCTGACATGCAGTTCAGCACGATCTCCCCGGCACCGCGTTCACCGACTTCGTGAATCCAGTCCATTGTGGCTCGCCCCGGCGTACGCATGGCGTCCGGGGTACCGGTGTGAGAGCGCACGGTGTAGTCACGGCCGTCGCGGATTGAGTCGATGCCGATGACCACACATTGGCTGCCGAATGCCCGCGCCAGTTCATCGACCAGGTCCGGCCGTTCCAGCGCCGGGGTATTGATGGAAATCTTGTCGGCGCCCTGCGACAGCACCTGCCGGGCGTCGTCCACGCTGCGGATGCCGCCCGCCACGCAGAACGGAATGTCGATGGTTTCGGAAACCCTGCGCACCCAGTCCACGTCCACGCGTCGGCCTTCGGGGCTGGCAGTGATGTCGTAGAACACGAGTTCGTCTGCTCCCCAGTCCCGGTAACGCGCGGCCAGTTCGATGATGTCGCCCATCACGCGATGGTTGCGGAATTGCACGCCCTTAACCACCTGGCCATCACGCACGTCCAGGCAGGGAATGATGCGGGGCGCTACTCGATGGGGGCTTGCCACGGGGCTGCCTCCAGGTACAGGATGGCCTGCTCCACTGTGAACACACCTTCCAGCAGGGCCTTGCCAGTGATGGCGCCAGCGGCGCCGCTGGCCCTCGCCATGATCAGATCTTCCAGGCTGCCTATTCCACCGGAGGCCTGCAGCTGTATACGTGGATAGCGCGCGACCAGCAGTTGGTAGAGCAGTCCATTGGGGCCGCTCATGTCACCATCGCGGCCGATGTCTGTGCACAGCAGGTGGCGCAGGCCACGACGGGACAGTTCGTCCAGCAGGTCGTACAGGTCGCGGTCAGCGGACTGGGTCCAGCCGTGGGCATGCGGCCAGGGAATACCCGAACGGTCCAGGCGCACATCCAGCGCGGCCACCAGTCGATCCGGGCCGAAGCGTTCCAGCCATGAAACGAATCGCTCCGGTTCCAGGGCGCAAATACTGCCAACGACCACCCGGGCCGCACCCGCGTTCAGACGTGCCTCGACATCAGCAGCCGAACGCACCCCACCGCCGGTCTGCACTTGCTGCGGTGCTTTGTCGAGCAGCTCGAACAGGTGCCGGGTATCGGCGGACTCTCCGTCGCGCGAGGCGGCCAGGTCGACCACGTGTAGCCATTCGGCGCCATCCTGGTGATAGGCTCGTGCCAGCTCGGCCGGGTCGACGTCATAAAAGGTCACTTGTTCGAAATCTCCGTGCCGCAGGCGCACACAGCGCCCGTCCAACAGGTCAATCGCGGGTATCAGTTGCATGGGAGCTCCAAGAAGTTTTTCAGGAGACGGGCGCCGGCCCGGGCGGAGCGCTCGGGGTGGAACTGGGCGCCGCGAAAATTACCCTGCTGAACAATGGCGCTGAATGTGCGCCCGTGTCGGCTGGTGGCCAGGGTCCAGGGGCCAACAGGCGCCGCGTAGGAATGGACGAAATAAAACCATTCCGCGTCCAGGCCGTTCAGCAGGTCGTCGGGCCTTTGCGGTTCAATCTGGTTCCAGCCCATGTGAGGTATCCGTAACCCGGGCTGGTCCGGTAACCGGTCAACATCGGCATCGATGATGCCCAGCAGGGGCGTGTCCTTCTCCGTCGAGTGCCGGAACAGCAGCTGCATACCGAGGCAGATGCCCAGTACGGGTTGCTGTAACCGGGGAATCAACCGGTCCAGGCCGGTACTTTGCAAGCTTTCCATTGCGGCCCCGGCGCTGCCAACACCGGGCAGAATGACCCGCTCGGCGCTGGCGATGATTTCAGGATCAGCGGTAAACACCGCCTCGGTGTTCAGTCGCTGCAGGGCCTGCATCACCGAGGTGATGTTGGCTCCACCGCTGTCGACCACCGCCAGTGTCATCAGAGTATGCCCTTGGTGCTGGGTAGTTCGCTGCCCTGGCGTTGCAGCGCAGGGCGCAGGGCGCGGCCGCAGCCCTTGAACAGGGCTTCCACCATGTGATGCGTGTTCTCTCCCGTCACTTTCAGGTGCAGGGCTGCTCGCAGTGACTGGCTCAGGGACTGGAAGAAATGCCGGACCATCTCGGTGGACAGCTCACCTACCTCCTGGCGCGGAAAATCAGCCTCGAACACGAGCGCGGGCCGGCCGGACAGGTCCACGGCCACCTGTGCCAGGGACTCATCCATGGGCAGCACGAAGCCGTAACGGCCAATGCCGCGGCGCTCGCCGAGCGCCTGGTCCAGCGCCTGGCCCAATGCCAGCGCGCAGTCTTCCACCGTGTGGTGCTCGTCCACCTCCAGGTCCCCACTGCAAACCAGTTGCAACGCGAACCCGCCGTGGCTGGCGACCTGTTCCAGCATGTGGTCGAAGAAACCAATCCCGGTGCTGATTTCTGCTCCCTTGCCTTCGAGGTCGACGCGGACATCAATCTTTGTTTCCCGGGTCTGGCGTTGAACGGTGCCAACACGCGGGCGCCGGCACAGGCGGCGGGCGATTTCTTTCCAACCCGTGTTCGTATCCAGCAATATTCCGCCGACGCCGAGGTTTTCCGCCATCTGCAGGTCGGTTTCACGGTCGCCGATCACCCAGGAGTCGGCAAAATCCAGCTCTCCTGAGCGCAAGTAATCGAGCAGCATGCCAATACCCGGCTTGCGGGTCGGTGCCTTGTCCGCCTCGAAATGCGGGTCGATGTGTTCGGCACTAAAGTTGATGCCCTGTGAGGCGAACAGGTCCTGCATTTTGCGGTGCGGGATGATGAAATCCTCTTCCGGGAAAGAGTCCGTACCGCGCCCATCCTGGTTGCTGACCATGACGAATTCGTAACCCGCGTCGCGCAACTCCAGCAGGGCCGGGATCACGTCCGGAACCAGTTCCAGCTTCTCCAGTGAGTCGATCTGCTCGTCCGGCGGCTCGATGATCAGCGTGCCATCGCGATCGATGAACAGGATACGTCTCTTGTTACTGCTCATGCGGGTGCTCCATAGGTTTCCAGTGCTTTCATCAGCGCCCGGTTTTCTTCACTGCTGCCGATGCTGAAGCGAACGCAGTCATCGAGCATTGGCTGGCCGTCGAAATTCCGAATACGGATGTCATGCTGTTCACACCATGCAGTCAGTCCAGCCGCATCCTTTACCCGGGCAAGGATGAAGTTCGCCTCGCCTGGCCAGCTGGCCAGGACCCAGGGTTGATGCTCAAGGCAGTCCAGCAAGACTGATTTCTGCTCGATCACTTCGGAAATCATGACCCGCTGCTGCCGCCTGACTGACTCGTCCGTCACGCGCATGGCTGCGGAAACTGCGGGCACCGCCAGCGGATAGGGCGCCATGACCCGTCGCAACAGGTCAATCACGGCCGGGTTGGCAATTACGG
>JAHEFS010000002.1 GCA_024640045.1 Chromatiales bacterium | reverse complement strand
CCGTCAGTGCCGCTTCTGAAACTGTTGGTTCATGCGCAAATCGTAAGTAGAGAAATGTTTTCCGAACCAGGTGGTTAGTGTCGTCTTTAATGGGTATAGATCCTGGTCCGGGTCAGCCTGGTAGCGCGTGATGTGTTTACGCAGTACTCGCAGTAATTGCTGATGGTTTTCCCGGTGGCTGTCCAATTCGGCATAGCCAATGCTGTCCATCAATAATTCCTCATGGAGGAAATGCTCGGAGGTGGCCTTCTCCAACTGCTTCATGGTGCGAATGATTGTCTCATGATCGCCCTCATGCTCAACCTCCTCGTAGATCAGGTTGATCAATTCGATCAGCGTGTCGTGTTCGCTCTCGATTGCGGGCACCGCCAGGCCGCTCACCAGATGCGTGCTCTGGTCCAGTGAGAAGAGGGCGGTATCCCGCTCGGCTTTGATCACAAGGGAATCGAACTGCTTCAGGTAAGTCTTCAGAAGTGGCCGAAGCGCGTCGGGCAAGAACGAGTCATAGCCATCGGGAGAATTGGCCACGCAGATGATGCCCCTGTTGTGCTCACTCTCCAGCGGCAGGCACAGCAAGGCAGTGAGCGGCGGATGGCCTGCGGGCAACCCCAGGTCCAGCGGGATTTCGGCAGGGTCGTTGGCCAGTGCAGCCCGGCCATGCTGCAGCACCTGTCCGAGCAGCCCCCCGCCTTCAGGCAATTCGATTTCAAGACAGTCGTCGGTCACATCCAGCTTTGCGACGCCTTCCTCCGCAGCAAAGTTGAGGATGACCGGAATCCTTAGACGAATGCGGCCGTCTTCTGGCCCGATCAACTGGCCGATGAAGCCGTATTCGCTGCCGGTCAGATGCAAGGTGTCGGCCAGGAGCCTGTTCAACGATTGCTGGCCTTCCGCCGTGGGCTCATCCAGTTCCTGCGCGTTGCCGATGGCCGCGAGTATTCGTGCCATCTGGTGCAGCGATCCCTCGGCGCGCACCTGGCTGGTTACATTGGTCTCTGTAATCAGCAGTGCCGGGACGCCCGCATGGGCATCGCGCACAGGGTTCAGCAAACAGTCCCAATAGCTGGCTTGCGTCTCTTCCGCTTCCGGCCTGTGCAACTGACGGGCAGTAATACGGGCTGGTTTGCCGGTTTTCCTCGCCCGCTCAAAATAGTGAAGTTCCTCTTCGCTGTATAGCTCGGCAGCCATGGTCCCGGGGAACTCGCTCCGCGCTTCCCCGCGTGCCCTGGCATACGCATCGCTAACTTTGATGACTTTCAGGTCAGCATCAAGCAAAGCAACGCACGCATCTGTCCCAGCGAGGAAGAGCTCAAGTGTCTGTTCTTTTTGGGTGGCGTCGCGGTCCGAAACCTTGCCGGGTAGGCGCGGCTTGTTCCGCTTCTGAGCTGGTTTTGGCACTGTGGACCTCGCAGTCACCCTGAATTCAGGGCTGTTGCGGAGACAAACGAAAACCCGGGACGGCGCAGCATCCAGTCGTTTGCGTTCCGAAAAATGCGCGTCCATGCTCTGTTTTTATCTGCGCAGGCGTTAATGTAATGCAAGTGGAAGGTCCTTGTCACCCACCGGCCAATATCCGACCAATTTCAACAGCACACTTCCGGCGACGATTGTTTCTGATAATCAATCCCCTGCCCAAAAGACTCCACTCCTGAGTGGCCCTTACCCAGGTCTTAAGCTGCGCCGATACAGCCGCGGCACCTTTGTCAAAAATTCGGGGTCAGAGTAAAACGCCGGAGTGACGCACTCTGGACCCATGACCCCCTGTCTGCGTTGAAACGACTCACGTTTCCAGTTCGTCAATCTGTTTTTGAAGCGCCTCCAGCCTGACCTGCGCTCGTTCCAGCAGTGCCTTCTGCTGCTCGAACTCCTCGCGGCTGACCAGGTCCATTTTTTCGAAAGCGTTCTTCAGTACCGAGCGGAACTGGCGTTCCAGGTCCTCGCGCAACTGGCTGGCGCCCGGTGGCAGGGAATCTGTCAGGCGAGTAACGATTTCGTCGATTTTTCCAAGGTTGATCATGGTGATTTACCTGTATTTGACCGGTCGGCTTGCCACTCCAATGGACGGGCAGTAAAGTCGGATCAGCGACCATCAGAGGAGTAACCCAAGTGAAGATGATAACCGCGATTATCAAGCCGTTTAAGCTCGATGACGTTCGTGATGCACTCGGCGAGGTAGGCGTGCAGGGGATGACGGTCACCGAGGTTCGCGGATTCGGACGGCAAAAGGGTCATACCGAGTTGTACCGGGGCGCCGAATACGTGGTCGATTTTCTGCCCAAGCTGAAACTGGAGATCGCGGTACCCGACGATCGTGTCGAGGCCGTGGTGGACGCCATCGCCGAGTCCGCGGTGTCGGGTCGTATCGGTGACGGCAAGATCTTTGTCCAGCCGATCGAACAGGCCCTGCGAATCCGGACCGGCGAACAGGGTGACGAAGCCCTATGAGCGCAAGCGGAAAATTACGCACCGGTGTTGTTGGTCTGGGCGCAATGGGCGGGCCGATGGCCCGCAACCTGGCCAGCGCGGGCTTGCTGCAGGCGGTGTGGAATCGCACGACCAGCCGCGCCACCGAACTGGGTACGGAGCTTGGCGTGACAGCCGCTCCATCGCTGGAACAACTGGCGGGGGCCTGCAATGTGGTCCTGACCTGCGTGTCGGCCGATGAAGACCTGGTGGAAGTGGTCGAACAGCTGCTGCCCAGGCTGAACCAGGGTGATGTCGTGGTCGACACTTCCACGGTCAACCCCTTGACTGCCCGGGTCCTGGCGGAACGCCTGGCCGCAGTGGGTGTAGGATTCGTGGACGCGCCGGTCTCGGGGGGTGTCGAAGGTGCGAAAAGGGGCGCCTTGTCGGTGATGGCAGGGGGAAATTCCGCCGAAATTGAGCGAATTCGACCAGTTCTGGAGGCCATTTCCGCGAACATCACGCACATGGGGCCGGTCGGCTCCGGGCAGGCCACCAAGGCCGTCAACCAGGTCATCGTGGGTGGGGTTGCGGAGGCCGTTTGCGAGGCTTTGGCACTTTCAGAGAAACTAAATCTGCCTTCGGAGCGTCTATTAACTGTACTGGGTGCTGGCGCAGCGGGTAGCTGGTTCCTCGAACACCGGGGCGCCACCATGCTGGAAAACCGGTTCGACACAGGGTTCAAACCGGCGCTGCTGCTGAAGGATTTGAAGATCGTCCGGCAACTGGCACAGGATTTGGATATCAAACTACCGATGGTTGAATCGGCCATCAGGGACTACGAGGTGCTGCTCGAGGGCGGCAATGATGACAAGGATATATCCGGTCTGATCCGACTCAAGCGCGGTTCGGTCGCCGGTTAACAAGAAGGTCAGGGTGTTGGGGAATATGGAGGAACGCCAGTCGTTCATCTCGGCGGTTTACGCTGAGCTCATCCGGCGCAGGGTGCTGCGTACGGTCGGCGCCTATGCGGTGGCCGTGTTCGCGATCCTGCAGTTGATGGATGCCGCGGTTGAGCCGCTGCGCCTGCCCGACTGGTTGCCCACGCTGGTCGTGATCGGCCTGATCCTGTTGTTCCCCGTCGTATTTTTGCTCGCCTGGCAGTTTGATTTCACCTCGGGCGGCATCAAGAAAACCGGCCGATCAACCTTTCTAACCCGGCCACAGAGCTTTATCGTATTTTCGCTGATGTTCCTGGCCACTGCGGGCCTGGGTTATGGGTTTTACTCGTACTACGGGGATGTCTTTCGGGCGCCGCCACAGGTGGCCGAGGCCGAACAGAACTTCACCGCCCCTGAAAATTCCATTGCCGTGCTGCCCTTCACCGATCTTTCCGAGGAAGGCAACCAGGCGAATTTCAGCGATGGCGTGGCGGAGGAAATCCTCAACCTGCTGGCGCAGGTGGATGGACTGCACGTGGCGGCGCGCACCTCGTCATTTGCCTTCCGCGACCCGCAAAAAGACATCCGAGATATCGGCCGGCTGTTGAACGTGTCCACGGTGCTGGAGGGCAGTATCCGCAAGGCCGGCAACCGCATTCGCCTGACCGCGCAGCTGATTAACGTGGATGACGGCTATCACATCTGGTCGCAATCGTTCGACCGCGAACTCGATGACGTCTTTGCCATCCAGGACGAGGTGGCCAGTTCTATCGCCACGGCGCTGGTGGATTCTTTTGCCGGGCTGAAGCAGAAGCCAGCAGGCCGGACGCAAAACCTGGCCGCCTTCGAGGCATTCAGGACCGGCCGCCTGCACTGGTGGCGGCGTTCACCGCAGGAAATCCAGCAGGCCATCGAATTGTTCGCCAAGGCTCTGGAACACGACCCGCAGTTTGCGCCGGCCTATGCCGCCATTGCCGATTCGATGCTGCTGTTGGCATCGTACGGCAACATCCCGCAGATGCGGGCCATCGAGCGGGCTCAGCCGATGATCGAAAAGGCGCTGGCGCTGGATCCGGAGTCCGCCGAAGCCTTTGCGGCGTTGGGCCTGGCGCGCTGGCAGATTGGTCAGACCGACTCGGCCGAGTCGGCGTTGAGGCAGGCCATTCGCCTGAACGGGGATTACATCCCGGCTCGCTTATGGCTGGGCGGCCTGCTTGGAGAAAGTGGCAGGGTTCCGGAGCAGGGCCTGGTGCTGCAGGAAGCCATGGCGCTGGATCCCCTGAATGAGCTGTTGGCCATCAACTATGCCGGCAATCTCTTTGTACGCGGGGACTATGAGAGCGCCCACAGCCTGCTGCGCGACCTGGCGCAAATTCGTCCGGAGTCCGTCAGCCTGATGCGGACTTTGTCCGGTTATGCCATGGCTCACGGCGACCTCGTGGAAGGCTGGGAATATGCCAGTCGCGCCTACGGATTGGCGCCGGAAAGCCCCGTGGTGGTCGCTGGGATGGCCAAGGCCTGGCTGAATCTCGGGGCACTGGACGAAGCGGAAGAAGTGCTCCTGGCAGGCATCGAAGACTTCAACGACAATGCCGATCTCAAATCGAGTTATTTCGAAATCCTGCTGCTCGACGGCCGCCTCGAGGAGGCCGAGCGCGTCGTCAAGGAGCAGTTCGGTTCTGACGTGGCCTCCCTGCCGGAGCGTTTTCAGCGCTTCTACCATTTTCAGATGGGCCTGATCCAGGTTCAACGCGGTGACGTGGCGGCCGCCAGGGATGCCATGGAGCGCGCGGTGAACCCGGATCAATCGTCTTCACTCGATGACAATCAGCTGTTTATCCTGTCGATGGCTGCATTACTCAACGATCGTCTTGGCAATGAGACCCTGGCCGAACAACGCCTGAAGGAAGCCGAGCGTATGTTGAACCGGGCGCGTCTCAATGGAATAGAAGATGCAGGTAGTTACTATTCGCAGTCGGTTTTGTACGCGCTCAGGGGCGAGCGCGACCAGGCTATGGCCTCGCTCGAGGAGGCCTACGACCGGGGTTGGCGTCAAAGCTGGTTACTGAAAATTGATGGTCGGCTGGACCTTTTGCGAGACGATCCACGTTTCGTAGAAATCACCCAGCGCATCCTCGACGAGGTGAACCAGGCACGGAATGAAATCAGGGGTCTGAAAGTCGCCGGTCTATAGAACTGTCGGCCATCTTGTCGAACTTCAGCCTGTTCAGACTCCGGCAAATCGGGACGCATCACCCACCCAGCGTTTGATCAGTTTATCGACCTGCTCGGGGTGGTGTTTAAGCAGGCTGTCGGCCACGGCCGGGATCCGTTGCAGCAGGTGCGCATCACGCGCGAGGTCGGCCACCCGAAACTGCAGCATCCCCGTTTGCCGGGTCCCCAGCACTTCACCGGGACCGCGAAGCTCGAGGTCCTTTTCCGCAATCCGGAAGCCATCGCTGGTCTGGCGCATGATGTCCAGGCGTTGCCGGGCCAGGTCGCCGAGCGGTGCGGTGTAAAGCAGGACGCAGGATGATTGCACCGCTCCACGCCCGACCCGCCCGCGCAGTTGGTGCAATTGGGCCAGGCCCAGGCGTTCGGCGTTCTCGATAATCATCAGCGAAGCGTTGGGCACATCCACCCCGACTTCGATCACCGTGGTGGCGACCAACAGGTGTATGTTCCCTCGTTCGAAGTCCTGCATGACCGCCTGCTTTTCGGCCGCTTTCATGCGCCCGTGCACGAGACCGATGTTGAGTTCGTCCAGGCGTTCGCGCAGGTCCTGGGCCACCGCTTCCGCAGCCTGCGCCTGGATCGCATCGGATTCCTCGATCAGGGTGCAGACCCAGTAGGCCTGGCGTTCCTCGCCGCAGGCCGCTGCCACCCGGCGAATGACTTCACCGCGGCGTTCGTTGCCCACCGCGACGGTGGTTACCGGCTTGCGTCCGGCGGGTAATTCGTCGATTACCGAGACTTCCAGCCCGGCATAGGCGGTCATGGCCAGGGTGCGCGGAATCGGTGTGGCCGTCATGATCAGCTGGTGTGGCTGACCCGAACCGTCGCTGCCTTTTTCCAGCAGCGCCATGCGCTGGTGGACACCAAAGCGGTGCTGTTCATCGACGATCACCAGGCCCAGCCGTCGGAAGGCGACACCCTCCTGCATCAGGGCATGCGTGCCGATGGCAATGGGTGCGTCTGTGGCCAGGGCTTCCAGCGCAGCCGTGCGCGCCTTACCGGTGACCTTGCTGCTGAGCCATATCGGCTCGATTCCCATCGGCAGCAGCCATTCACTGAAAACCCGCAGGTGCTGCTCTGCCAGAATCTCGGTCGGGGCCATGATGGCGACCTGGTAGCCGTTGCCCATGGCCCGCAGCGCAGCCAGGGCGGCAACGACGGTTTTGCCCGAGCCGACGTCGCCGTGAACCAGGCGTTGCATTGGGTGCGACTGGGACAGGTCGCTGGTAATTTCGTCTCGCACACGGAGTTGGGCGCGAGTCAGATCGAAGGGCAGCCGGGACAGAAATTTCTGCTCGGATTCCGTTTCGGCCGGTAAGGCGGGAGCCGACCGCGCCCGTTGCCGGCGATGCAGGCGTTGCATGCTGACGTTATGCGCCAGCAGTTCCTCCATCGCCAGTCGGTGCTGCGCGGGGTGGTTGCGCTCAGTCAGTGCGGTCACGTCGGCGTCGGGTGGCGGCCGGTGGATATAGGTAATTGCCTCAGCAAGTGATGGCAGCCGCAGGTTGCGGGTCATGCCTTCCGGCAGTAATTCCTCGAGTTCCAACTTACCTGCCGACAGGGCGGACAGGGCCTGGTCTGTCAGCCGGATCCAGGTGTTCTGGCCCAGGCCTTCGGCAGATGGGTAGATCGGGGTGAGGCGGTCGGCGACAGGCGTTTCCCGGCCGGGCACGATCCGGGTATAGCTGGGATGCACCATCTCCAGCCCCTGGTAGCCGGCGCGAACTTCGCCGAAGCAACGGAGCGTCGCGCCGCGTGCGAGCTGGGTTTTCTGATGCGCGCGGAAATGGAAAAAGCGCAGGTTGACCCGGCCTGTGCCGTCCGACAGGACCACGACCAGCATCGACCTCCTGCCCCGGACGATGGCGGAATGTTCGACCTCACCCTCGATCAACACCCGTGTGCCGGGGCGCACGGCCCCGATCGCATGCAGGTGGGTACGGTCCTCGTAGCGCAGCGGCAAGTGGAACAGCAGGTCTTCTACGGCATGAATGCCGAGCTCACTGAGCCGCTCCTGCAGCCTTGGGCCAACTCCCTGGAGATCTGTCAGTGCCTGTGACATGGGCGGTCCGTTACCGCTGAAATGTGCGCCGAATGGGCCCTGGCTCGGGCGGTGCAGACCTCACAAGGCCAGGATGGCGTCCATTTCGACCTGGGCGCCCTTGGGCAGTGCGGCGACGCCCACCGCCGCACGCGCAGGGTAGGGCTCGCTGAAATATTCACCCATGACGGCGTTGACCACCGGGAAATGGCCCATGTCGGTCAAATACACCGTTAGCTTGACGATGTCGGCAAGCTGCCCGCCCGAGGCCTGGCAAACTGCCTGGAGGTTGTCGAAAACACGGCGTACCTGGTCTTCGAAGCCGCCCGAGACCAGTTCCATGCTGGGCGGGTCGAGTGGAATCTGGCCCGACAGGAACACCAGGTTGCCGTGGCGCACGGCTTGTGAATAGGTGCCGATGGCCGCCGGGGCCTGGTCGGTGTGAATGATTTCTCTGCTCATGCGTTGGACCTCGAAATTCAGGCGTTGATGCGGCCGACGCGAATCACGTTGCGGTTGCGCCGCAGGCGGCGCATGACCCGCGCCATGTGGTCGCGATCGTGGACGGTGAGTGTAAACAGCAGGGTGGCTGTTTCAGGGTTGGTGTCGGTCTGCTCGACTTTCTCGATGTTGCTGCCGGCTTCAGAAACGCTGTTGGAAATGTTGGCCAGGACGCCCGGGTTGTT
This sequence comes from Chromatiales bacterium, assembly GCA_024640045.1. Lineage (GTDB taxonomy): Bacteria > Pseudomonadota > Gammaproteobacteria > Xanthomonadales > SZUA-36 > WTJD01. The sequence goes on along the minus strand of JAHEFS010000002.1, from coordinate 81,067 downwards.
CCGGGCCAGGATGCGCAGCGCAACCTGGAACATGTGTTTGATGATGGGCGCCCAGGTGACGTTGAGACAGCGGTCCGGGTGCTTGCGGAATTCTCGCACATTACGGCAGTTCAGTCGGTGGACGACGATGCCCTTGCCGGCGGAAACGTAACCCATGATCGGGTCCCCGGGTACCGGGTGGCAACAGGCTCCGAAATCGACGACGCTGCCCTCGGACCCGGCAATGGCAAGCGCCTCGGTTTTGCCGCCGGAACCGGCCTGTGAATCCGGCGCCAGTTTGGCGGCCACGACATTGGCCAGCAGGCTGCCCAGCGCCAGCGCTTCGAGCAGGTCTTCCATGCGTTTGAAATGGTTGTCATTCAGGAACCGGTCGTAACGCTCCTGGGGGATGTCGTCCGAACTGGCGCCGCGTGCGTTGAATGCTTTTTCCAGCATGCGCAGGCCGAGGCGAACCGTATCGGCCTGTTCCAGGCTGCGGATGTAGTGCCGGATGGCGGTACGCGCACGCGCGGTGCCGACGAATTCCAGCCAGTCCGGCGAGGGCCGGACTTCAGGGTGGGTGATCACTTCCACCGTCTGTCCATTTTCCAGCCGGGTCGATAATGGCACCTCGACCTTGTTCACCAGTACCTTGCGGGTATGGTTGCCCACATCGGTGTGGATGGCGTACGCGAAATCCAGTGCCGTGGAGTTCGTGCGCAGGTCAATGATCTTGCCCTTGGGCGTAAAAACGAAAATCTCGTCCGGAAACAGGTCTGACTTGGCGCCATCGAGGAATTCCATCGAATCACCGGTGTGGCGCTGCACGTCCACCAGTTGCATCAGCCAGTCTCTGGCGCGGACTTCTGCCGTGCCGGAGAATTTCTCACCGCTCTTGTATTGCCAGTGGGCGGCGGCGCCCTTTTCGGCCATAACATCCATTTCCTCGGTGCGGATCTGGATTTCAACCGGCAGTCCGTAGGGGCTGTTGAGCACGGTATGCAGTGACTGATAGCCATTGGCCTTGGGCAGTGCGATGTAGTCCTTGAAACGGCCGGGCTTGGGCTGATACAAGGCGTGAACAGCACCCAGCGCCATGTAGCAATGCGGTTCGGAATGGGTGACGATCCGGAAGGCGTAGACGTCGTTGACCTCGGAGAACGAAAGGTCTTTCGAGAGCATCTTCTTGTAAATGCTGTAGGGCGTTTTTTCGCGGCCGAAGATCTGGCAGGGAACACCCGCCTCGTTCATTTTTTTCTTGAGCGCCTTCTTGATGTTGTCGATCACCTCGCGGCGGTTGCCGGTGGTCGTGCTGATGTGCTCCGCGATGGTTCGGTGCCGCCAGGGAAAAAGGTTCTCGAAACCCAGGTCCTCGAGTTCCGACTTGATCGAGTTCATGCCCAGCCGGTCGGCGATGGGCGCGTAGATGTCCAGGGTTTCGCGCGCAATCCGCCGCCGCGACTGGTGGCTCATGGAGCCCAGGGTGCGCATGTTGTGCAGGCGGTCAGCCAGCTTGATGAATATCACGCGCAAATCGCGTGACATGGCCAGCATCAGTTTCCGGAAACTCTCCGCGTCCGCTTCGTGGCGGGTGCGAAAGCGCATTTTGTCCAGCTTGGTGACACCATCGACGAGTTCGGCAATCTCGGGGCCAAACTGCGCCTCGATGTTTTCCTTGGTCAGTGGCGTGTCTTCCAGCGTGTCATGCAGGATGGCGGCTGCAACGCTGTGGTTGTCCATCCGCATATTGGCCAGGATGCGGGCGACCGCAACCGGATGCAGGATGTAGGGTTCCCCGGTTTTTCGCGTCTGGCCCTCATGAGCGAGAGCGCCGACCTCGAAAGCGCGGAGTATGACAGCGACCTTTTCGGGCTCGAGATAGGTGTTGAGCAAGTCTCTCAGTTCAAGGACCGGCTCCGGAAGACTCGGGGTCGCCAGCATGCGATTGCCGTCAGGACTCCAGGTCTTCCTCCAGGTCCATATCGAAATGCTCGGCGGCTTCGATTTCGGCCTGCAGCACATCCACGCGCTCGGCGTCGATGTGACCCTCGGCAATCTCGCGCAGCGCGATCACGGTGGGCTTGTCATTCTCTTCCGGGATCATCGGTTCTGCGCCATGGCCAATCTGGCGTGCGCGCTTGGTCGCAGTTAAAACCAGTTCAAAGCGGTTGTTGATGTTATCCAGGCAATCTTCTACGGTAATTCGTGCCATTTCAAAATCCTGTGTTGAAGTCGGCGAAACCCCTCATTTTATCTGCTTCCCAGAAGCTCCGCCAGCAAATTGGCATATTCGTGCTGTTGGCGCGGTCGGGCCAGGCGCAGGCTTCTCAGCACCACTTGCAGGTCTGCAAGTGCCGCTTCGAATTCATCGTTCACCACCAGGAAATCGAATTCCGCCCAGTGGGAGATTTCCGAACGTGCCTGCTGCATCCGTTTTTCGATCACCTCTTCGGTGTCCTGGGCGCGCTGTGACAGGCGTTGCCGGAGCGTTTCCAGCGACGGCGGCAGGATGAATACGGAACGGCAGTCGGGGAACCGCTCGCGCACCTGCCGGGCTCCTTGCCAGTCGATTTCCAGGATCACGTCCAGGCCGCGCTCCAGCATTTCCTGCAGCATGCCCGCGTGGGTGCCGTAGTGGTGACCAAACACCAGTGCGTGCTCAACGAAGGCCCCGTCCGCCGCAAGCGTCTCGAATTCAGCTTCGGTAACGAAGTAATAGTGTTCGCCTGGCTGCTCACCCGGGCGCGGTGGCCGGGTGGTATGTGACACCGATAAGGTCAGGCGGTCGTCGCCTTCCAGCAACGCGTTGACCAAGGTGGTCTTGCCGCCGCCGGAGGGGGCCGCGACGATCAACAGATCGCCGCGTGAAAGCTGCTCACTCGGCATTCTGCACCTGCTCGCGCATTTGCTCGATCAGTACCTTGAGTTCGACCGCGGCCTGTGAGGTGCGCACATCGACTGACTTTGAGCTCAGGGTATTCGACTCGCGGTTGAATTCCTGCATGAGGAAATCCAGCCGGCGACCGACCGGATCATCCCGGTCCAGTGCCCGTCGGGTCTCCTCCACGTGCGCGTCGAGCCGGTCGAGTTCCTCGTCCACGTCCATTTTCTGAGCCAGGAACGCGACTTCCTGTTCGATGCGGCCAGGGTCCAGCGGTTGTGGCAGGTCTGCGATCCGCTCCAGCAAGCGTTCTTTCAGGGCTGCGCGGATCTCCGGTAGCCAGCCGCGGATCTCGCCCGCCCAGCGGCTGACGCCGTCAAGGCGTTCGTTCAGTGCGGCAGCAATGGCTTCACCTTCGCGGGCGCGCGCGGCACGCAGTTCTTCCGCAGCTTCCTGCAGTAGTTGCGCAGCCGCTTCCTGCAGCGGCGCCGGGTCGGGTAACAGGTCTTCGACTACGCCCGGCCAACGGAGTATGTCACTGAGTTCTGGAATGTTTTCAACGGCGGCGAGTTCAGCCAGTTCTCCCTGTAGTTCCAGCAAGCGTCCGGCCAGCGCGCGATTGAGGACGATTTCGCTGCCGCCGGATCCCGCAGCCGGCTGAAACCGGAGTGTGGCATCGATCTTGCCTCGACTGACGTGGTGCCCGAGCATTTCCCGCATGGCAGGCTCGCGTGCACGAAACTCCTCCGGCAGGCGGATGCTGACTTCCAGGTAACGGTGGTTGACGGAACGCAATTCCCAACTCAGGCGGCCGAATTCGAACTGGCGTTCGACCCGGGCAAACCCTGTCATGCTCAGAATCATTTTGTTCTCACGTGGGCGGCAGTGGCACAATGTTACCGGCTTGCCGGCCATACTCAAACCGGCAGTTCGAAATCCGGTCCCCCAATCCACCATTTTAAAGAGGCAAAATCTATGCGGCCAAGCGGCAGACAACCCGACGAATTGCGTCCGGTTACCATCCAGCGGAATTACAACCGGCACGCGGAGGGCTCGGTTCTGATCAGTTGCGGCGAAACCCGCGTGTTATGCATGGCGTCAGTTGAGGAACGGGTGCCGCCATTTCTGCGCAACCAGGGTGAAGGCTGGGTGACGGCAGAGTACGGAATGCTGCCGCGATCTACCGGCACGCGGATGCGCCGCGAGGCGGCCCAGGGCAAACAGGGTGGGAGAACGCTGGAGATTCAGCGCCTGATTGGCCGTTCACTGCGCGCGGTAGTAAATCGTGCAGCCTTGGGGGAGCGGACGATTACGGTCGATTGTGACGTGCTGCAGGCCGATGGCGGCACACGCACGGCTTCCATCACGGGTGCTTACGTGGCCCTGGCCGACGCCTGCCGGTGGTTACGTAAAAAGCACCTCATCGACCGTGACCCCATTCATGGCCAGGTGGCTGCCGTTTCCGTCGGGATTTTTGGCGACACGCCAGTACTGGACCTGGATTACGATGAGGATCATGTGGCGGAGACGGACATGAACGTGGTGATGAACGATGGCGGCGCCTTCATCGAATTGCAGGGAACCGCCGAAGGACATGCATTCCGGCGTTCGGAACTCGACGAACTGCTGGATCTGGCGGGCAATGGCATCGGACAGCTGATGGCGGCGCAGCGCGCGGCACTCGGCGATTGAGATTGAGCGTGGCTGGCCCGGATTTATGCAAGCTGGTTCTGGCCAGTGGTAATGCAGGCAAGTTACGCGAATTGGCGGTCATGCTTGAGCCCCTGGGTATCAGCCTGTATCCGCAGTCCGGCTGGGATTTCCCCGAAGCGATTGAGGACGCTGCCAGTTTTATCGAAAATGCTTTGAAGAAAGCCCGCCACGCTGCTTCACATACCGGCCTGGCTGCGATTGCCGACGATTCGGGACTGGTGGTGCCGGCCCTGGGAGGAGCGCCGGGTATCTACTCGGCACGATTCGCGGGTAGCACTGCCACCGATGCCGACAATAATCTCAAGCTATTGAACGAGATGTCTGCTTTCACCGGCAAGAAACGCGAGGCCTATTTTCACTGCGCCATGGTCCTGGTGCGCGACCCCAATGACCCGGTTCCCCTGATCGCCAGCGCCAGTTGGTGGGGCGAAGTCGCCGATCATCCAAGCGGCAGTGGCGGTTTCGGCTACGATCCCCTGTTCCGGGTGCCGGAGCACGGTTGCACTTCGGCGGAATTGCCGAGGGAAGTGAAAAACCGTATCAGCCACCGTGGCCAGGCCGCCCGCGCCCTGGTCAGGATGTTGGGCGAAACGGATGGCAACTCGAACTGAAAGCTTACAGATACCGCCTTTGGGACTCTATGTGCACCTGCCCTGGTGCGTGAAGAAGTGCCCCTATTGCGATTTCAACTCGCACCCCTTGCACGGTGATCTGCCAGCCGAACCCTACATCGCAGCCTTGCTGAGAGACCTCGATGAGCAGAGTCCGTTGGTGCGTGGCCGACAGGTCGAGAGCATTTTTTTCGGTGGTGGCACACCCAGCCTGTTCAGCGGTGCGCTGATCGGGAATCTGCTGGAGCGCTTTGCTTCTCGCCTTGACCTGGCGCCGGATGTGGAAGTGACGATGGAGGCCAATCCCGGCACCGTTGAACGGGATTCATTCCGGGCTTACCGCGACGCCGGAGTCAACCGGATTTCCCTGGGTGTGCAGAGTTTCGACGATGAGGCCCTGCGCCGGCTCGGCCGGATTCATGACGGGAAATCGGTTACGCAAGCCCTGGCGTCGCTCGCGCATGCCGGGCTGGATAATTTTAATATCGACCTGATGTTCGGTCTGCCCGGCCAGAGTCCGGAAGAGGCTCTGGATGACGTGAAGCGGGCGATTGCCGCGGGACCTGCCCATGTTTCGCACTACCAGTTAACGCTGGAACCGAACACGGCTTTTCATCGTGACCCTCCTGAACTGCCTGACGATGAGGTTTGCTGGGTCATGCAGGCTGCCTGTGCGGAGGCGCTGACCGATGCGGGCTTCGGGCAGTACGAGATTTCCGCCTGGGCAAGACCGGGGCGCCGTTGCGCGCACAATCTCAACTATTGGCGCTACGGTGATTTCCTGGCCGTGGGCGCGGGTGCCCATGGCAAGCTGAGTGATGTGCAATCGGGCGTGGTAACACGCTGGTCAGCGCCGCGGCAGCCGCGGTCCTTCATGGGCCGAGAGCGGGTGTTCGAGAGACGTGTGCTGACATCCGACGACCTGGTCTTCGAGTTTTTTCTCAACCGTCTGCGCTTGCGGGAGGGCTTCTCCAGCGAAGATTTTACTGGGCGTACCGGGCTGGACTGGACCGTGGTGTCCGAACGGATCGATGTGGCAGTTTCGAAGGGGCTGCTGGCATGTTCTGGTGAGCAATTCTCGACAACCGAACTCGGTTGGCGCTTCGTCAACGATATCCAGGCGATGTTTCTGCCCTGAGTTCACGTTACCGGACAGGCTGCCCGCTCCGCGAAAAGCGGCTTTTCGGCTTGCAAAGCCGTATCCAGGCCGTTAAACTTTGCGCCCTTCTGAATTCGGCACCAACTCGGGATTAATCATGAAAGCTGACATTCATCCGGAATATCGTGAAGTGGTCTTCCAGGATCTTTCCTCCGATTTTTCGTTCCTGACCCGCTCGACCATCGAGACCAAGGAAACGATCAAGTGGGAAGACGGCAAGGAGTACCCGCTTGTAAAGGTGGAAGTCTCCAGTGCCTCGCACCCGTTCTATACCGGTCAGCATAAAGTGCTGGATTCCGGTGGCCGGGTCGACCGCTTCAAGCGCCGCTACAACAAGTAAGCGCAACCCAGAACACGGATCGCGTATCGAGCCCGAAGCAGTTGCCTGCTTCGGGCTTTTTCTTTGGCGGCAGTCAACGGGATGACTGGCAAGGTCAAGGGCCACGTGCGATACTTTCTGGATTCTGCCCCGCGGCTTTAAGGGTACCCCCGGCGAGCCTCCGGCGGTGGTCGGCAATCCGGCACCTGTCATGCCGGATGCTTCAGAAAAATTCGTTTCTAAGGAAACCTAGGAGGCCCCGGTGTCTGACAAGCCTGTGATCCTGACCGATCAAAATACTGGAAAAAGTGTCGAACTGCCCATCATTCGCGGAACCGAAGGTGAACCAACGCTCGATATCAAGTCGGTAGCGCCGGAGCTGGGCTACTTCACCTATGACCCTGGTTATGCCGGAACGGCCAGTTGTACCAGCAAGATCACGTTCATCGACGGTGGCAAGGGCATCCTGCGATACCGCGGTTATCCGATCGAGCAACTCGCCGAGAGCAGTTCATTTCTGGAAGTTGCTTTCCTGTTGTTGAACGGTGAGTTGCCGAATCAGGACGAATACACCGAATTCGTCAATGAAATTACCTACCACTCGATGGTGCACGAGAAGCTGAACACTTTCATATCCGGCTTCCATTTCGACGCACACCCGATGGCCATGATGGCCGGGGTGGTTGGTTCCCTGGCGGCTTTCTACCATGCCAAGCTGGACATGAACAACCCGGTGGAGCGGAAGCTGGCGGCTATGCGCATGATCGCCAAGATGCCGACCCTTGCGGCCGCCTGCTATCGCCACTACATGGGTTGGCCCAGCGCATATCCGCTCAACAATTTAAGTTATACCGAGCGTTTCCTGCACATGATGTTCTCCGTTCCGGCGGAGAGTTACAAGGTCAGCCCCGTTGCGGCGAAGGCGTTTGACCTGTTGTTTATTCTGCACGCCGATCACGAACAGAATGCCAGCACTTCGACGGTGCGGCTGGTTGGTTCAACTGGCGCCAATCCCTACGCCTGCGTGGCGGCCGGGATTTCGGCCTTGTGGGGCCCGGCTCATGGTGGCGCCAACGAAGAAGTGCTCAAGATGCTCGAACAAATCGGGCATGTTTCGAATGTGGCCAAGTTCGTGGACAAGGCCAAGGACCGGGATGATCCTTTCCGATTGATGGGCTTCGGCCATCGCGTCTACAAGAATTACGATCCGCGTGCCTCCATCATCCGTGAGGCCGCCCACGAGGTGCTGGACGAGTTGGGAAGGTCCGATCCGCTGATGGACCTGGCCATGGAGCTTGAGCGTATTGCACTGGAAGATGAGTATTTCATCGAGAAGAAGCTCTATCCGAATGTCGATTTCTATTCCGGCATTATTTACCGTGCCCTGGGCATACCGGTGAGCATGTTCACGGTGATGTTTGCCATCGCCCGAACGGTTGGTTGGGTTTCGCAGTGGCTTGAGCAGGCGAACAATCCGTCACGAATCGGCCGTCCCCGACAGGTTTACACGGGCCCGGCGGAAAGGCCGTACGTCGATATCGAACAGCGCTGAGCGCTGCCGGTCAGGCGCCTGCCAGCAGGCACTCGACTTCAGCGATGGGCGCTCGCCTTTGCGGGTGCCCGTCGATCGGGCACGGCGGGGCCTGCCGCTGGTCTTTCTTGCTGAACAGCGCCAGCTCAACGGTGATTCCGTCCGCTTCCGTCACCAGCAAAGGAATTCGACGGTGTGTCCCGTCGTGCCACCGGATCGTTCTTTCTTCCTGCCGGTAGACCACCCCGCGCTCTCCCAGGTCCAGGACGACCTCGTCGGTCGGATCACTGAAAAGGTGTAGCGACACCCGCGAATTGCGATCCGCGGTTCCGTCGAGAACCGGACCGACCAGGCGGGGGCCGAAGGCCTCCAATGCCCGCATGACCTTGAGTGCCGTTTCACGCAGAATTTCGAGTTGGTGTTCATGTTGCTGGCCGCCAAACAAGCCCTGGTACGCGCGCAGGGCAGACTCAACCTCACGGTTGCTGGGTAAAGCCAGTTTCGAACTGATACCGATGCGCGCTGCTGCCTTTTGTTTTGCGACCCGATAATTGCGTTGCGATTCGGTCGCCATGATCCGGGCTGCCTCTTCGGCGATGTCGCGCCGCAACTGGCGCATCCTGCGTACGCTGCGAGGCAACGAGGCATCGGCTTCATCAGCCAGTAGCGCCCGGTCAATAAAGGTCGTATGGATCTTCTTCCGACGCGGCATCGGGATCGACTCCTTCGGCAGCCTGTTCCATTCGGGGCAGGTTCCCCGCTTCGAATAATTCCACGATAGCGTCCGGATTATCAAGTGCCGCGAGCAGACCGGTTTCGGGGTCGATGCGCGCCGAGGCCAGACCGTCTGGCATGACCGGAGGTGTGTCCGCTATACCGTCCAGCGCCACGCGCATGAAGTCGATCCACACGGGCAAGGCTGCACGTCCTCCCACTTCGTATCGGCCCAGGGGTTCAAAGTTGTCGAAGCCCACCCAGACGGTGGTGACCAGGTGGTCGTTGTAGCCGGAAAACCAGGCGTCTCGTTGCTCATTGGTGGTGCCCGTTTTTCCGGCCAGATCAGAGCGGCCCAGTTCCTTTGCGCGGGTTCCGGTGCCGCGCTGGATGACATCCATCATCATGGAACGGACCAGGTAGGCATTTTGCGGGCTGATGACCTGCTCGGCGTAACGCGGATTCGGGTCGGGCCTCGCGGAGACTGAAGTGCCCTCGTCGTCGGCTTCTGCGTTTTCGGCAGGCAGTCCCAGTGGCCGGTATTCTGGCCGCTCGGCTGCGGCTTCAGGCGGGCTGACACTGGCGGATTCCGGGATATCCCCGTTGCAGTCCCGGCAAACCCTGGCGGGAGCAGCCTGGTACACGGCTGCGCCGGAAATATCGGTGATGCGTTCAATGAAATAAGGCTCGATCAGGAAACCGCCGTTGGCGAATGTGGCGTATCCGCGGGCGAGCGAAAGCGGTGCGAGGTTGGCGCTGCCCAGTGCCATGGAGAGGTTGGGGGGAAGATCAGCCAGGCTGAATCCGAAAGCACTGATGTATTCACGCGCCGTGCTGATACCCAGGGCGCGCAACATTCGAATGGAGACGAGGTTCCGGGAATTGACCATGGCTTCCCGCATTCTCGTCGGGCCGAAAAACTTTTCACTGAAATTTTGCGGCTTCCAGGTGCGCTCAAGCTCTTCATCTTCGAACACGATCGGAGCATCGTTGATCAGGCTGGCCGTGGTAAAACCATTCGCCAGCGCAGCCGAATAGAGGAAGGGTTTGAATGAGGAGCCTGGTTGGCGTTTGGTCTGAACGACCCGGTTCCACTTGCTGCGGCTGTAATCGTAGCCCCCAACCAGGGCTTTGATGGCACCGCTCTGCGGGTCCAGAGACACCAGCGCTGCCTCGGTTTCCGGCAACTGGGAAAGATGCCAGCTGCCGTCATCATGAAGGCGAACCCGGATGATATCGCCTCGGCTCAGCACATCGGCCACCAACTTGGGAGACGAGCCAACCCGGTCGCGATCGATAAACGGTCGGGCCCATTCCATGGAGTCGAGTGGCAGGGCCACCGTCTGGCTGTTCTCGAGATAAACGAGGGCCACCTCGGCGTCCGCCTCGATGACGAGGCCTGGCGCCAGGCCGGCGATTGGGCCGAAAGGGTTGAGTGCTGCGTCCCAGTCGGTCGTGGTAGACCCTTCTGCCAGTTCAACTTTCGCTTCGGCACCCCGGTAACCATGGCGATGGTCATATTCCTCCAGGCCAGTCATAACGGATAGGTTCGCAGCCTGCTGCATGTTCGAGGCGATCGTGGTCGTGACTTCAAAGCCCCCGGTATATACCTGGTCGCCCAACAGGGAGATCGCTTCCTGCCTGACCATCTCGGCAAGATAGGGCGCGGACACTTCCGTTGTTGGCCCATGATAGAAAGCGTTGTCACGTTCCTTGACGGCCTCCAGGTAAGCCATCTCGTCGATATAGCCTAGCTCGTGCATTCGCTCGAGAACGTAGTTGCGGCGCTCCAGCGCGCGTTCGGGCGAGGTGATGGGGTTAATGCGAGAGGGTGCCTTGGCCAACGAGGCGATCATGGCGCATTGGGCCAGCGTGAGCTGCCCCAACTCCTTGCCGTAATAGACCTCGGCGGCCGCACCGACACCGTAGGCCCGGTGGCCCAACAATATCTTGTTGAGGAACAACTCCAGGATTTCGTCCTTGGACAGTTCCCGCTCGATTCTGAGCGCCAGGAAGATTTCCTTGGTTTTACGGGTGAATGTCTTGTCCAGTGTTAGAAAGAAATTGCGGGCCAGCATCTGCGTGATGGTGCTGCCGCCGATGGACTTTTCGCCGGTGGTAACAAGCGTGAAGACCGCCCGGCTGAGGCCCTGGTAGTCCACGCCGGGGTGCTTGTAAAAGCGCGCATCCTCACCCGCGATGAACGCATTCTTGAGCCAATCCGGTATGTCTTCAATGCTGACAGGTATGCGGCGCTTTTCGCCATAGACCGAGATGAGCCGCCGGTCCGAAGTGTAAACACGCAAGGGTACCTGGAGCTGGATATCACGTAAGCTCTGCACATCCGGCAGCTCAGGTGCAATGACGAGGTAGGTGACGAAAATGGTCACTATACCGGCTACGAATCCGGCAACCGTCAATCGAAAAATCCAGCGAAACACTTTCTTCACGCGTTGATCCTGCTATGCTTAGTCCCGAGAAAAGGATATTCTTAATGCCAGGTCGCCCAATTTCCATTGGGGCGAAACGGATAAGATACACTGCGGCAGACAGGGAAGCAGCCGGTTTCGACGAGTGTTGACCACGCGCAAGACCAAGAGTTTCCCCTGTTTGTAAGCAAGGCACCCCGTGTGAATGGCGCTATTTGCCCTTTCCGCGGGAAGCCAGATACTTGTGCTGGAGCATTGAGTATTGTGCGTCTTTCTGTTAAAAACGGGCGTAAGAAGTTTCAATAAGCCATTGGCACAGAAAAGGATTAGGGAAATTGAAACTGTTCAAGAGCAAGCCAGTACCGATGATTGGTTTGGATATCGGCTCCGCCAGCGTGCGCGTCTTGCAGTTGTCGGAAACCCCATCCGGCTATCGCATTGAGCACTTCGCAACCGAGCCCGTGGGCAAGGGCGTGGTGGTGGAAAAGTCTGTGCAGGACATCGAGGGAGTATCGAGCGCCATCCAGCGCGCGGTCACGAACTCAGGTTCCCAGGCCAAACAATGCGCGATCGCAGTTTCCGGTTCAGCAGTTTTCACCAAGACGATCAGCCTGCCTTCCAATCTCGCCGAGTCTGACGTGGAGAGCCAGGTCCAGGTCGAAGCGAATCAGTATGTGCCTTACCCCCTGGATGAAGTCAGTCTGGACTTCGAGGTTCTGGGGCCTTCGCCACGCAATCCCGACATGGTCGATATCCTGTTGGCGGCCAGCAAGAGCGAGAACGTTGAAAGCCGCCAGGATGCGATCGATGCTGCCGGGCTGAAAGCCAAAGTGGTGGACGTCGAGGCATTTGCCATCTCCAACGCCTTCGAGCTCATGCGTGAACGCGACGGATTGAGCAAAAGCGAAGCGGTCGGAATTTTCGACATCGGCTATGACCTGACCATGTTGCTGGTCTTACGAAACGGCAGGGTCATTTACACGCGCGACCATCCCTTCGGCAGCCAGTTGCTGCGGGAAGAGACGATGCGCCGATATGACATGGATGAGGAGCAAGCCGGTTTCTTCGAGCGCGGCGAAGACGGCCCGGAAGATTTCGAGGACGAGGTGCTGGAGCCCTTCCAGCTCAATATCGTCCACCAGATTAGCCGGGCTCTGCAGTTTTTCGCATCCTCCAACGAATACTCTCCCATCAGCACGATTTACCTTTCCGGCGGATCGACCTCACTGAAAGGAGTTGCTGAAATGGTGCAACGGGAACTCGGACTCACGACCCGTGTCGCCGACCCGGTCTCAGGTCTGGAGATCGCGCCTTCGGTGCCGCATGCTTCATTGATGCGGCATGCGCCGAACCTGATGGTGGCGATGGGGCTGGCCTTGCGAGGGTTTGACTAATGGCAAGAATCAACCTGCTACCCTGGCGCGAGGAGTTGCGCAAAGAGCGCCAGCGACAGTTCATGATCTCGATCCTGATGACAGCCATCCTCGGCGTGGTCCTGATTTTTCTGGTCGGGATGATGTTCGACCAGCGCATCAATCACCAGGAAGCTCGAAACCAGGTGCTGCGCAACGAGATTAGCGCCTTGCAAACCCGCATCAAGCGCATCGAGCAGTTGGAACAGACGCGTGAGCGACTTTTGTCGCGCAAGCGCATCATCGAAGACCTGCAGGCGAGCCGCTCCATGACCGTGGAATTGCTGGACAAACTGGCCAAATCGATTCCGGTGGGGATCACGCTCAACGCAGTGCGCCAGCAGGGCATGAACGTGACCCTCTCCGGTTACAGCCAGTCGAACGCCCGGGTTTCCGCCTACCTGCAGAGCCTGGATGTGAGCGATTTGTTCCTGGACCCACAACTGAGCGTCGTCAAAACGTCACAAAGGCCGATGACTCCGGTTGAGCCTTACGAATTCTCGATCAACGTAAAACTGCGTCCCGTCGACAAGGGCGAAGAAGAGGGATACCTCGAATACGAGGAATTCGACGAAGAGGGAGGGACTGACTGATGCTGAGTGATTTCCGTCACGTCGATTATACCGACCTCGGTAGCGCACCGTCGACGGTACGCTATACCCTGCTGGCTTTGCTGCTCATCGTTCTGTTGGTCATCGGTTACTTCCTCGTTTTCAGTGATAAGTGGGATGAACTCGAGGGGGTCCGGCAGCAGGAGTTCGCCCTGCGCAGCGATTTCGAAGCGAAACAGCAGAAAGCTGCCAACCTGGAAGCTTACGAGGAGCAGCTTGTTGAGATGCGAGAGTTGCTGCAGACCATGTTCCGCCAATTACCCAGCAAGACTGAAATGGACAAGTTGTTGGTGGATGTTTCTCAGACCGCGCTGGCGGCTGGCATCGACGTCCAGCTGTTCGAGCCCCTGTCGGAAGAACCCAAGGATTTCTATGCCGAACGACCGATCGCCATCCGCATGATGGGCGATTACCACCAGTTTGGAGATTTCGTCGGCGGTGTGGCCTCGTTACCACGCGTGGTGATTCTGACCATGCATGATATCTCCTTGCGCGCAGCCCCGGGCCAGGGAGCCAGTGGGCGGCTCCTGCTGGAAGGCCAGGTCAAGACTTATCGCTATATCGATGAAGCCGAGGCCGCGGAACTGGCGGCGGAGGCAGGGCCATGAGACAGGAACGATCCCCTGAACGTGCAGTAAGCAAATGGTCTTTGCTCCTGGCCACGGCTCTGCTCGTTGCCTGTTCGCAAGACATGGGTGACTTGCGGAACTACATCACCGACATCAAGGCGCGGCCCGCGCAGCCGATTCCTCCGATTCCCGCCGTCAAGACCTATTCGCCCTACCAGTACCAGGGTCTGACGGGCCGTGACCCCTTCCGCCCGTCCACCTCCGAAGGCATCGACGAACAGGTCGCCGTCGGCGGGAAGACCGGCCCCCAGCCCGACTTGACCCGGCCCAGGGAGTACCTGGAGCGATTCGAGCTGGATACGCTGGCGATGGTAGGAACATTCGCCCAAGGCGAGGGTTACTGGGGTCTGATTCGTGATCCGGACGGCGTCGTTCACCGGGTGGCGGTCAACCAGTACATGGGCAAGAACCATGGACGGGTGACCCGTATCGAGGCGACAGAAATCATACTGAGCGAATTGATTACCGATGGAGCTGGCGGCTGGCTGGAGCGGGAAGCTTCGATGGCGCTGGAAGGCACTTGAAACCGGGAAACGCAGGGACCGTGATTCCCCGAGGGAAAAGCCATGTTGAGTAAGGATGACAAGATGAACAAGGGACCGATCACTGGATTGTGGGGAAGGAAAATGACTAGCGGACTTTCTGGCCGGTATCTTGGTCTGTGCCTCGCATTTCTCCTGGCGCCGTCCGTCCAGGCTTTGGCCGACACGCAGGTCACAGCCGCTGAATTCCAGTCGGGAAGCGGTGGTGAAATCGTGATTCGCCTGCGGACCGAAGGCGATGTTCCATCGGTCAGCGTTTTTGAGACAGAAAGCCCGGCGCGGATCGTGCTGGATCTCGCGGAGACGAGCAGTTCGGTGGAATCCACCCCGGTTTCGGTAGGCCTCGGCGCGGTTCAGAGCTTTACGACCCTTGGCGCGGGCAGCAGGACCCGGGTCATGGTCGATCTTTCACGCCCTGTGTCATATGACTACCAGGCCGACAGCGGTGAAGTGGTGCTGACCATTGCCGGCGGCGGAGCACAGAGCATTGCTTCAACATCGTCCTACAAAGGGCGCTTCACAGTTGAAAACGTGGATTTTCGGCGTGGCGAGAACGGTCAAAGCCGCGTCATCGTCAGTCTCGACCAGGAAGGAGCGAACTTTGCCTCCGATCCGGGTATGGGCCAGCTCAGTGTCGATATTTATGACGCCGTGCTGCCAGATCGCCTGAACCAGTTGCTGGACGTGGTCGATTTTGCGACTCCCGTTCAGGTCATTGATGTGGGGCCCACCGGCCAGGGCGTCAAACTGGAGCTGTCTGTTGCTGGTGATTTTGAACACCTGGCCTATCAGTCCGGAAACGAACTGATTATTGAGGTTTCGGAACTGAAAGTAGTCGCGGACGAAGAGGACCCCTACAAACTCCAGTTTTACGAAGAGAAAACCTACGAAGGCTCACGGGTGACCTTTAATTTTCAGGATATCCAGGTGCGTTCCGTATTGCAGTTGATCGCGGATGTCTCCGACCTCAATATCGTGGTCGCCGATAACGTGAGCGGTAACCTGACCCTGCGCCTGACCAACGTGCCGTGGGACCAGGCGCTGGACATCATCCTGGATGCGCGCAACCTCGACAAGCGCACCAATGGGAACGTGATCTGGATTGCACCGGCGGCGGACATCGCCGCGCGCGAACAGCAGTTGCTGCAGGCGATCCAGGACCGCAAGGAACTGGAGCCGCTACGGACGGCCATGATCAGCGTGAGCTACGCGACGGCGGAGGATCTGAGAGCGCTGATTGAAGATTCGTCGGGTGATGACATGGCTGACGCAGGCCTGTTGTCTGACCGTGGCTCGGTGACCATCGACGCCCGGACTAACACGCTGCTCGTGACGGACACACCAGACCGGATCGAGGAGATCCAGCGGCTGGTCGCGGAACTGGATCACCCGGTCGAGCAGGTGCAGATCGAGTCGCGCATTGTCGTAGCCAACAGTGATTTCAGCCATGAACTGGGTGTACGTTTCGGCGTTACCACTCTGCACTACGGCAGCAATATCCTGGCGGTGGCTGCAGACGGTGAAGGTGCTGACTTACTCAATCCCGCAACCAATCCGCGTGATGACGGGCTATTGGATCTCCCGGGTATCCCTCAGCGCTATAACGTTAATTTGCCGGCGGGCGCAACCAATGCCGGCAGCATTGGCCTTTCTTTCCTGAGTGGTGACTACCTGCTGGACCTGGAATTGTCTGCGCTGGAGGCCGAGGGTGAGGGCGAGGTCATTTCAACGCCGCGCATCGTGACTGCCAACCAGGCCGAGGCCTTTATTCAGCAGGGTGTCGAGATCCCCTACCAGCAAGCCTCATCATCTGGAGCAACCAACGTGTCATTCAAGGAAGCCGTGCTGGAATTACGAGTGACGCCCTTGATTACGCCGGATAATCGCATCCAACTCGAACTTGAAATTAAACAAGACACGGTGGGTGAAATTTTCGTGGGCGTGGGTGGTGCGCAGATACCTTCCATTGATACGCGCGAATTGCAGACCAGTGTGTTGGTGAACAATGCTGAAACGGTCGTATTGGGCGGTATTTTCCAGGACGAGCGAACCCGTCAAGAAGATCGGGTTCCTTACCTGAGCAGCATTCCGGGCATCGGCAACCTGTTCAAGCGCCGGGCCAATGACGCCAGAAAGCGCGAACTGTTGGTGTTCGTGACCCCGACAATTGTCGCGGAAAGACCAGTCGTCAACTGATTCGCCAGACTTGGCACAGAGATCAATGCCCGGGCCAGCGCCCGGGCATTTTTTTTGTGCGCAAAGGTGGAAAGACCTGATATGGTCTGAACAGGAAAGTTCGGAACGGAGCCCATGTCTGAACCTTATCGTCTGCACCGCGGTGAAAGACCTCTGTTGGTGAGTGTGCCTCATGCGGGAACTGAGCTTTTGCCTGATTTGTCAGGACGGCTTACGCCATTGGCGCGTGAATTACCGGATACGGACTGGTGGATTGACCAGGTCTGGGCCGGCGCGCCGCAGCTGGGGGCGAGCATGTTGGTCGCAAATTACTCGCGCTATGTCATTGATCTGAATCGCCCTCCTGACGACGAAGCGCTATACGCCGGCCCCGGTTCGGGCTTGGTGCCAACAGCAACATTCGATGGCGAGCCCTTGTACCTTGCTGAAAATGCCCTCGGCCCAGAGCAAGTCCCGCTTCGGCTGCAACGGTACTGGCATCCGTATCATCGGGCCCTGGCCGCGGAACTCGAGCGGCTCCGTCAAATTCACGGATTTGTTTTGCTGCTGGATGCGCATTCGATCAGGAGCCATGTGCCGCGGTTGTTCCAGGGGCGTTTGCCTGATCTGAACCTGGGTAGTTTCGACGGCGCCAGTGCCTCCGCAAACCTGGTGCAGGCCGCTTTTCGTCAGTTACAGGGCTGGCCGGATTGCTCGAGCGTCCTGGACGGGCGTTTCAAGGGTGGGTTCATTACGCGCCACTATGGTCGGCCGGCCGCGGGGGTCCACGCCCTGCAACTTGAAATGGCCCAGCAGGTTTACATGCAGGAATCCCCGCCCGAGCGGGATCCAGGCAAACTGGAAAAGGCCCAGGCGCTGGCGGAAGACTTCATGCGACTGCTGCTGACATGGAGGCCGATGAATGGTTGAGCGTCGTATCGGCTGTGACCGGGCACTGCTCGGAGATGGCTGGCAGGAAGACGTATGTCTGGACCTGGATGCGGCCGGCATGATCACGAAGGTCTCCCGGGGTCGCGCAAAAGACACGTCACTCAGGCTCAGGGGAAGTGTCATTCCAGGCATGCCCAACCTGCATAGCCATGGCTTCCAGCACCTGGTGGCCGGTTTGACCGGTGTGACGCCCGGTGTCGAAGATGATTTCTGGAGCTGGCGCCAGGCCATGTACCAGTTGGCCGCGCTGATTGGCCCGGAGGAGTTCCAGGATTGTCTGACCTGGGTCTATGTTCAGATGTTGCGGGCCGGGTTCACAAGCTGCGCCGAATTTCACTATCTCCACCACCAGCCGAAGGGACATCGTTACCCGGAAAAAGCCGAGATGAGTGGCCGCGTCCTGGGCGCGGCGGCGGCGGCGGGCATGCCAGTGACCTTGTTGCCGGTGCTCTACGAGCGCTCAGGTTTTGGGTCCGAGAGCGTCGGCCCCCACCAGCTCAGATTCCATCACGATCTCGACGCTTACCTGGGCCTGCTCGATGACTGTCGCGGATTGTTGAGAACGCACCCGAATTGCCGCCTGGGTGCGGCCCCGCACTCGCTGCGGGCGGTGGCGCCAGCAACACTGACACGCCTGACCGAATCCCTTCCGCCTGGCTGGCCGCTGCACCTGCACATCGCTGAGCAACCCGCAGAGGTTCGTGACTGTCGCGAAGCCCTGGGAGCAAGGCCAGTCGAGTGGCTGTTGGCAAACGCGCCGGTCGATAATCACTGGTGCCTGGTCCACGCCACGCATATGAACGAGCATGAACAGGCGGACGCAGCCGCACAAGGTGCGGTCGCGGGCCTGTGCCCGACCACGGAGGCGGACCTGGGAGACGGGTTCTTCGAAACGGATCAATGGCTGAAGGCCGGCGGCAGTTTCGGAATCGGTTCGGACAGCAACGTACGTATTTCCGTCAGTGAAGAGCTTCGTCTGCTGGAGTACGTGGAGCGCTTGCGCCAGGGTCGCCGTAACGTGCTCGTGCAGGACGGTCGCTCGTGCGGCGAGTCGCTCTATACCCAAGCCGCACAGGCCGGCGCCAGGGCGATCGGCCAGGGAACAGGCCGCCTCGAGGTCGGGGTCCGTGCCGACCTGATTGAGTTGGACACGGATCATTCGCTTTTGCAGGGACGAACCCCGGATCGACTGCTGGACACCTGGGTATTTGCGGGGAACGAGGACATGATCCGTTCAGTATGGGTGGCCGGCCAGTGCGTCATAACGGGCGGACATCACGCAGACGAAGAGAAACTGGAAGCGGCATTCAGAAAAACCATGCAGGGAATACTTGCGCGATGAAGGATTTGTCGTTTGCGCCGGCCAGTGAACGCAACAAACACCCCATATTGGAGCAATTGAAGCAATGGTTGCCGGTCAGGGGCCGCCTGCTCGAAATCGGGTCGGGAACCGGCCAGCACGCCGTGTTTTTTTCGGCAGCAATTGAGGGTCTGCAATGGCAGTCCAGTGAACGTCAGTCGGAGTTGCCAGGGTTGCGCGCCCGTTTGGCCCGTGAAGGCAACGAGCGTACGCCTCCACCCATTTGCCTGGACGTGCTGAGCGATCCCTGGCCGGATGAGCTTTTCCAGGCCGTTTATTCGGCCAATACCGCGCACATCATGTCCTGGGGCGGTGTTTGCGCCCTGTTCGAAGGAGTGGGCAGGGTCCTCGTTCCGGGCGGCCCGTTCGTGCTTTATGGGCCCTTCAATGTGAATGGACGCTTCACCGCTCCCAGCAACGAGGAGTTCGATGGCCGGCTGCGGTCACGCGACGCTGAGATGGGACTCAGGGATATGGCTGACCTGGAGCGGTTGGCCAGCCGACAGGCAATGACACTGGAGCAAAAAGTTTCCATGCCAGCCAACAATTTCTTGCTTGTTTTCCGACGGTAACCGATCAAACCCATCGCCTCTCGTGCTTGAATTCAACCGTGGCCGGCTCCAGAATCCGTGCATGATCATTTCGCAGTCGAATCACTGAACGGCGATGAAAGCAGAGCCCGTTGACTATTCCCGCTTGCAGGCTCAGGCACGGGCGCTGTTGTCAGGGCAGCACCACCTGATTGCCAATGCTGCCAATTTGAGTGCGTTGATTTTTCAGGAGATTCCGGCTCTGAACTGGGCCGGGTTCTATTTCCTCGAGGGTGAAGAGCTGATTGTGGGGCCTTTCCAGGGCAAACCTGCCTGCGTTTCCATTCCGGTGGGCCGGGGTGTCTGCGGGGCGGCTGCGGCAACGGGTCTCAACCAGCGCGTGGAGGACGTGCACGAATTCGATGGGCACATTGCGTGCGACGTTGAATCCAATTCTGAGCTGGTGATTCCGCTGTTCAGCCAGGGGAAGGTGTTCGGCGTGCTGGATCTGGACAGCCCGGTTCGCGGGCGTTTCGACGTTGCCGATGAACGCGGCATCGAAGGTCTGGCCCGGATTTTCGAGACGTGCTCGCTCAACCCTGGTTCGTGAATGAACAGGAAAGGCTGGTTCTATCAATCACCCCAGGTCTTTCCGCCGAACCCAGTGCTTGAGACGCCCATCTCCGGCCCCCTGTGCCCATCCACCCTGGAATTCGATCACGGCTAGCGAGCCAACAGCCATTTTCGAGATTCGCTGTGCATCCACATCGTTCATGACGGAATGGGCCAGGTATTCGAACCCGGGATTGTGCCCGATCAGCATGAGGGAATCGGTTTCCTCAAAAGCCGCTTCGGCCAGGCCCTGTAGTTGGCCGGCCGTCGCCTCGTAAATCAGGGGTTCATAGCGGATGACCGACTGCAATCCCAGCCAGGCAGTCAACAAGGGGTCGAGGGTTTCTCGCGTTCGCGTGGAAGGGGAGCACAACACCAGTTGCGGGGGGGCAAGCTCCGTTTCGGCCCATCGGGCCAGGCGTTCCATGTGGCGCACTCCGCGATCACTCAGCGGACGGGCGAAATCGTTGACACCGGGGTACCAGGGTTCCGCTTTGGCGTGCCGCAAAAGGTAAAGGAACTGCGAATCAGGCATGGTGATCGATCATGAGTGAACTGGGGCCGTCGAGGCTTGGAAAACTGATCGCGAAGTATATGACACCTTGCAGGAGGATGCGCAAGAATTATGCGCCGGCACGTGTCGGGTGGCAGAAGCAATGGATTTCGTGATCATTGACCAGCCCGGCAGCTTGCATGAAGGCATAACAGGTTGTTGGACCCACGAATCGGAATCCCAACCGCTTCAGGCGTTTGCTTAAATCGTCGGACTCGGCTGTGCTGCCAGGAATCTCACTCAGTCGTCGCCAGTGATTGATTTTCGGTTCGCCGTTCACTGCCTCCCAAACCAATTCCGAGAAAGGCGTTCCCTGTTGCCGCAGATCCAGTATGAGGCGCGCATTTGTAATGGTTGATTCAACTTTTCCGCGGTGTCTGACGATACCGGGGTTGGTGAGCAGGCTTTCAAACTCCTGTTCGCCGAATCTTGCCACCCGCTCGGGATCGAAACCCGCGAAAGCCGAACGGTAGCCTTCCCGTTTACGCAGAATGGTCAGCCAACTCAGGCCGGCCTGGGCACCCTCCAGCGTCAAGGCCTCGAATAAATTCCGCTCGTCATAAACCGGCCGTCCCCATTCGGAATCGTGGTACGCGACATTCAGTGGGTCAATGCCCGCCCAGACGCAGCGATGAAAGTCAGGGCTGGCCGGGTTCACGAGGTTTCAATTCGGGGAAAGTGAGCGGATCGACATTACCACCTGTGAAGATGACACCCACCTTGCACCCGGAAAAATTCTCAGGGTACTGGACCATAGCCGCGATGACAGTCGCCGAAGAAGGTTCGATCAGCATGCCAAAGTGGCGCCAGACGAGTTCCATGCCGGCCAGAATGCTATTTTCAGAAACGGTCAGCACGGCCTCGACCTGTTGCTGAATGATCTGGAATGGAAGTCGCCCGACAATAGCTCGTAATCCATCGGCCATGGTGTCTGGTTTCCACTCGGTCACGCGTTCACCACGCCGCAGGGACTCCGCTGTATCTGCCGCGCCTTCCGGCTCCGCGGCCAGAACGCGAATTTCCGGCCTGAGGTGCCGGGCTGCAATGGCGCAACCGGCGATGAGCCCGCCACCACCCACAGGTGCCAGGAGGATGTCCAGTTCAGGATGTTCCTCGAGCAACTCCAGCGCGGCCGTACCCTGGCCGCAAATAATCTCATGCTGATCGTAGGGATGCACCGCTACCAGCCCTTGGTCAACCAGCGTCTGCAAGCCGCTTTCGCGCGCCTGCTGGTTGGCCTTGCAGAACACCACTTCACCTCCGAAACGCCTGACATTATGGACTTTTGCCTCGAGCGAATTCTCCGGCATGACGACTACTGCCCTGCGACCGTCTTGCCTGGCAGCAGCGGCCACGGCGGCACCGTGATTGCCTGAGGAATGTGTAGCCAGATCTGATGTAATGCCCTGTTCGCGCAGGCTCAGCACGGCATTCATTGCGCCGCGAATCTTGAACGCGCCGATTTCTTGCTGGTTTTCGCACTTGCAAAAAAGTTGGCAGCCCAGGGTGGCGTCCAGCTGCGGATCATTGATGACCGGGGTGTGTCGAACATGTTGATGGATACGATGGTACGCAGCCAGTATATCGTCGAATTCCGGTTGGGCGTCTGCCGCTTCGAGTTGCATGGGATGGTAATGTGCGAGAGGGTGAGCAGCACGTTATCGCCAACCGGACGGTAAGGCAAGCGCCTGCACCGCGCCCATGGATTAAGCCGTGTCGGGCTTTATAATATGAGACCCCGGCCGGACCTCCCCCAAAGACTGTTGCAAGGAATCAAAATGAAAGAAGGAATGGCAGGCAAAGCCATCAATCGCAAGGATTACAAACCTTACCCCTGGCATATCCAGAGTCTCGATCTTCACTTCGATATTCGGGAGGATGGAACGCGGGTGAAGTCCGAAATGCAGGTCAGGCGGAAAGAAGGGATGCCGGATACGACCCTGCAGCTGGATGGTCGCGACCTGGAGACCCTGTACATTCGCATCGATGGGGAAGTGCTGGGACCGGACAGGTACCACGTCTCGGGTGAGTCCATGTCGATTGATCAAGTGCCTCACGAGTGTGTTTTGTCGATCGAGGTCCTGATCCACCCTACGCAGAATACCGCTCTGGAAGGCTTGTACCAGTCTGGAGATTTCCTGCTGACTCAATGCGAAGCAGAAGGCTTCCGCACGATTACATGGTTCCCTGACCGCCCGGATGTCATGACACGCTTCGATGTGACGATCGAGGGCGACCAGCTCCGCTACCCGGTATTGCTGTCCAATGGCAATGCCGTGGGTTCGGGCGCGAGCGGTCAGCGCCATTGGGTTCGCTGGCAAGACCCGTTCCCCAAGCCCTCATACCTGTTCGCACTGGTGGCAGGGGACCTGGCCCATGTTGAGGACCGGTTCATTACCTGCAGCGGACGTGAAGTCACGCTCCGGGTCTATGTTGAAAAAGAAAATATCGATCGCTGTGATCACGCGATGGAGTCCCTCATTCACGCCATGCGTTGGGACGAGCAGCGTTTCGGCCTGGAGTACGATCTCGACATCTACAACATCGTCGCGACAAACGACTTCAACATGGGCGCGATGGAAAACAAATCGCTCAATATCTTCAACTCGAAGTACGTGCTGGCGCGGCCGGATACAGCCACTGACTGGGATTACCAGGCCATAGAAAGCGTGATCGGGCATGAGTACTTCCATAACTGGACGGGTAACCGGGTCACCTGTCGTGACTGGTTCCAGCTCACGCTGAAAGAAGGCCTAACTGTATTCCGTGATGAGGAATTTTCGGCCGACATGCAATCCCGGGCGGTGAAACGCATCCAGGATGCGCGTGATTTGCGCAGCCGGCAGTTTCCGGAAGATGCGGGTCCGATGGCGCACCCGATCAGGCCTGACCGCTACGTCGAGGTCAATAATTTTTACACGGCTACCGTTTACCAGAAGGGTGCAGCGGTCATCCGCCTGTACCACACGCTACTGGGTGAAGAGGGATTCCAGAAAGGTATGCGGCTCTACTTTGAGCGGCACGATGGCCAGGCGGTCACCTGCGACGATTTCCGTGCGGCGATGGCGGATGCGAACGAAGCGGACCTGGATCAGTTCGGTCGGTGGTACAGCCAGTCTGGTACCCCAGAGGTTACGGTCCGTTCTGAGTATGATGAGAGTGCGGGTACCTATACCCTCGAGCTTTCCCAGGTAACGCCGCCAACGGCGGATCAACCGGAGAAGGAGTCCCTGTTGATCCCGTTCGCTGTTGGCCTGCTGAGTCCCGATGGGAATTCTCTGCCGCTGCAACTGGTGGGGGAGGAACAGCCCGGCGAGTATTCACGAATTCTGATTTTGTCTGAGGCGGTTCAACGCTTTTCCTTTACCGGGATGGCGACCTGCCCGGTGCCTTCATTACTGCGTGATTTTTCTGCCCCAGTCAAAGTTGTATTCGACTACACGCCGGCGGAACTCGCCACGCTGATCGCACACGATCCCGATCCTTACGCGCGTTGGGAAGCCGCCCAGCGCTTGTCACAAGACACCATCCTGACGCAGGTGCACAGGAGCGCGGATGGCAGTGACATGGAACTCGCGGAGGACCTGGTATCGGCCTTCAGGGGGCTGTTGCACGATCAGCGGGCTGATCCTGCGCTGGTGGCAGAAGCCATGATGCTTCCCGACGAAGACTACCTGGCCGAACAGGTGGACGTGGTGGACCCGGATGGGATCCACGAGGCCCGGCGGTTCATTCGCAAGGGGCTGGCCGGAGCACTGGAAGACCTTTTTGATCAGCGCTACCGTGAGGCGGCCAGCGGCGAAGCCTATGATAAGTCACCAGCCTCCATGGCCCGCAGAAGCTTGCGCAATACTTGCTTGGCGTACCTCGCCGAAACACCGCAGGGCGGGGCGCTTTGCCAGGCGCAACTGGAGGTCAGCGACAATATGACCGATACATTGGCTGCACTGGGTAGCCTGGTGCGGACTCGGCACCCTTCAGCGGAGGGTGCCCTGGCCGCTTTTGAGCAGCAGTGGAAAGACGATGCACTGGTCATGGACAAGTGGTTCGCCATGCAGGCGGCCCAACCCGGGCACGACACCGTCGTGCGGGTTCGCGAATTGATGGGGCACCCGGCATTCAGCATGCGAAACCCCAACAAGGTGCGGTCGCTGGTGGGCGCATTCGCCATGGCCAATCCGACGGGTTTTCACGCTCCGGACGGATCCGGATACCAATTTCTGGCCGAGCGCGTGCTCGAACTCAACTCCCTGAATCCCCAGGTGGCCGCACGCATGGTTTCTGCGTTCAATCGCTGGAAGCGATTTGATCCGGCTCGGCAGGCGCTGATGCGCGAGGCTCTGGAGCGGATCGCCAGCCAGCCTGGCCTGTCACCAGATGTGGCCGAGATCGTGAGTAATGCCCTGAAATGACCAGGTTGAACCGGATACCCTTTTAGAAGAGGCGAGACTTCGATGTCCCCACATTTTCTTGACCAGTTCACCTTGACCCAACTGTTCCTCGGTGTTTTCGTGCTGATGACCGTGTTTCTGGAAGTTGGGTTTCGGCTCGGTATGCGCCCCAATGTGAAGTCCGTCAAGGCGCAGGCCGCGCAGGTGCGAGCGATCATGGGCGCCACCCTGGGTCTGACTGCCTTCATGCTGGCTTTCACGTTTGCCGTCGTCCAGTCGCACTATGAATTGCGGGTACAGAATATGGTTGAGGAAGCCCGCCTGGCTCGCCATGCTTTCTTACAGGCTGAGTTGTTGAAAGAACCTCAACGATCAGAGATTCGGGACATTTTGCGCCAATACATTGGTGACCGGGTGCGCGTCGACGAGTTGGCTCAGGAGCACCGTGCGGCTGAGATTCTGGAACTCATAGACCAGTCCGTCACGATGCAGCTGCAGCTGTGGCAACTTGCGCTGGCGAGTGAACAGTCTGACCCGGTAGCCAGGCCTGGAGAGATGGCGCGTGAGCCCTATCGTGGTCATGTATTGGGGTTGATCGACATTCATGCCTTGCGTATCCAGGCGGCCATCATGAATCGAATTTCATGGGTCATCTGGCTGGCCTTGGGCCTGACAGCGGTTTTGTCCATGCTCATCACGGGTTTCCAGGCCGGGTTGACCACGCGGCGCAGCCCGATCGCCACGATCTCTCTGGCCCTGTCGTTTTCCTTGATCCTCATGTTGATTGTGGACCTCGATCGGCCACTGATGAGTCTTTTCCACATGGACAACCATGTTATGGTCGAACTACTCGGGCAGATGGACAACGCGTTCGGTTACCCGGCTGAGCCGGCGCATGATTAAGGTGCCAGTTGGCCGCTTTCTCACCCTCTGTTCGATGCTTTTGCTGTCAGCATGCTCTTGGGGGCCAACGCAAGAATCGGCAGAAGATTTGCCGCCAGTGATGATCAATGGTCTCGAGTTATTCAATTTTGGTCAGGCCTACGTGACCGCAGTCCGGGTCCTGGTTCCTGCGACCGGGCAGTTCGTATCTTGCGGCAATGTAGCACCTCGGGCGCGGTGTGCCAGCGGGTTTCCAGAGCAGCGCTATTCGGGGAACCCGATCGAGATCACCTGGAGTGAGGGCGGTAACATCCATTCAACCGGAGAGCTGCGCCTGGAATTGTCGGAGGATGTTATCGACGCAGGAGAGGCAGTGGTTCGAATCTACATCACGGCCCCCGGTTCGGCCGCTGCGGAAATGGCGGCTCCCCGCTGATCCCGGCATTATTCAGGCGGTGTTCATCTTGACAGTGTTACGATTCAGGCCATGCGGAGAACCCTGATATGACAACTGTGGTGACCAAACCTCTCAAATTGCTTGCGTTGACGCTGCTGATGTCCGCTTTGACGTCTTGCGTGACCTACTATTACCCTGCAGCCGAGCAAGCCGACGGCGTGTATTATGCTGCTGATGATCCGACCTACGCAGTGGGCACGGGTGATTATGCGGGCGTTGCCTACTACCCGTGGTGGTCGGTTGATTACTTTTATCTCGGTTACGGCTATTACAACAGCGGTGTTTCCATCGGGTTCAGCTATGGCTATCCCAGGTATTCTTCCTATGGCTGGGGCTACTATCCTTCCCGATACCCCGCCTGGTATTACGATCCGTGGTACTACAGCTACTGGTACGCGCCGGTTTATTATTACAACCCCTGGTACGGTTATTCGGGGCACCACGCCTATGCGCATGTGCATTACCGCCACTACCGCGACCGTCATGACCGTGGCCACGACAATGGTTATCACCGCCCGCATGAGTCTGATCGTTTTGCCGGCAACGGCAGACGGAGGCCCGACGATCGCCTGGTCGAACCGACCGATCGCGAACTCCCGAATGGTGGGGAACGCAACACCCGGTACGAAAGAGGCGGTTCCTGGGCAGGAAGTGGCGAGGAAGTGCGGCAGGTAACCGTTGCCCCGGACAGCCGGTCCACCGATCGGGGCATGATTGTCGGCAGCCGTGATGGCGGCAAATGGTCCCGCAGCCGGCTGGAGCCCGTCACTTCTTCACCTGTCTCCCGGTCCCGGCCAGATACAGCGCGGTCCACAGGCTATGACACTGTCCAAAGTGGTGCTGCGACGGTGCGCTCACCGGCGAACTCAAAAGTCAGCCGTTCACGTATCACGCCTGTTGCTGATCCGGCTCCAGCGCGACAGGTTGTGGATAAGCGAGCAGACGCTTGGGGTGCTGCCGATTCAGGGACGCGCTACCGCACGTCGCGTCCTGGCGGCGGTGCTTCGGTCAAGTCTCCGGGCCTGAGCAAACCCACCAATTCCCGGGTCCAACCCACAACGCCACCGGTGGCGGTCTCCAGGAGTAGTGCACCGGCGCGCGCCGCGTCTGCGCCTCCTCCCAGGGCACCCGCTCGGAGCACCGCTTCGAAATCCAGTCGTGCCGGCAAGGCTTCGAAACCCGTTCGTCAGCCTTCCAGGGGAAAATCGAAAAAAGACTGAAAAGGCCCACCCCATCCATTGGCACTGATGAGTGCCAGCTTGCTCCTGCTACATTGAGGCTGGAATTGGCCTTAGAATGCAGCAGCCATGACGGACTTTATCCAGGAAATCAGGAATCGGCGTGTACTGCCCGCAGTGGGTGTTTATGCTGCTGGCTGTTGGGTGCTGATCGAGATTCTCGACCGACTGGTCGAACGTTACCTGCTTTCACCTTACATCACAGATGCGGCTTTCTGGGGTCTGTACTCCCTGATCCCGGCAGTGATCCTGGTTGCATGGTCACATGGCAAGCCGGGTAAGGACCGGACCACCGTAGCAGAGAAAGTTGGTGTGCCAATCAACCTCATCGCGACGGTCGGATTACTGATCACGGTTTTTGGCGGCAAGGACCTGGGTGCGACCGCGAATATTTTGACGATCGCCAATGAAGAAGGCGTGCAGGAAACGCACTATGTACCTAACGAGTCTTTCCGGCGGCGCATGGCGGTTTTCTTCTTCGAAAACAAGTCGAGCAATGCGGAGATGGACTGGCTGCAGTATGGCGTGACCGAACTGCTGGTTCAGGATCTTCAACAAAACCCCTTCGTCCTGGCGACTTCCCCCTGGGCGAACTTCGGCAACGGGTTTTACGCCCGGATGCGCGCGGCTGGATTCAATGATGGGTTGAGTATTCCGCGTTCGCTGATGCGCGAGATTGCCGATGACGCCAACCGGCAGTATTTCGTGGAGGGGTCCGTTGATGACAAAGCAGGGCAATACGAATTGACCGTGCGTATCTGGGAAACCCAGACCATGAAGCAAGTTACCGAGTTGTCACGAACGGGGTTCGATTTGTACGGCGTGGTCGACCGCATCGCCGAAGACCTGCTCGAAGCGATGCACGTGCCCGTCGGCGGTGGAAAAATGTCCGAAGACCTGCCCCTGTCTGAAACGTATGGTGAGTCAGAAGAAGCACTGCGTGCGTATATAGCGGGCATGAACGAACGGTTGTTCAGCAATGATGTGGGCGCTTCAAACGCACTGCTCGACCAGGCGCTGGAAGCCGACCCGGGGTTTGTTCTGGCCTGGTTCGTCAAGGCCATCAACCTGCTGGAATCCGGTGACATTCCTTCCGCTCAAGTGGCGCTGGGTAAGGCCCAGGAACTTGATTACCGCTTGCCTGCGGTCGACCGGGCAATGCTCAAGCAAATCAACTACCGGTTGTCAGGTCAACAGGACAAGTTGATCAAGTTCTTGCGCCTGCAGGTGCAATTGCGTGGTGATGCCTCTTCTCACGGCACCCTCGCTACCATGTTGATGGTGACCGGTGAACTGGATGAGGCCAAAGAGCAGTTCCTGCAGGCGCTGGAGCGGGATCCACTGAACCTGGCCATCTACCGGCAACTGGCAACGCTGGAGCGTGCCACGGGAAACCTCGAGGCTGCTGTTGACTATGCCCGACGCTACCAGGAGGAGAAACCTGAAGAAGCTGACGTGCACCTGGTACTGGGGGACCTGTTGCGGGACCAGGGTGATCTCGATGCGGCCCTGGAACATTATCTGAAGGCCTCGTTCCTTGCCGACGAGTCGGTCAATGCCTATTTGCGGATGGCGGACATCGCGGCTCGCAGGGGAAAATCGGGTGAGGCCAGGAACCTGCTCCAGCAAGCCGATGACTCTACGCGCGTTCCCCTGAACAAAGGCCTGGTGCGCCAGTCTGCGGCATTGCTGGAAAACCGGCTTGGGCGTAACCGGGCGGCGATTGAGCAGTTTTACAGGCTGGAGGAGTACCTGATTCAGAGTGTCGCGCCCTACCAGGTGGCTTTATCCACTTACATGCCGATCGCCAACCTGTATGTGGAGCTGGGAGAACTCGCCCAGGCCCAGGCAGCCGTTGATCAGGCCGAGGGCATGATGCAACCACCGCTGGATCAGTTCCTGGGCTTTGCCCAGGCATCCATACTGATCGAGCAGGGCAGGTTGGACGAGGCGGAGCAGGCGTTGGCGAGGGCCGAGGCAACGATCGACCAGTTCAAGATCGAAGACATGCGCTCCCAGGTGGACATGGTGCGGGCCTACATCGCATTACAGCGTGAAGAATTCAAAGACTCCGTGCAACTGTTCGAGTCGGCCCATCACAGGGCCGAAAAATCCGTGTTGACCGGCGAAGCCTTCACCCTGTTGCCCACGCTGGATGCCCTGACTGCCAATGCAATGGTACGGGCCGGTGATCTTGTCCGCGCAGAGACCATCCTGAACAGGGGGTTTGGGCTGGACCCTTCACACCCCGTGCTCTGGCTGGTGCGCGCGCGCCAGCAACAGGCGGTGGGGGCGCCGGAGTTGGCGTTGGCTTCTGTCAATTACGCGCTGGCCATCTGGAAGGATGCCGATCCCGAGTATCGCTATTACCGGCAGGCGCTTGAGCTGGCGGCCGAAATCGAAGCCTCCTTGTAGGCAAATTACCGCTTTTCTTTCATTTTCAGTACAATACGCGGCCCTGATTTGCGTTTAGCGTGGCCATGAACCAGTCAAATTCATTCGATGTCATTGTCGTTGGCGGCGGCCATGCCGGTACGGAGGCTGCGTTGGCCGCTGCGCGGACGGGCGCGCGGACGCTATTACTGACCCACAGCATCGAGACGGTGGGGCAGATGAGCTGTAACCCGGCCATCGGGGGTATCGGCAAGGGGCACCTGGTCAGAGAAATAGACGCTCTGGGGGGCGTGATGGCGCGGGCCGCAGATGCCGCCGGAATCCAACTGCGCACCCTCAACTCGCGCAAGGGTCCTGCCGTGAGAGCCACTCGCGCGCAGTGTGACCGGAACCTGTATCGGGCTTTCATTCGTTCCGCCGTCGAGAATCAGCCCGGATTGAGCCTGTTCCAGCAAGCCGTCGAGGACCTGGTTATCGAGAATGGCCGCGCAGTGGGCTGCATCACGCGGATGGGACAGGTGTTCAGAGCCCGCGCCGTCGTGTTGACCACTGGTACCTTTCTGGGTGGACGCATTCATGTGGGTGAAACACAGTATTCTGGCGGACGTGCCGGTGACCCTCCCAGTATTGCTTTGGCTGAGCGCTTGCGTGAAATGCCCTTTGCCGTTGGACGGCTGAAGACCGGAACTCCGCCGCGAATCGATGGCAAAACAGTGGATTTCAGCAAGTTGGAGCGGCAACCGGGCGACGAACCTGTGCCGGTTTTCTCTTTTCTGGGCTCAGTAGCAGATCACCCGCCGCAGGTTCCCTGCTGGATTACGCATACCAACGAGCAGACCCATGAACTGATACGCGGTGCTTTACACCGTTCGCCCATGTATTCCGGTGAGATCGAAGGCACAGGCCCACGGTATTGCCCTTCGATCGAGGACAAGGTGGTCCGGTTCGCAGACCGGGCCCGCCACCAGATTTTCGTGGAACCAGAGGGACTGGGGACGCGCGAACTCTACCCGAATGGTATTTCCACCAGCTTGCCGTTTGACGTCCAGGTGGAATTCGTGCGATCGATCACCGGCTTTGAAAATGCCCACATCACCCGTCCCGGCTATGCGATCGAATATGACTTTTTCGACCCGCGCGGGTTGCATGCCAGTCTTGAAACAAAAGACGTTCCCGGTCTGTATTTTGCCGGCCAGATCAACGGGACCACGGGATATGAAGAGGCTGCGGCGCAGGGCCTGGTTGCCGGCCTCAACGCGGCGCGGCATTCCCGGGGTGAGCCTGCCTGGACACCCCGGCGGGACGAAGCTTACATCGGGGTACTCATCGATGACCTGATCACCCAGGGGACCCGCGAGCCCTACCGCATGTTCACCAGCCGTGCTGAGTACCGGCTGCATTTGCGGGAGGACAACGCCGATTTGCGGCTGAGTTCTGCGGGCCGCGACCTGGGGTTGGTAGACGATGATCGTTGGGACCGTTTTTCCCGCAAACGCGACGCCATCGAGGCGGAGCAAATGCGTCTCGGCGCCATCAGGGTATTGCCGGAAAATATCCCGGGACGATCGTTGGAGACCCTGCACGGTGTCCGGCTGACGCGAGAGGCACTCGCCATCGACCTGCTCAAGCGGCCGGAACTGGATTATTCCGCCCTGGCTAAAGTGGATGGTATTGGGCCGGGCGTGAACGACGCCGCTGTGGCGGCTCAGGTCGAAATCCAGGCTAAATATGCCGGTTACCTGGGACGCCAGCTGGAGGAGGTCGCCCGTTCACGCCGAAATGAGACCCGGGTGATCCCGCAGGATTTCGATTTCAGTGGGGTCAAGGGCCTTTCTGCCGAGCTGTGTGAGAAGTTCGCGCTAACCCGGCCTGAGACGATTGGCCAGGCGGCTCGAATCCCGGGTGCGACCCCGGCGGCTATTTCCCTGCTGTTGGTTCACCTCAAGAAACACTCGGGGGGCCGCCAGGTTGCCTGAAAGCCTGAATTTACCGAAGAATCACGATTTCTCAACAAAGGTTTTACAGATTTTTAACGTGGGCTGAGTATTCTGAACCTGCAAGTTGACTGTGCCTGGTGCATCGAACCTCTGTACAGGCAGTCCCCACACTTCTATTGCCTCTAACGATGCACCTCTTCAGACCCCGGCTTACGAGCCGGGGTTTTTTTTGCCCTTCGCCGTCTGCAGGTAGTGATGCCGGTGCTTCCGGCAATACGCTAAAATGCCGGTTTGCGCGCAAGCGCCCAGCCAAACAGCAATGGGGTTAGAAATCGTGAGTGACGACGCGCCCGTGGTGGCCACCAATTTCATTCGCAACATCGTGATCAAGGATCTGCAGTCCGGCAAGCACCAGGCGATCGTCACACGATTCCCGCCTGAGCCGAATGGTCATTTGCATATCGGGCATGCAAAGTCGATCTGCCTGAATTTCGGCATCGCCCAGGAATTCGGCGGCAAGACCCATTTGCGCTTCGATGACACCAACCCGCTGAAAGAAAGCGATGACCATGTGCAAGCCATCATGGAGGATGTCCGTTGGCTGGGGTTTGAGTGGGACGCGCTGCTCAACGCATCCGATTATTTCGATCAACTGTTCGACTGGGCATTACACCTGGTGGAACGCGGCAAGGCTTATGTCGACAGTCAGGATGCCGAGACCATCCGGACCCAGCGGGGCACGCTGACTGAACCGGGCATCGAGAGCCCGTTTCGCCAGCGCCCGGTCGACGAGAATCGCGATCTGTTTCTTCGCATGAGAAACGGGGAATTCGAGGATGGAGCCCACGTGTTGCGTGCGAAAATCGATATGTCCTCGCCCAACATGAACTTGAGGGACCCGGTCATGTACCGGATTCTCAACGTGCCGCATCACCGTACCGGAGACAAGTGGCACATCTACCCGATGTATGACTGGGCTCATGGACAGTCCGATGCGATCGAGGGCATTACCCATTCTCTTTGCACGCTCGAGTTCGAAGACCATCGGCCGCTGTACGAGTGGTTCCTGGAGAATATCCCGGCGCCTTGCCAGCCACGCCAGATCGAATTCGCACGCGGCAATCTCGACTTCACCGTAATGAGCAAACGCCGCCTGTTGCAGTTGGTTCAGGAAGGTCACGTTGCCGGTTGGGACGATCCACGCATGCCGACCTTGTCGGGATTGCGCCGCCGCGGTTATACACCGGAGGCCATCCGGGCGTTCTGGAGCGATATGGGGATCTCCAAGCAGGAAAGCATTATCGAAATGGGTGTGCTGGAAAATGCCATCCGCAGTGATCTGAATGAGCGTGCACCACGGACCATGGCCGTCCTCGATCCGTTGAAAGTGGTGCTGATCAACTACCCGGAGGGTGAGACCGAGTGGCTGGAAGCGGCCGTCCACCCCCAGAGGCCAGAGCTGGGAACCCGCCAGGTGCCGCTGACCCGGGAAATCTGGATCGAGCGGGGTGACTTCATGGAAGATCCGCCGCGTAAGTTCTTTCGTTTGCGGCCGGATGGCGAGGTTCGGTTAAGAAACGCGTTCATCGTTCGCTGTGTGGAAGTGGTCAAGGGTGAAGCCGGCGAGGTGATTGAGCTGCGTTGTGAATATGACGTCGATTCCCGCAGTGGCATGCCGGGTGCCAATCGCAAGGTCAAGGGAACCATCCACTGGGTTTCCGCCGTTCATGGGGTGCCGGCCGAAGTCCGTTTGTACGACCGCTTGTTTACCGTAGCCAACCCGCTGGGTGAGAAGGAACGAGATTTCCTCGAGTTCCTGAATCCGGACTCCTTGCAGGTGATTCGGGAAGCCTATGTCGAACCGGGCGTTGCAGCGGGTGAGGCGAACGGTTGCTACCAGTTCGAGCGGTTGGGCTATTTCACCCACGATGGCATCGACTCAAAGCCAGGCCGACCGGTACTGAATCGCACCGTGACCTTGCGAGACGTCTGGCGGAAGTAGGTGGGCTGACCGGTTTTGCCCGCCATCTGCGGTGGGCTGTTAACGATGACTTGAGGCACGGTCGGCGATGCACGGGGTTTGCTAGAATCCGGGCAATGGACTTTGAAGTAACGGGAGGTTGATCATGGGTTGGTTCCTGTTGGCGTTGATCGCTGGGGTCGTATTCTTTGCGATTTCCATTTACAACCGGTTGGTCGCGGGCCGGAATCAGTTCAAAAACGCGTTTGCCCAGATCGATGTCCAGTTGACACGGCGTCATGATCTGATTCCCAACCTGGTGGAGACCGCCAAGGGCTATATGGCTCACGAGCGGAATACGCTGGAAGCCGTCATTAACGCCCGCAACACAGCCGTGGCCGGGCTGAAGAACGCGGCGAAAGATCCCTCCGATCCGACGGCCATGAAAGCGCTGGCGGAAGCCGAGCAGGGTTTGTCCGGAGCATTGGGGAGGCTGTTTGCCCTGTCTGAATCCTACCCGGATCTCAAGGCCAACGAGAACATGATGCAGTTGTCGGAAGAACTGACGACCACCGAGAACAAGGTCGCCTTTGCGCGTCAGGCATATAACGATTCCGTCATGCAGTACAACACCCTGCGTGAGTCATTTCCGAACAACCTGTTTGCCGGCTGGTTCAGTTTTGGCCCGGCGGAACTGCTCGAAATCGAGGATGAAGCCAAACGCGAAGTGCCCCAGGTTTCATTCTGAGACCGGGCTGGGTTCAGGAATCCGCCTGCCCGCGTGCGGCTAAGCGGGCGGAGAGAGCCACGTGAACTTTTTTGAACAGCAGGAACAGGCGCGCCGGCAAACACGCTGGCTGCTGTTCCTGTTCGTGTTGGCGGTCATCGCCATTGTCCTTGCCATTGACCTGGCTGTACTGATTGGCCTCGGTGCCAGCGAGGCTCAGGAAGGGCTGCCATTTTCTGCCCGACAGGCCGTAACGGCCAACGCCCGTCTCCTGATGGGCGCCAGCATCGCCACGTTGGCAGTGATCGGTGTTGCCAGCCTGGTTCGCATCATCAGGTTGAAGTCGGGTGGCGGCCAGGTGGCCCGAGAGCTTGGCGGAACCCCCATCCTGGCCGAGTCGCAGGACCCCATGCACCGGCGTTTGCGCAACGTGGTGGAAGAGATCGCGCTCGCTTCAGGTGTGCCGGTCCCGGAAATCTATGTGCTGGAGCAGGAACAGGGCATTAATGCTTTCGCTGCCGGGTTCACCGTCGCCGATGCAGCAATCGCGGTGACCCGGGGCGCGCTGGAGAAACTCAGCCGTAACGAACTGCAAGGCGTCATTGCCCATGAGTTCAGTCATATATTCAATGGCGATATGCGCATCAATATTCGCCTCATGGGGGCGCTGTTCGGCATCCTCGTATTGGCGGTCATCGGGCGTCGCGTACTCTTACATACCCGTCACGTCGGCAGCGGCAGGAACAAAGGTGCGGGTGCGGTTCTGTTAATTGCCTTTGCCCTGATGCTGGTTGGCTACATTGGCTTGTTTTTCGGCCGCTGGATCAAGTCCGCTGTCTCCCGGCAGCGCGAGTACCTGGCAGATGCATCCGCGGTGCAGTTCACGCGGGATCCGGAAAGTATCGGGGGCGCGCTCAAGAAAATTGCCGTGTATGGCGAGGGTTCTTACCTGGTGGCTGATGCGGAGGAGGTTGGGCACATGCTGTTCGGTGCAGGCCAGAAAATGAACCTGTTCGCCACGCATCCGCCCCTGATGGCGCGTATTCAGCGCATCGATCCATCGTTTTCCCGTGCGGAGTTGGTGGACTTTGGCCAGCGTGTTCGGGAGCAAGACGAACGCGAAAGACAACGTGCTGAGCGGGCTGAGTCCAAAGCCCGAGAGTCCAGGCAATCGGGCTTCGACGCGGCCGGAATCGTCCAGGAAATCGGCAATCCGGGTTGGGATCGAATGATGCTGGCGGCCGCCATCGTTGCTTCGCTTCCCGATCCGGTCAGCCGCGCTGCGCGCTCACCGGACTGGGCCATGGAACTGTTGCTGATGTGCTTGCTCGATGGCAACCCTGAAAACCGGGAGCAACAGTTGCTCATCATCGCTGAGCAACTGGGCGGCGAGAGCGAGGCGCGGGTGCGCCGGTTACTGGAGGTTTCCTCGGGGCTGCATCCAGAGCAGCGATTGCCCCTGCTGGAACTGGCCCTGCCGGTGATCAAGCAGCGCAGCCCCGTGGAGCACTCGCGACTGCTCAAGTCCATTGATCTGCTGATCCGCCTGGACGGTGAAATCGATGTATTCGAATACCTGGTCGCGCGTCTTATTGGCCAGTACCTGTGGGAAGCTGCCAATCCCAGGCGTGCTGCCAGAAGTGGCCGCGGGGATCTGGCGAGCCTGGAAGACGAGGCAGCCACCGTGCTGGCGGTGTTGGCCATGCATGGACATGATGACAACGCGGCGATTGAACGGGCTTATCGTTCAGGTTTGGCGAAGCTCGGCCGCGTCGAGGTGGGTCCACCTGATTTGCCGGATGACTGGGTTGCTGCACTGGACGCCGCTCTGCGCCGATTGGATTCCCTCAAACCGGAAGGGCGCCAGTCACTGGTCGAGGCCATGATCGAAACCGCTACGATGGACCAGACGGTGTCGGCAGCGGAACTGGAGTTGATGCGTGTCGTTTGCGCGGTCCTGCATGTCCCGGTGCCCCTGGTGCAGCAAGCCCTCCCGAATCTGAAGACGGGTTAAGGTCACCGGGTCATTTCAGCGGCGCATTTCTCGGCGATCATGATGGTCGGCGCGTTGGTGTTGCCTGAGACGAGGCTGGGCATGACCGAAGCATCGACCACGCGCAAGGCCTCCGTTCCATAGACCTGAAGCGCTTCGTTCACCACCGCTTCGGATCCCTGGCCCATGGTGCAGGTACCGACGGGGTGATAGATCGATTCTGCCTTGCGGCGAACGAACGCCATTATGTCTTCGTCGGTTGTGACGTCCGATCCGGGATGAATTTCCTCACCCCTGAAGGGGGCGAATGCCTCTTGCCCGAATATCAGACGTGCCTGACGCGCGCATTCGATCATCATCGTACGATCGTACTCCGTGGTCAGGTAATTGGCGTACATGAGGGGTGCGGCAGCCGGGTCAGCGGAAGCCAGGGTCAGGTACCCGCGGCTGGTAGGTCGCAGGTTGCAGGCGTGAATGGTCATGCCGTGCCCTTCAAGCCGGTTGCGGCCGTGATCATCCAGCAGGGCTGGCACGAAGTGCATCTGGATATCAGGGCGGTCGTCTTCCGCATGACGGCTAACGATAAAGCCACCTGCCTCGGCGATGTTCGAACTGCCCGGGCCGCCCCGCGTAAGCAGGTAACGAATTCCGACCAAGGGCTCGAACAGTTTGTCGTAGGTGATAGGCTGGCGGCAGCGTACCAGCGTGCAGACATCGAGATGGTCCTGAAGATTCCGCCCAACTCCTGGCAGGTCCAGTCGCACATCGATGCCGGTTTCACGCAGGTGATCCGCGGGGCCGATGCCCGAAAGCATTAGTAGCTGCGGGCTGTTCAGGGCGCCACCACACAGCAGAACTTCGCCGCCCCGGAACTCCCGAGTCCGGCCCTTGACACGCGCCCGAACGCCGGTCGCCCGCAAACCTGAGAACAGAATCTGTTCCGCCAGCGCGTGGGTGATAACGGTCAGATTCTCACGTTCTTTCGCGGGGTTCAGAAACCCGGTGGCGGTGCTGCATCTGCGCCCGTTGTTCTGGGTTACCTGGTAGAAGCCAAAGCCCCGCTGGTGTGCGCCGTTGAAATCGTCGGTCGGGGAGTGACCCGCCTGTTGGGCCGCCTCGATGAATACATCGCTGAGAGGGTTGTGGTAGCGCAGATCCTGGACCTTGAGGGGGCCGGCAGCACCGTGGTACTCGGAAGGCCCCCTGCCCTGGTCTTCGGACTTCTTGAACCATGGCAGGACATGGTCGAAATCCCAGCCCGTGCAGCCATCTTCCGCCCAATCGTCGTAGTCCTTGCGGTGTCCACGGCAATAACACATGGCATTGATTGAACTCGACCCGCCAAGCACCTTGCCCCGAGGCCAATACAGGCGGCGGTTATCGAGCTCAGGCTCTGGTTCGGTCGAATAACTCCAGTTGATGCGCTCGAGCGACACCAGTTTGGCCAGGCCGGCCGGCATGTGAATAAAAGGATGCCAGTCGGAACCGCCCGCTTCGAGTAACAAAACCCTGTTTGAGCGGTTCTCGCTGAGTCGTGCCGCCATGACACTGCCCGCGGAACCCGCGCCTACCACGATGTAGTCGTAATCCATGCCGTGTCCACAGTTTGGAAATCGCATAATAGTCAATACAGCCGTGGTTACAAGGACCCAGATCAGGTTTGCCGTCATGCCTGTTCAGCCGGGCCAGAATGACTTGTGTCCTGTCATAGAGTCGCTATAGTGACCCGATCAGGGTAGAGAGAGCATTGCTGGGTCGTGACCCTCACACGCATTTCATTGGGCAACCCCGTTGCGGTCATCGTGGCGGGCATTCTGGTGGTCATTTTTGGCGTCATCAGCATGACCCGGCTACCCATCGAGATGACGCCGGAAATCAGCCGGCCCACCATGCTGATTACCACTCGCTGGCGCGCTTCCGCTCCGAATGAGATTGAGTCTGAAATCATCGAGTTGCAGGAGACTGTTCTGCGCAGCACACCCAGCCTGCTGCGGATGACATCCAACGCCAATTACGGCAGCGCTTCGATTTCGCTGGAATTTGCCATTGGCACGGACATGACCCGCTCCCTGATCGAGGTGATGAACCGGCTTAACCAGGTGCCACGCTACCCGGTCGATGCGGATGAGCCCGCGATTCGCGTGGGTGGCAACGAATTCGATCGCGCCATCGGCTGGTTCGCCATTTCCAAGGTGGAAGGAAACCCGCGACCCATCGAGTCCTACCAGGACTTTATCGATGACAAGCTCGTGACTCGGCTGGAGCGCGTGCCCGGGGTCTCGTGGGTAGGTACCTTTGGCGGCCAGCCGCACGAAGTCCGAATCACCTTCGATCCCTATAAAGCGGCTGGAATTGGGCTCGATCTCACCAGCATCAGTGGCGAGTTGGGCGCCAATGCGGACGTCTCGGGCGGCAACAACGAGGTCGGTCGTCGCCAATATACCTTGCGTTTCAGTGGCAAGTACGAAATTCAGTCGCTGGGCGACCTGGTGTTGGAGTGGCGCGAAGGCAGACCGATTCGCCTGCGCGATATTGCCCGCATCGAAATGGTAATGACCGATGCCAACACCAAGCTACACCTGAACGGCGGACCCGCCATCGGTCTCGTGATTTCCCCGGAATCCGGGGTGAATATCCTGGACGTAATGACCGCGGTTCGCGCCACGGTCGCCGACTTGCAGGCCAACGAACTGGCCCGGGCCGGATTGGTCATGACTCAGAATTTTGATCAGTCCGACTACATCAATGCCTCTATTGGTATGGTCAGGAACAACCTGCTCCTGGGTATGACGCTTGCGGTGGTGGTGCTGTGGTGGTTCCTGCGCAAGTTCCGGGCCACCCTGGTGGTGGCATTGGCCATCCCGCTTTGCCTGTTCATGGCGTTTATCGTCATGAACGTGGCGGGTCGAACGCTCAACATCATATCCATGGCCGGCCTGGCCTTCGCCACAGGGATGGTGCTCGATGGGGCCATCGTGGTGCTGGAGAATATTTTTCGTCAGCGTGAAGTCGGCCTCGAGGGTGACGCAGCCTCCGAGCGTGGCACCATGCAGGTGTGGGGAGCGCTGTTGGCTTCCACGGCCACGACTGTCGCGATTTTCATGCCGGTGGTGTTTCTCGAGGACGAGGCGGGCCAGTTGTTCGCTGACCTCGCGTTGACCATTTCCGCTGCGGTGGTAGCGTCTCTGTTGATCGCCACCACCATGCTGCCTACGGCGGCATCGAACCTGATCAAGGGGCAGGCCATCGAGGATCTGCATCGCGAATGGTGGCGTTGGACCACGCGGCATATCATGACCTGGACCGACACTTCCGCCCGTCGCTGGACTTTTGTACTGGTCCTCACGACGTTGCCCGTATTGCTTGTACTGGCGTTACGGCCTGCAGCCGATTATCTGCCAGAGGGCCGTCAGAACTGGATTTCGGGCTTCCTGGTGGCACCACCAGGTCTGGGTGTGGATACCGCTGAGCGCGAGATCATGGATGTGATTGATCAGCGCCTGAAACCTCACATCAATGGCGAACACCCACTGCAGATGACTTCCTACTACATGGGCATGTCGCCGGCTTTTGGTGCATTCATCGGTGGCCGCGCTGCGGATGCCGGGCAGGTGGACGAACTGCTGCAAACTTTCAACACGGAGATACTCGCGGGCTTCCCCGATACGTTCGGGTTTGCCAGCAGGGCACCGATTTTCGAGGGTGCGCGCGGTGGCCGCCAGATTAACCTGGACATGCAGGCAGAATCTTTCGAATCATTGTTGTCTGCGGGCCGTGCAGGTTTCTTCGCCGTCATGCAGGCACTGCCCGAGGCCAATGTCCGGCCCATTCCTGGTCTGGAACTGGCGGAGCCGGAGTTGCGCTTGGTGCCGGATGATCGCCGGATCGCCGAGGTAGGTTGGAATCGCGCCCGCATGGCGATGATTGTTCGCGCGATAGGCGACGGCGCTTTCCTGGGTGAATATTTTGACGGCAGCCGTCGCTACAACGTGATCATGCGCGCTGAGCAGTGGAACACGCCCGAGGAACTGGCCTCCATTCCCGTGGCGACGCCCAGCGGTGAAATCCAGACCATCGGGGAACTTACGCAACTGGTGCGCACAGCCGGACCCTCCCAGATCATGCGGGTGGATCGGCGCCGGACGCTGACCTTGCAGATCACACCGCCGCCGAGCATGGCCATCGAAGAGGCGCTGGCGGTGGTAGAGTCCGAGGTGTTGCCCCAGGTTCAGCGCCTGCTGCCCGAGGATGGATCAATACGATTGAGGGGTACGGCAGAGGCGTTGGATGATGCGCTCAAGAGCATGTCCGGCAGTTTTACGCTGGCCATCGTGATTCTCTACCTGCTGATTTCCGCGCTCTTCCGCTCTTTCAAGGACTCCCTGCTGGTCGTACTCACCATCCCCATGGCGACCGTTGGCGGCATCCTGTCACTGAGGACGATGGATCTCGTGCTGGCGAGCAGTGGCGGTCAGCAGATGGACCTGTTGACCATGATTGGCTTCGTGATCCTGTTGGGGTTGGTCGTCAACAACGCTATCTTGCTGGTCTACCGTGCCCGTGATGCAGAACGGGAGGGAATGAGTCGCCGTGATGCTGTGGAAAGTGCCGTTCGCCTGCGCCTGCGGCCTATCCTGATGAGCACCACCACCAGTATTTTCGGCATGCTGCCCTTGATGTTGATGCCCGGTTCCGGGACGGAGTTGTACCGTGGTATGGCGGCGGTAATTGTAGGTGGGATGCTGACCAGCGCGCTATTTACCCTGGTGCTTTTGCCCAGCCTCCTGCGGATGAGAGAAGAAGAAAGTGCGACTTCTGCCGTGTTGCACACCGGATCAGCCTGAGAATTCGACCATGCGATTGAAACGGATTGAACGAATCATCCTGCTCCTGGCGTTCATCGCCGGAGCCGCTCCTGCCCTGGCCCAGTTCGGAGGCGCACCCCCGGTTCGGGTGGGTATCGCCGAAGTGCGCACCATGAGCGCCACGACACTGGTAGCGGGAACGGTCGTCAGCCGCAACGATGCCAGGCTGGCCGCCGAAGTGCAGGGCCGCCTGATTTCCGTGCTGGATGTGGGCAGTGAGGTCGGCCGGGATGAGCCTGTCGCGCAGATCGAGGACACCATGCTTCGCCTGCGCCACGATGAACTGCTGGCCGAGGTTTCCAGGGTCAAGGCGCGCCTGCAGTTCCTGGAGAAGGAAGAACGCCGCTTCGCCCGGTTGGCGGCGAACAACCTGGCCGCAGCCACCCAGATGGAACAGACACGGGCCGATCGCGAGGTCGCCGCGGGTGATCTGATGGTGGCTGAATCACGCTTGGCCCAGAATGAAAACCAGTTGGCGCGGACCCGAATCCGCGCACCGTTCGCAGGCATGGTGGTAGAACGGGTCCTGATGCCGGGCGAGCATGTCACCGAGGGCAGCAACGTTGTGCGCCTGGTCGATCAGCAGAACCTGGAAGTGATCGCTCGCGCGCCGCTTGAGTACTACCGGTTCGTCAAGCCCGGTATGGTGATTCAACTGAGTGCGACGGGCCTCGCGGTACCGGGGACCGTCCGCACCGTGGTCGCGGTTGGTGATGAAAACACCCACCAGTTCGAACTTCGACTTGACCTCGAGCCGGGAATCTTCCCGGTCGGCCAGACATTGCGAGCGGCGGTGCCGATTTCCGATGCCAAAGAGGCGCTGGTGGTGCACCGGGATGCCCTGGTGTTGCGCCCGGAGGGAATCTCGGTGTTCGTGGTTGATCCGGACAATTCAGTGCGACAGGTGTCTGTGAGCACGGGTATTGGCTCGGGCGAATATATCGAAGTATTGGGTGATATCGCGCCTGGCAATCGTGTCGTGGTCAGGGGTAATGAACGCCTGCAGCCGGGCCAGACAGTCAGTGTGGCGGGAGGTTAGGTTCATCTCAGCGCTGGTGAATACGCGCGCGTTTCAAAGTCATGACTGACTCGGCGACTTCCATCTTATCGGGGGGTGCGTTCGAGCGGCTGTTGAAGATCCGCCATGGAGAATGGCCGCAGTTCGCGCTGTCATTCACCTATTTTTTCTTCCTGCTGGGCGGTTATTTCATGTTGCGGCCAATTCGCGGAGCGGTGGCCGCCAACAACAGCGAAATATTGCACTGGTTATACACAGCAACCTTCTTGTGCATGTTGCTGCTGGTTCCCGTGTTCGGATTCCTGGTCGCGCGTTTTCGTCGCAATCGCTTCATCCCCGGAATTTACCTGTTTTTTATCAGTAACCTGCTGTATTTCGTGCTGATGTTCGAAGGTGACCAGACGGGCATCTGGATTCAACGGTCGTTTTACGTCTGGCTCAGTGTTTTCAACCTGTTCGTGGTGTCCATTTTCTGGAGCTTCATGGCGGATATTTTCCGGCCCGGCCAGGCCCAGCGCCTGTTCGGTAGCATCATGGCCGGCGGTAGCCTGGGGGCCATAACCGGCCCCCTGGTCACGGCGCAGTTCGTCGATACGGTGGGCGCACGCGGTGTGATGAGCATTGCCATGGCTTGTCTGCTGGTTGCCACACTGATGGCCGTCTTGCTGGGGCGGCGAGTAAGGCACGATCGGCAGGGTCCGCCCGCACCGGTCATTGGCGGCAAGATCCTGGAGGGTGCGGTCCACGTATTCCGCTCGCGTTACCTGCTGTTGATCTGCCTGCTGATGCTCACGCATAACATGACCGCCACCTTTTTGTACAACGGCCTTGCCGTGCTGGTCGACCAGAACATCAGCGGCTTTGACCAGCGGACCGGATTTTTCAGCTATGTCGACCTGGTGGTGCAGGTCTTGGCGTTTACGTTTCAGTTCTTCATTACTTCGCGGCTCGTGATTTCCCTGGGAATGCCGAAGACCGTGATTCTGCCCCCGGTGCTGCTGGCAGGGGGCTTCGTTATCCTGGGCAGTACTCTCGGGTTGGTTCTTTTCGCTGCGGTCCAGGTGGCGCAA
Source organism: Chromatiales bacterium (assembly GCA_024640045.1). Lineage (GTDB taxonomy): Bacteria > Pseudomonadota > Gammaproteobacteria > Xanthomonadales > SZUA-36 > WTJD01. Next base: position 37,424 of record JAHEFS010000002.1, on the reverse strand, counting down.
CGCTCGTTGAATTACGGGTTGTTGGGGCCGGTCAAGGAAATGTTGTTCACGGTGGTCGATCGTGAAAGCAAGTACAAGAGCAAGAACTTCATCGACACGGTGGTTTACCGAGGCAGTGACGTCAGCGCCAGTTGGTTGTTCAAAGGGCTCATGAGCATGGGCTTGTCCGTTGGCGCCATTGCGTGGCTGTACCTGCCGGTTCTGATGATCTGGGGCGTGGGTGCATGGCGGCTTGGCCGCCACTACGAGGCCTTGCGGGATCAGCTGGAAGACTTCTCGAAAGACGGGTGAAACCGTCGCCCTGCCGGGGTTTCCACCGATCCGACCGGGCATTGGTAGAGCCGTTCAAGGCGTTCCTCGGTGAGTATTTCGATGGCCGAACCGGCCTGCCACTCGCCGTTTCCAAACAGCATCAGCACGTGGCTGCAAAAGGTCGCAGCGAGGTTCACGTCATGCATCGCCGCTACCGCGAGCCGGCCATTGCCGTAGACCTCGTCACCGATGCGGCTCATGATCGAGACCTGGTGGCGCAGGTCAAGGTGGTTGGATGGCTCATCCAGCAGCATGATTTCCGGTTCCTGGACCATCAGGGCGGCGAAAGCCAGCCGCCTGGCCTCGCCGCCGGACAATTCGGTCACGCTGCGTTGTTCCAGGGTGGCCATGTCCATGCTGGCGATCGCCCGCCGGGCCTTGGCGATATCCTCCGGGGTTTCGCGTCCCCATGGGCCCAGGTGGGGGTGCCGGCCGATCAGGGCCGTCTGCAGCACAGTGGCGTCAAATATATAGGCGGTATGCTGCTGAAGCATGCCCAGCCTGCGCGCGACCACGCGACGGGGCAGGTCGCCGATATCCTGGCCGTCCAGTGTCACGCGCCCGGCATCTGCCCGTGTCAGGCCGGCCAGGCATCGCATCAGGGTCGTCTTGCCGATTCCGTTGGCGCCCATGAGCCCCCAGAATTCGCCAGGACGGATTTGCAGGTCCAGATTGTCGACCACCCGCTTGGAGGAAATGGTCAGGCCTACGTGTTCGCAGCTGAGGGTGGTCATGATTCGGGGTTGCGCAGCCGCGCCCGATTCAGCAACAGAAGAAAAAGCGGTACACCCAGCAAGGCGGTGATGACACCCACGGGTAACTGGCGTGGTGCCAGGATCGTTCTCGCAAGGGTGTCAGACATCACCAGGAACAGGCCGCCGAACAAAGCGGCCGCCGGCAGCAGGGTGCGATGATCGGACCCCAGCAGCAGGCGCATCAGGTGCGGCACGATCAAACCGACGAAACCGATGCTGCCGGCAATAGAAACGGCCGCTGCGGTCAACAGGGATGCCAACACGTACACCAGCCAGAGCAACCGATGCACCGGCTCGCCCAGCAGCATAGCCGTGGTTTCGCCCATGCTCAGTACGTTCAGACTGCGGGACAATCCCAGCGCGATGGTGAAAACTGCCACCAGGACCAGACCGGACCAGCCGCTGATGCTGACGTAACTCAGGTCGCCCATCAGCCAGAACAGCATCCCGCGCAGGCTTCCGTCTGTTCCAATGGCCAAAAGCAGGGTAATAAGCGCCGACCAGCCGGCCGCAGTCACCACGCCGGTGAGCAGCAGCCGGGTGCCGCTCCAGGGGCCTGAGCCACGCGCCAGCCCGAAGACCAGCAGAATGGAGGTCAGGGCTCCGACCAGTGCCAGAAACGGCAGCAGGGTTGCTGCCAGGCCCAGTGTCATGCCCAGCAGCACGAGGAAAGCTGCACCTCCTGATACGCCCAGGATGTACGGGTCCGCCAAAGGGTTTCGAAGCAATACCTGCATCAGGCATCCGGATACCGACAGCATCGCGCCCACCGTCCAGGCGGCCAGGGCGCGAGGCAATCGCAAGCGCCACAGTAACTCACCATGGGCGGATTCCGGGTTCAGCAAGCCTGTCCACCAGTCGCCAGGAGTGAGCCTGACGGAGCCCATGGCGCTGGCGAGCAATACGCTGGCAACGGATGCCAGCAATAGCAGGCCGAGCACGATTCGTCGCGATGCAGAGGAGAGTATGAGGGTGGTTGGCATCGACAGGTCTAATTGATTACCATGCTTCGCTTCGAAGGCGCAAAGTAACATATGGCCTTCCCCTGACCAAGAAATTGACAGTAATGATCGACCCGGACGGCTTTAGACCCAATGTTGGCATAGTCATCATGAAAGATGACCGCAAGGTTTTGTGGGCGCAGCGGTCCAACCAGGACGGTTGGCAGTTTCCCCAGGGCGGCATGCGCACCGACGAGACGCCCCTGGAGGCAATGTACCGGGAACTGTACGAAGAAACGGGCCTGGCCAGGGACGATGTCAGGGTGCTGGGGAGCACACCGGGCTGGCTGCGTTACCGCTTGCCCAAAAGATACCTGCGTCGTCACAGCAAGCCTCTGTGCATCGGCCAAAAACAGGTTTGGTTCCTGCTGCATCTCCAAGCCAGCGAGTCGGCCGTCGTGCTGGATGTCACCTCCACGCCTGAATTTACGGAATATCGCTGGGTCGATTTCTGGTATCCGGCTGAAAACGTCATCTCCTTTAAACGCGAAGTGTATCGCCAGGCCCTGGCCATGCTGGAGCCGCTGGTGACGCAGACATTCCCGCAGCAGTCGGCTGGCTGAGAGGGCGACTTCCGGGCCACAAGCCCACCTACAACACAGGTCTTCCCCTATGAAAATATCGTCTTTTCTGTTCTCTGGTTTGCTTGCGATCCATATTCCGGTCGTACCGGCCAGCGAGATGCAAGAACAGGTCACCAGGGTTCAGGAAACCGCGCTGGCCGATAACACGGCCTGGGAACTGCTGGAGTCATTGACGACCGAGGTTGGCCCACGCATGGGGGGTACACCGGGCGACGCGCTGGCCGTTCAATGGGCGCTCGAAAACATGAAAGCCCATGGATTCGACCGTGTCTGGAAAGAGCCGGTCAGCTTTCCTTACTGGGTGAGGGTCAGTGAGTCTGCAACGATCGTTTCCCCCCGCAACCAGCCCATGGCCGTGACCGCGCTGGGTGGAAGCCCGGGCACCGATGGGCCAGTGCGGGCGGAGGTCATTCGTTTTGCCGACCTGGCCGCGCTGGAGGCAGCTGAGCCGGGTCAGATCGAGGGGAAAATCGCCTTTATCGCCAAACGCATGCAGCGCGAAAAGGATGGCAGCGGCTATGGCGCAGCGGTTGGCGGAAGAACCAGGGGCCCATTCGTTGCAGCCAAAAAGGGCGCTGTGGCGCTCATCATTCGCTCGGTTGGCACAGACAACGAGCGCTTGCCGCACACGGGCACGATCTCATCAACTGAGCCCGGGCGGCCGGTTCCTGCCGCAGCCATTTCGAACCCGGATGCCGACATTCTGGAAGCGATGCTCGACCGGGGCGGCGAAGTCAGCGTGGAGTTGGCCCTGGATTGTGGGTTCGAGGGTGAGGCCACGTCTTACAACGTGATCGGTGAGTATGACGGCAGCGGCGACACAGGCACTTTCGTAGCGGTCGGCGGTCATCTCGATTCCTGGGATCTGGGGACCGGGGCGGTGGATGACGGGGCTGGTGTTGCAATCACCATGGCCGCGGCAAAGCTCGTTGCCGGTTTACCGGTGCGCCCGCGGCGCGGGATTCGCGTGGTGCTGTTTGCCAATGAAGAGCAGGGCGTGTACGGCGGCAAGGCGTATGCCCAGGCGCATGCGGACCAGCTTGCATCGCATCTGATGGGTTCGGAGTCCGACCTGGGTTCCGGGCGAATCTACCAGTTCCGCAGTTTTGTGTCGCCTGAAGCAGAACCTGCAGTGGCTGAACTGGAGGAATTGCTCGAGGCATTGAATATTCCGTGGTCCCGGGACCGACAGGCCTGGGGCGGCGCTGACTTCAGCCCGATGCGGGCACTGGGTATGCCGGTGATCGACTTCAACCAGGATGCTTCCGCGTATTTTGATTTGCACCACACCGCCAACGATACCCTGGACAAGGTGGATGCTTCCGACCTTCGGTTCAACGTCGCCGCTTTTGCCACGCTGATTTACTGGGTTGCGGGATCGGAAATCACTTTCGGGCCTGTGCCTCTGGAGCGCTGAATTTTCCATGCAGGACTCTTTATCGAATTCGTTGGGGTGTTCACCCGGGACAAACTGGCCGCCTGTTGGGCGAGGGACGAAGCCCGATCACCTGACCCAGGTCAGCAGACGCGAATGAGACTCATCTAAAGTAAGTTTGTCGAACCTGCTATTACATGCAATTGACAATCATTCTCATTTGTATTTAAAATCGGTTCGTCAGCACCTTTCCCTGCTGAACGAGTGAGGTCGAGCCCGATGTACGTCTGTATTTGTCAATCCGTCACTGACTCCGACATCCGCGAAGCGGTCAATGAAGGCGTACGGGATATGCGGGAACTTTTCGACAAGACGGGCTGCAGCACCGGTTGCGGTTGCTGTGCGGAATTCGCCGGTGAAGTATTCTTCGAGGCTTTGCGGGAGCAGGGTAATTTTCTAAAGGTCGTCCAGTCCGCATAACGCTCTGCCGCCGTCTCGGCCACATTGATTCGGCCCGCCCCATGACCCATGGGGTATCTGGCCAGGCTTCGCAGTTCTTAACCATTCTCATTTAACCATTGAATTGATGCATTGGTTAGAATGTTTCCCTTTTCGCCGGGCGCAGCCCCGCGGCAACAGCCGACAGGAGAAGCAGGATGAAAGGAGATACCAAGGTCATTGAGTACCTGAACAAGGCCTTACGTAACGAGTTGACGGCAATCAGCCAGTATTTTTTGCATTCCAGGATGTACAAGGACATGGGTCTCAAGGAATTGGCCGACCATGAGTACGAAGAGTCCGTGGATGAGATGAAGCATGCCGATGAACTCGTGGAGCGCGTGCTGTTCCTGGAAGGCCTGCCCAACCTCCAGGACATCGGCAAATTGATGATTGGCGAGAATCCGAAAGAAATGCTCGAGTGTGACCTCAGGCTGGAAGGTTTCGCCATTCCGCTGTTGCGTGAAGCCATTGAGTACTGCGAGTCGTGCAGCGATTTCGTGAGCCGTGACCTGTTCAGCAGTATCCTCGAATCCGAAGAAGGGCACGTTGACTGGCTGGAAACACAGCTCGAATTGATTGAACGCATCGGGCTGCAGAACTACCTGCAGTCGAAGATGGGTTAAGCAATCCTCTCGCTGAATAAGCCCCGTGCGACCGGGGCTTTTTTGGCGGGCAGGGTCAGACCCTCTCAGGGGATCTTTTCAGATCAAAACGGCGACCCTGCTCAAGCATTCCGGGGGCAGCATGCTGCGCCTCGCGTCCAGCAAAGTAAGCAGTATAGAATCCACGCATGAGGCAAATTGGTAAACTTGGCCTGGGCCTGTTGGCGGTCATGCTGTTGAACGCTTGCGCCGGCCTGGCCAACAGACTGCCATCGGCGCAAAAGAATGGGATTCAGGAAGCCTTCGAACAGGAAGAAAATCGACGGGCTGAATCGGCGTTGGCGATCCTCCATGAGCTTGAACACACGGACGTACTCATACGTCTGAACAATGACCTGCTCGCAGAACAAATGCAGCATGAGTTAAGCCAGCAGGCTCGGGCAATTGACCTGGGTTCCCTGCGGGAGATCGAAATTGGCTTTGGCAGGCAATACATCGGCCTGTCCGCTCTAGTGGATTTTCCAGGGCCGCAGGGCGAGACCTTGACCGCCGTTTTGTTGGGGGACATTCGCCTGTCATTCAGCGGCAATCACCTTATCTGGTTGCCGCAGTTCCACCGGGCTAGCCTGCAGGGTGTTTCACTGGGGCCGGGTGGCGGCATCGGTTCCAGCGTCGCGGATAGCTTGCTGAATGCCGAGGTTGCCCGGGCTAATCGCGAGGTTACTGATGCGGTCATCATCCGGGGGAGGCATACCATACCCCTCGATCACGTGCCGATGGGGCGCGTAAATACGGGTGTGCTGATCGATTTCTTCTCCAGCACGACGGTGGAAGGGTCTCGCGAACTCGGGGGGGTGTTCACCGTCGCAGGTGCGGCCATCCTGATTGATCCCGATACAACCTCCGTGGCGCTTGATCTGGAATTCGTACCCAACATTTCTTCCTGCACACCTGATCTGACCGTATCGAGAGCGGGTTTTGCCCGTGAAATACGAAATCGGGAACCGGTCGGAGTCTCGAGATTCCTCGAGGCAGATGCAGGAGTTCGCTATTTTTACACGGAGATCAGGGGCGCAAATCGTGAAACTGCCGTGGTGCATTACTGGTTTGCCGACGGCAAACCGGTGGGGCTGGAGGAGCTTGCCGTGGGCGCCAGTGAACGATGGCGCACCTGGTCGGCCAAAACCATCGACCGTGATACGGCCCGCAACTGGGAAGTGGTGGTGGTAGAGCGCGATACTGGTTGTATCCTGCACTCGCAGGCAATCCGTTCGGAGCCGGACTTGTCCCCACAGTCCGAGAATCGTTCCACGGGCGATGCCTATGCCATTTTTGAATCCGAATTTCGGCGAAAGCTCACAGGCTTTTCCATCCTTGAGAACCCACCCGAGGTCGCCGACATAGAAATCGAGCGAATGTTCATGGGTTCAGTTTTGCGGCAGTCCCTCAGGGACATCAACATCGTTACCCGCGCCGAGTTGACCGGGCAGAATTTTCCGTACCAGGGTTCATTGGCGCCCTTTGTGGCCGATACGATTGCCTGTGAACCGGGCAAGTGCGAGTCGGCCCGGATTTGTGAAAATCCAATTTCAAGGTGCGCGCGCCGCCACGATACGCGCGATTGCACGACGTGCCTGTTTCGGAACCCGCTCAATAATCGCTGCGTGAACGAAGTGGAAGACCCTATTTGCGTTGCGGCTCGTGCTTCGCAAAACCTGGCGTTCGAAAGTGCCCGCGAGTCATGCATGAGGGATGAGCGAGCTGATCGCCGCGAGTGTGAGCGGCGCCGCGCCCAGGAGGTTCGGTCCTGTTCGCTGGAGGCGGCCTCGCTGAGTGATGCCTGCATTGCTACACGGGACGCGTTGGAGAAGTTACAGGGAACGGGCAAACTGGCCTCGATCGAAGCCGAGGCCCGTCCTCAGGGGTATATCGACGTGCGGTTCACGGGTTTCGAACTCACCCCGGATATGTCCGAATTGGGAATGAGCATCGAATTCCGGGCCGAATTGACCGTTGCAGGGGTCTTGGATGTCCAGCCCCTGGTGACCGAAGCGCATCTTGTTTCCTGTATTTCAGCCTGGCAGGGGGCGTTCCAGGGCCAGGTATTCATGCCCTCCGCGCAGTTGAATCTATTGGGCTCACTGTCGCAGTTTGAGTCTTCCCTGGTTTCATCGTGGTCTGGATTTGTAGTGCCGGCCAAGCTTAGTCCCGCCCCGCTTGAGGCTTTGTTCCTGGCCCAGCCTGAAATGTTGGCGGATTGCCAGATCGGACTCACAGTAGATGAAGTCAGTGGTGCTATCACGGGAGAAAAGAGAGGGTTCTTTCAGGGCAGGGTGGATATCGAGGTGCGGCCCCTGCCCAGTCAGATCGTCCTGTCGCCAGCGAGCGTGCAGTTTGGTGAACGAGTTTATCGTTCGGAGCCGACCGTAACAGCCCAATATCTCAGTTTCAGGATGAATCGTTCGTTCGGTTTGGTGGAAGAATAATCCGTCCTGAATAAAAGAAACCACCACCCGACACTCCATGTCGAGCGGTGGCTCTTAAGTACTTCGGCCAATCCGTGGTCCGGGAAAGCGGGGTGGGGCGTGCGTCTCGACCCTTCCCGTGGAATCGCTTTCCGGCCAATCCCTTGACCTCGAACCAGTTGTTTTGGTTTCATCGCCACCCGACGTTACCAAACCTCTCGGCCCGTTTTGTGGTGTTCTTTGTTCAGGGGTGGCAGCGTCGGGGGGGTTGTCGCTGGCCGCACAATGAAGAAAACCACACCGTGAGAATACGTTGGCTGGCTGAAGAAAGCCTGAAAGAATTATGAACGTAAACTAAATTTTTGATGAACGACAAAAGGAGGTCATGGCAAGTTCAAGCGGTATCCCATGCCGCGAACGGTTTCGATGATCGACGGACCGTCAGGGAGGTCGACTTTCTTGCGAAGTTTGCCGATGTAAACGTCGACAATGTTGGTCAGGGGGTCCATGTTCAAGCCCCACACATTGCTGAGGATCCGCTCTCGACTGAACAGGGTGCCAGGCTTGCTCATCAGCAATTCGAGGATGGCGAGCTCCTTGGCGGTCAGGTGGAGTGGTTTTCCTTCCAGGGTGACCTGCAGGGACTCTCGGTTGAATTCCATGGCGCCTGCTCGCAAGCAGGGGTCCTCTTCCTGTCGCGTGCTGCTGCGGCGCATGACAGTCTCGATTCGTGCCAGTAATTCCTCGAAGGAGAAGGGTTTGGTCATGTAGTCGTCCGCACCGAGACGCAGGCCAACTACGATGTCCTCGATACTGTCCATCGCGGTCAGGATGATCAGGGGAGTGCTGATTCGGTTGACTCGTAATTGCTGGCAGACCTCGTGGCCATGCAGACCAGGCAGCATCAGGTCGAGCAAGATCAGATCGAAGTCGCCTTCAAGCGCAAGTGTCAGGCCTTCCTGCCCATCCCCGGCGATCACGCAGAAGTGCCCTTCTGCACGCAGTCCACGTTGCAGAAAGTCGGCGATACGAGATTCATCTTCAACAATCAGAATTCTCACGCAACAACCCTCAAGTGATCCTTAGCCGGTAGAAAAACCATGGCGACAGCACCCTCGCCAGTCTCGCCCGTCAGAGAAATGCGGCCCTGGTGCGCATTGACGATTGCTTTGGCGACAGGGAGTCCCAGGCCGGTACCGCGCGCGTGTGCTTCTGCCCCGGCACCGCGGAAGAATCGTTCGAATGCCTGTTCCGCCTCTTCATCTGTCAAGCCAATTCCGTTGTCACGGACTGTAACACAAGCCTCTCCACCGGCGACGGTCAGGCTGACCTCAACCGTCCCGCCAGGCAGCGAATAACGCAGCGCGTTGTCGAGCAGAATGGCAAATACCTGCCGCAGCCTGCCCGGGTCGCCCAGCACCATGACCTGTTTGACGGCAATGTGCAGTGCTATCTGCAGGCCATCCTGCAGTGCGCGCGCGCTGAAGTCCGTGCACACGGCCTGTACAGTTTCGACCAGCGACACTGATCGGACTTTGAGCTTGGTTTCGCCGGCATCCGCCCGGGCAATGAACAGCAGATCGTCTACGAGACGGGTCGTGTGGTCGGCTTGCTCCATGATTCGCCGGAAGGCTTGCTGATATGAGTCGTTGGACTTTTCTTTTCCCCGCAGAGCAATTTCCGCCTCGCCTCGCATTACGGTCAATGGGGTCCGGAATTCATGGCTGATATCAGCCAGCAATTTGCGCCGTTTGGCGTCCAGTTCAGCAAGTTTTTCGTTACTGCTCTTGAGTGCACGCGTCCGCTCATCGACCGTTGCTTCGAGCCCGATATTGACCTCGTGCAAACGTTTGCGGTTTTCCCGCAAATCGCGGGCCATATTGTTAAAAGCTTGCCCAAGACGGTCGAATTCGTAATCCCCCAGCCTGGGAATCTGGTGTCTCAGATCTCCGCTGGAGAACGCTCTGGCGCCCTCCTGCAGGGCAGAGATCGAACGGGTCAGGCTGCCGGAAAAAAAGAACACCGCGACCAATGTGAGTACCACGAGGATCGCCACAAAGACCGGAAGTGCACGGGTAATATAGTGTGCCAGTGCTATGGCTTCCTGATCCGCAGTGCGGACCTCGAGCCTTTGTTCTGCCAGTGCGTTTTCAATCAGGGTATTGAACAGACCAACAATATCCCCGCTCCTGAGTTGGGAGATTTCGCTCGCGGCCTGCGCGGTATCGCCAGCCAGTAGCGCGAGGTTGACACGCTGGCCCGTTCGGATGACCTCTTCAACCAGCCGGTTGATGTCCTCCAGGGCGTCAAGCTTGGTCATTTCCCGCGTGGTTCCCTCGAGCGCCACTTCGGCAGCAATGCCCTGGCGGACTTCCGATACGGCCTGCCTCAGGATTTGGGTTCGCTCAGCTGTCTCTGAGGGCGGTACGGCCTGGCCAGTCGCAATGCTTTCGCCAAGCTGGTTCAGTTCACGGTAGGTGAGGTCAGTGACTTCGAGGTAGCCTTGCAGAACCCGGTTGGCCAGCGCGATGTGTTGGACGTCGAATTCGTACCACTTGACGCTGTCGTAGAAGTACCACGCGAGGCCCAATGTCGTGACCAGCAGGGTCCCGAAAGCGAAGTGCAGCTTGCGGTTGAAACCCTTCATCCAGCTTTTCAACGACACCTCTCCCGTCATTCATGACGTTTCAGGATACTAAATTCGCCAGATGACAGGTAGCGTCTGTTGTCCCTGAACTTGGCAACAGGCCATGGGTCGGCAACGGCGCTGTGACGGGCGTATCCAGCCAGCCCTCAGACTGGCATAATCCCATGCTGAATTGATGCAGTCTTGATATGGCTTTGATTGGGCCGTATTTTCAGGGTCAGGAGATAATTGATAAATGTTCAGCCAGACCAGCCAGCCTTGCCAGTTCGAGCGCGATTGTGCGGTGGTCATGATCCCGTCGGGAGACGAGGTCGTGATACCGGCAGGAACGGTCGGTTACATTACCCAGGCCCTGGGCGGCAGCTTCACCGTGTTCGTCGATGGCAACCTGTTTCGCGTTGCGGGTCTGGATGCCGATGCCATTGGCAAGGAGCCTGTCAGGCCCCCGAGCCTTCCGGATAACGCCACGGAAGAAGACGTTGAGCGGCTGATCTGGGAGCAGATAAAAACCTGCTACGACCCGGAAATTCCGGTCAACGTCGTGGACCTGGGGCTGATCTACGATTGCGAGATGCGCACCAATGACCGCGGCGAGCGTGAAGTTTCGGTACGCATGACCCTGACCGCACCGGGTTGCGGTATGGGTGACATCCTGGTGGAAGATGTCCGTTCAAAAATTAGCCTGGTCCCGACCATTTCGAATGTCGAGGTGGAACTCACCTTCGATCCTCCCTGGAATCACCAGATGATGTCAGATGTAGCCCGCCTCGAAACGGGCATGATGTAACACGACTCTGCGCCGCGTTCAGGGCCGCCAGTCCAGGCTCAGGAAGGCTGATCGGCCAGCGCTGTTGAACCCGGCTGCGGGTTCGTATTCCTTGTCCAGCAGATTTTCAAGTCGCAACTCGAGACCGACCGAGTTGCCCAACGACCAACCCCCACGCAGGCTGAGAATTCCGTAACCTGGAAGGGTCTGAGAGCCGACGTCAAGCCTGGTTCCGGACATGAACCAATCCAGCCCGGCCCAACTGCCGTTTTCGAAGGTCCGGTCCAGTGTGATTGATCCCTTACGGTCAGGGCGGCGCAGCAGGCGTTCACCGGTGGTCTTGTCCTCAGTCTCCTGAAATGTCGCGTTGGCTCGCAGAATCCAGCCGCCCAGGTGCGCCGCCACTTCCGCCTCCACGCCCTTGAGCGCGGCCCGGCTTATGTTGATCGCCTGGAAGTTTTCGCCAGTAAAGGCAATCAGTTGTTCCACTTCGGTGTGGTAGGCGGCCACTGAATAGCGCAGTTCCTGTCGCGACTGGAAGCGGTAGTTCAGCTCAAAGGTCTGAGAGGTTTCCGGCTGCAGGTTGGGATTTCCAGCAAAAAAGCCGCCAAAACCGGGTGAGAATTGCTCACCGAGATCGGGTGCTCGGAAGGCAGTGCCGAACTGCGCACTGAGCCGGCTGGATTGGCCGGCCAAAAAGCTGGCAGCGGCTTGCCATGTCCATTCCCTGCCAAACTGGCTGTTGTCGTCGAAACGCGCGCCGACCTGCAGGTTGGTCTTTCCTGTTGGCAGGTCCCAGACAGCGAAAATTGCCCGGTTGTCTCGGTCAGCCTGGTAATTGCCGTCGGACTGACCCTCGTCATCCACGAAATCGATACCGAAGCCAAGGCTCCCTTTTGGCAGTTCAAGTTGGTTTTGCCAGCTGAGGTCCAATCGTGTCGAGTCGAATCCGGTCGCGAAAAAGAGATAGTCCGACTCCAATTCTTCGTCGAAGTATCCGGCCTGAATCTGGTAGGTCCAGTCGTCGCTCGCCCGTCCGTGCCAGGAAATGTTGGCCAGCCACTGGCGGGCTTCAGAGACGCCCTGATCGAATTCGGTCTCGCTCTCGCTCGCGAGGACCCGGTACTTCCAGGCGCCATCGCCATGGCCGATTTCGCCGCTCGCCCCGGCCGAACGGGAATCGAAACCATCGTCATCGGGGTCATGGCTGTACCCGTTCGGGTTCTGTGACGAAAACCCGTTCGATTTTCGCCAGGCCGCGGTCAGTGAGTGAGTGCTGTTTTCATGTTTGGCGCTCAGCCCGGCTTCCGCCTCTGTCGTACCGTAACTGCCTACGGTCAGGCGGGCCACCGGCCCATCCAGTTGGCGCGTGAAAACCTGGATCACGCCGCCGATTGCATCGGAGCCATAAAGCGCCGCTCGCGGGCCCCTGACGATCTCGATTCGCTCGATCTGGGCGAGTGGAAGCAATTCCCAGGTGTACGTTCCGGTGTGCGCGGAAGCGACACGCACACCATCGATCAGAACCAGCAGGTGATCGGAATTTCCACCCCTGAGAAATACACTGGTTTGCGACCCGGCAGGGCCGCTGCGGACAATATCGACACCGGCCTGCAAGCGCAGCAACTCGAGCAAGTCTTCCGCCGCCGAGCGCTGTATCTCCTGCCGTGTGATGACGCTGACCGAGGCCGTGACATTTCGGCTGTCCTGCTCTGACCTGGCCGCGGTCACAACTTTGATGTCAGGCAATTCGATGGGAGTCCCGAACTCTGTTCTGGCTTCCCCGGCCCAGATGCAGCATGAGAAAGTCAATAAAAAAGGCAAGATCTGCCTGCAGGGTTTCAGGAACATCGTGCTTCTCCGTAACGCACACCCGCGATACTGGCGTGACGGAAGCGGGAACAGGCCGGGTTCTTTGCCTGGAACCCGGTTGCCCTCCGCAACGCGCGTCGTGGCCGGGCATCGATGGGCCCGGGACATTTTTGCAAGGGCCGGTCTCCGGGCTTGCGGGCCACGCTGGCTGCCAAAACGCCTTCCCGGGTCTCCAGACCCAGTGGCGATTGTTCTGGCAGCGGAATTTGCCGAGATAACGGCGATATTCCGGCTCGCTTACCGTTGCGGGGGCAGCGCCGGACTCGAACCGGCTTCCCGTTTCACGTCACCGCTTCTATCGCGAACCGGTTGACGCACCCAAAGCAAGACCCCGGCAAATTGCCGGGGTCGGTGAGTATAGCAATGAAAGCGGTGTTGCGCCGCAGTATGTGGTCAGGCCGCTTCGGAAGTGTGCAGGGGCTCGTTGCCCATCGTTTTGCCGAGTTCCAGAACTTCTGACTCGAATTCGTCGACGGCGATGATCTCCAGCACCAGTTCCCGTACCTGCGTCAGGGTTTTGGCTTCGTCGCGGGTCACAACCGAAAGCGAAACCGCCTGTTCCAGTTGTTCCTCCCAAGTGATGGCATCGAGTTGTCCGGCACGTTGTGCTTTCAGCAGACGCCGCTCCAGCGGCTCTGCGGCGATCACCTGTGGCAGCGCTTCCTCCATCAAACCGACGGGGTGCCCGTTAGCAGCGGACTTGTACACGCCCTGGGTCAGCCGGTCGCGTGTCGCAGAGGGCGACAACAACAATTGGGCAACCCGGTGACCGAGGCGGTCGCCGGGCTCACGTTCACGCCGACCAGTGGGGAAAATGACCAGGCTTAGCAGCAGGCGCATGTAACGGTTGGGGAAATTGTCCACCGCACCAGCCAGGGCTGTCTGAATTTTGTAGATGGCGTCATGGAACGCCCAGGCCAGGATCGGCTGATCGGTTGATGGACGGTCCTGAGCCTCGTAACGAGCCAGCATGGCAGAGCAGATGTACAGCTGGCTAAGAACGTCACCGAGACGGGCTGAGAGCCGCTCCTTCTGTTTAAGCTTGCCACCCAGGGTCAGCATGGAAATGTCAGCAGCGAAGGCCAGTGCAGCGGAATAACGCGTCAACTTGCGGTAGTAGCTGGCCAGACGACGATCATTCGGTACGGGTACCCGGCTCAGATGGCCTCGACTGAAGCCCAGCACGAAGCTTCGCACCGCGTTGCGGATGCTGTATCCCACGTGCCCGAACAGCAATTTGTCGAATGTCTTCAGCGCCTGGTCTGGATCCGAAATCCCCGAGGCCTGTATTTCCTTGAGAACAAACGGATGGCAGCGAATGGCGCCCTGACCGAAGATCATGAGGCAACGCGTCATGATGTTGGCGCCTTCGACCGTGATCCATATGGGCGAGCCTTGCCACGCGCGGCCCAGGTAATTGCGCGGACCCAGGATGATTCCTTTGCCGCCGTGAACGTCCATGACGTCCTTGATGATTTGTTGCGCCATTTCAGTCGCGTGATACTTGGCGATGGCGGAGGAGATGGCTGGTTTTTCACCCAGATCGACAGCCGTTGCGGTCATTCGCGAAAGCGCGGAGATCGCGTAGGTCTTGCCGGCTATTCGCGCAAGGGCTTCCTCGACGCCCTCGAAGCGACCGATCGGCAAGTTGAATTGTTTGCGGATACGCGCGTAAGCGCCGGTGGCGAGCGAACCCATCTTGGCGCCGCCGGTGGACGAGGACGGCAGGGTGACGCCGCGACCGACCGACAGCAATTCGACCAGCATGCGCCAGCCTTTGCCGATCATGTCCGATCCGCCGATCAGTGCATCCAGTGGCAGGAAGACATCTTTGCCGCGAACCGGGCCGTTCTGGAACGGCACGTTCAGGGGCATGTGGCGGGTACCGACTTCGACGCCCGGAGTTTCCCGTGGTACCAGGGCCAGGCTGATGCCGAGATCGCGGGTGTCGCCGAGAAGTTTGTCCGGATCGTATAGCCTGACCGCCAGGCCGATCACGGTGGCCACCGGCGCGAGCGTAATGTAACGCTTGTCAAAGTTCAGGCGCATGCCCAGGACTTTTTTACCCTGGTACTCGCCCTCGCAGACCACGCCGTAGTCCGGTATCGAAGTGGCGTCAGAACCGGCTGTCGGTCCTGTCAGGCCGAAACAGGGAATGTCGTCACCCACGGCCAGCCGGGGAAGATAATGGTTTTTCTGTTCATCGGTCCCGTAATGCAATATGAGTTCAGCCGGGCCCAGTGAATTGGGGACAGCGACGTTGCTGCCCGCTACGGCGCTGACCGAAGAGATTTTCTGCAGAACCGCACGGTGCGCCATGGCCGAGAAGCCCAGTCCACCAAACTGCTTGGGGATGATCATGCCGAAGAATTTGTTCTTCTTGCAGAACGCCCAAACCTCGGGAGGCAAATCCGCCAGTTCATGCGTGATTTCCCATTGCCGCAGCATGCCGCACAGCTCTTCAGCCGGACCATCGACGAAAGCCTGTTCCTCTGATGTGAGCTCGAGGTAGGGCTGATCCAGCAGTTTCTTCCAGTCAGGCTTGCCTGAGAACAACTCGCCTTCCCATCCGACCGTGCCGGACTCCATCGCATCTTTTTCGGTGTCCGACAGTTGCGGCAGCATCTTGCGATACTGAATAAGGAAGGGACCGCTGATGAATCGCTGGCGCAGTGCCGGCAGGTTCAACGGGACCAGGATGCCGGCCAGCAACAGACCAATGAGGGTCAGGGAAATCCACCCCGGTTCGCCGGCTACGGCAAACAGGGCAAAGGTCAGCAACAGGGCTGAGGACCAGATCAGCAGGCGAGTGCCCAGAAATGCGCAAACGAGCGAAACGGTAAGCAATGAGAGTAGCAACAGGGCGGTCATGGGTGTGTCCTCCGAACTTCAGGGCCGCTTCCGGCGGGTACCGGCCATATGGCCGCGGGTCGATGAGTCGTCTGCGGTCGATTTCCGGCTTCCATACGGTAGAGTATGGTGATCGGAGGCGTCCAAGTCAATCCCGCATCCGACGGGGTCCGAAATTGGGTTTGAAATAGACCGCCGGCGGGGTTTTTCACTGGCATGTCTGCGTGTGATTGCTCACAATGGAGGGGTTTGGACAGGCAGGAAAATGGATCATGCAAGCGCTGGCGACAAAAAAGACACGTAGCAAGCTGTCAGCTGCCGACTGGGAGCTGCATGCGCTTGAAATGATCGGTGAACAGGGTGTGAGGGCGTTGGCCGTCGAGCCCCTGGCGCGCCGAATGGGTATCACGAAAGGCAGTTTTTACTGGCATTTTCCCAGTCGTGAAGCCCTGTTGGATCAGGCGTTGGCCAGCTGGGAAAAGCACGATGTCCGGAACCTGAACGCATCTTTGGGTGCGATTGAAGACCCGCGGGACCGTCTCAAGTCGTTTTTTCGCAGGGTCGGGCGGGAGCGCTTGACGCACCAGGTCTTCAGTGCGCTTTGTGCGGCCACCGATCACCCCCAGGTCGAACCGGTACTGGAGCGTGTTGCCAACCGGCGTATGCTCCACATTGCGCGCGCTTTCGAGGAACTGGGCATGCCGACGGAAGAGGCCGACCACAGGGCAAGGCTGACTTACAGCGTGTACCTTGGGTTTCTGCAGCTGCAAAGACAGCATCAGACGCCCAGCCTGAGCAGTCAGGCATTCGAGGCTTACATCGAGCACGTCATCGCGACCTTGGTGCCATCCGCCTGAATCATCTGCGAGGGTTCTGATTCATCGCATTGAAAACGACTGATTGACGGGCTATGCTCCCGGCCACCTGAGGTTGGGCAATTCGGTGCCCAAAAGCAGACGAAAAAACAGCAGAGGTGTTTATCGTGACCCGTAACGAAAACCTGCAGAATTGGGTGGATGGCGTGGCGGAACTGACGCGCCCGGACCAGGTTCATTGGTGTACTGGCGATCAGGCTGAATATGAGGCCCTGGTTGAGGAAATGCTGGAATCAGGGGTGTTTCTTCCCCTGAATGCGGAGACGCATCCTGGTTGTTACCTGCATCGTTCAGACCCGGGCGACGTGGCGCGCGTGGAACACCTGACGTTTGTCTGCACGTCTGAACAGGACGATGCTGGCCCCAACAATAACTGGATGCAGCCCGCCGAGGCGCACGCAAAGATGCGCGGCCTGTTCGACGGCTGCATGGAAGGGCGCACGCTTTACGTCATTCCTTACTGCATGGGGCCGATCGACTCGCCATTGGCCCGTTGCGGGGTGGAAATTACCGACAGCCCATACGTGGTCGTGAATATGCGTCTGATGACGCGCATGGGCAGCGCCGCGCTGGCCAGGATCGAGCGGGAAGGCACCTTTGTGCGTGGTCTGCACTCGATCGGTGAACTCGACCCGGAACGCCGCTTCATCATGCATTTCCCGGAAGAGTTGATGATTCAGTCATATGGCTCCGGCTATGGCGGCAACGCACTGCTCGGAAAAAAATGCCACGCACTCAGGATCGCCAGTTACCAGGCGCGTACCGAGGGCTGGCTGGCTGAACACATGCTGATCGTGGGTATCGAAAACCCGCAGGGTGAAACCCACTATATCGCGGCTGCGTTTCCTTCCGCCTGCGGCAAGACCAACCTGGCCATGCTGATCCCGCCACCGGGATACGAGGGCTGGAAAGTCTGGACCATCGGGGATGATATCTGCTGGATGCGTCCCGGCGAAGACGGGCGGTTGTGGGCCATCAACCCGGAGGCCGGGTTTTTTGGCGTGGCGCCAGGCACCAGCGAGGACACCAACCCCAACGCCCTGGCCATGCTGAATCGCGATGCAATATTCACCAACGTAGCGGAAACAGCTGACCACCAGCCATGGTGGGAAGGCCTGAAGACAGGCGACCCGGCCCTCGATTGGAAAGGGCGGCCCTTTGAAAAGGCCAATGGCCCTGCTGCTCACCCGAATTCCCGCTTCACGGTCGCGACCAAGCAGTGCCCCTCCTACTCCGAGGCGGCGGAAGCGGCCCGGGGCGTGCCCATTTCAGCTATTGTTTTTGGTGGCCGTCGCGAGCGCCTGGTACCGCTGGTCATGGAGAGTGACTCCTGGGCACACGGCGTACTGATGGGTTCTGCCATGGCGTCGGAAACGACTGCGGCTGCGACGGGCGCCGTCGGCGTGGTGCGCCGTGATCCCATGGCGATGAAGCCATTTTGTGGCTACAACTTCGCAGACTATTGGCAGCACTGGCTGGACATGGGTCAAAAGGTGAGCAATCCCCCCCCTATATATA
Organism: Chromatiales bacterium; assembly: GCA_024640045.1. GTDB lineage: Bacteria > Pseudomonadota > Gammaproteobacteria > Xanthomonadales > SZUA-36 > WTJD01. The sequence continues at coordinate 19,301 of JAHEFS010000002.1, read as the reverse complement.
ATGTCAACTGGTTCCGCAAAGACGGCGAAGGCAAGTTCATGTGGCCTGGATTCGGTGAGAACATGCGGGTCCTGGAATGGATTATCGAACGCAGCAAGGGCCAGGTGGCTGCGCAAGAGAGTCCGATCGGCAAATTGCCGGTCGATGAAGGGATCAACGCGCGCGGCCTCGATCTGCAGCCATCAGTCATGCAAGCCTTGCTGGAAGTCGACCCCGAAGCCTGGTCACAGGAACTGGCCGAAGTCAGGGCCTACCTGGAGAGTTATGGTGATCGGCTGCCTGCTGGTTTGATCGCGGAACTGGAACGCGTCACCTCCAACCTGGCTACCTAAGCCGGTTTCAATTTTTTCGGGCCCGGACCGGGCCCGGCCCGCCAGATACGGCCGCACTGCCTGCGGCCCGGGATTCGTTCATACTCTGCATTAACAGGACGGCGCATTGCGGCTGGTTTAAACCTGTTGGCGCGGTTCTGCGTCAAAGGTCACATGGGAGGGATACAGGCGGTGTCTACACGGGAGCTGGCCCCGCAAGGGCCGGAGCACGCATCGGGTGGTGAAGCTGCCTGGGTCGAAGCCGCGCGACAGGGTGACCGGCAAGCGTTCGAGCGCCTCTACCGGGCGAACTGCGATCGGATCTACGCGTTGTGCTGGCGCTTGTGCGGGAGAGATGCGGCGCTGGCGGAAGACCTGGTGCAGGAGGCTTTCATCCGGGCCTGGACAAAGCTGGAGCTGTTTCGGGGTGACAGCACCTTTGCCACCTGGATGCACCGACTGGCGGCGAATGTCGCACTGAGCGATCGCCGCATACGTATCCGGAAGGTGAGCCGGGAGCGCCCGATGGATGAAGTGGTTGAACGAACCGCAGTGGGCGAACGGGACGTATCGCAAGGTTTGCGGAACGATCTCGAGGCGGCCATCTCCCGACTGCCCGAACGGGCCCGAACAGTGTTGGTGCTGTTTGATGTGGAAGGTTATCAGCACGACGAAATATCAGAACTCACGGGAATGGCCGTGGGATCTTCGAAAGCGCAGTTACACCGCGCCAGGAAACTGGTCCGGGAGGCATTGGAGCAATGAACGAGAATTTCAGAACCGAAGCGGAATTGGTTTCAGCCATCCGGGAATTGCCTAAGGGCGTTTCCCCGGAGCGCGACCTTTGGCCGGAAATATCGGACCAACTGGCGGAGCCTGCGGCTGGGCCGAGCCGGGCGAGGCCGGGTTTTACCTGGCCACGCCAGGCGCTGGCCGCCGCGCTCGTGATCGCATTTGGCGCGGGCATCCTGTTGGGCCGCCAGCTGGGAGATTCCAGTGACCCGGCAGGACCGATGTCGGCGGCGTCCAATCTCGCGCTGGTCGGCGCGATGCACGCCAGTGAGCGGGAATACCAGGCCGCATTCCGGCAATTCATTCCGGTTGGCAATTTCCAGTCGATGCTGGGTCCACAGGCTGTGGACAATATCGCGGGCAGCTGGTCGGAGTTGCAGCAGGCTGAAACAGCGCTGTTGGCAGCCCTCGAGGAGCATCCCGAGAATGCTTACCTCAATCAAAGGCTGTTGGGCCTTCGCGCCCAACAACTGCAGTTTATGAAGCAATTGGCGACGCTGGATCAGTTCAGCCGGAGGAATACATGAACAACCAAATGATGAAAATAGTTTTGGGCGCCCTGGTGCTGGTCTGCCAGCCACTGTGGGCGGAGGAGATCGAGGTGAGCCGTGACGTGGCGCCCGATGCCCGGGTCGAGGTCAGCAATGTGGCCGGAGAGATCGATATCTCGGTCTGGGACAGGAATGAAGTTCGCCTCACCGGCCGGTTGGGGCAGAACCAGGAGCTGGAAACACTGGAGTTCTCATCGGGAATCCGCTTCGAAGTCAGCCATATCGATAATGATGACAACTACGACGAAACGTTCCTGAAACTCGTTGTCCCGAGCGGAGCGAGTATCGTGGCGGAAGGCATCAGTGCGGATATCATCGTCAAGGGTCTCAACGGCGGCAGTGTCTCCGCCGAATCAGTCAGCGGTGATGTTGAAGTCGAAGCCGAGGTCGAGCGAGTGGAATTGTCATCGGTCAGCGGTGATGTCGAGTTTCGTGGCCTGGCTGGCCGGGGCAGCTTTGAAACTGTTTCTGGCGATATCGTGGCGCACGGCATTTCCGGAGAGGTGAGCATCTCCACCGTTTCCGGTGACGCTTCCCTGGAAGCGGGGATGCTGGAGCGCGGACAGTTTGAAACCGTGTCGGGAAATCTCGAGCTTTCGTTGTCACTCGCGGCGGCCGGCCGGGTTACCGCCGAGGCCATGAGCGGTGATGTGCAGTTGACCCTGCCGGCAGATCAGGAAGGCGAATTTCAGGTGCAGACGTTCAGCGGCGACATCCGCAGCGTATTCGGTGAGGCCGAAGATGAATCATTCGGGCCTGGCAGCCGTCTCCGCCATGTCGAGGGCAGCAGCGGTGCGCAATTCCGCATTGAAAGTTTCAGTGGTGACATTCGTATAGGCCATTAGTCATACCCTGGATTATCAGGGTATCTGGCACCGACAATGGGCGGATCAGCCTCGGCGAAGGTGGCTGATCCGCCCATTTTTATGGTTGGTCATTGTCAGGGTTTGCTACCCAATAAGGCGGCTATTGACGGGGTAAACTTATCGAATTCAATAAGTTGTTAAGCCCAGAACCGTCACCTGGCGAAAGCCCCAATTAACAATTTTTTATCGTTTGGGTATTTTAATTACAGGTCAATGTTGCTAGTATCCCTGCCGTTAATCGTTTGTTAAACGGTTTAGAACGTAGATATTGCCCGTCCCTCTGCAGGGTTCAGGCTGAACTATTAGCAGAAATAAAGGTGCCTGGCCTTCGGGTTCGGGTGGTATTTCGGAAGTTGCATTGTTCTTTTGGTGATGTGTGGAGAACCAATTATGAATTTCAATCGTAAGAAGCTCTATTCTGTGATTCAGGGCTCACTGACCTTGGGTCTGGCCGCCGGCCTGACCACGACCGGTTGGGCTCAGGAAGAAGCAGAAGAAGAATCGGCGGAACTGGATAAAATCCTTGTTACCGGTTCCCGTATTAAGCGCGTTGACGTCGAGACGGCACAGCCGGTAACGATCATCAACCGCGAAGATATCGACCTTTCTGGCGACACCAGCGTGGCCGAAGTGCTGCGTAACATGTCGACCAACACCTTCGGTTCCTGGAAAGGTACTTCGGGTTATGGCTCTGGCGCACCGGGTTCGACCGAGATCGACCTGCGCGGCATTGGCGCAACCCTGGTTCTGATCGACGGACGTCGTATGCCGGGTGCCGGCTATGACGGCGGCGCGACCCAGAACCTGAACAACATTCCGCTGGCCATCGTTGAGCGCATCGAAGTTTTGCGCGGCGGTGCTTCCGCTATTTACGGTTCCGACGCAATCGGCGGCGTGGTCAACGTTATCACGCTGAAAGAACTCGATGGCGGTACGGCTTCCTATCTGCATGAAAAACGCGGTGTGGATGACGGCGAATCCGATCAGTACGAATTCTCATTCGGTGTGACCGGTGACAAAGGCAACATGCTGGTTACCTTCCAGCACACGGAAGTAGACGCGCTGCCTGACAACGCGGTATCGGGTTTTGACAACGGTGTGTCCTGGTGGGGTCCTGTCACGAACTATGACATCTACACCACCGATGGTTTTTACGACACCCGCTGGCCGACCGAGTTGTGCGAAAACGTGCCCAACACGGTCGACCAGGGTTTCCGTTGCGGTTACGCCTACTCGAACGTGACCTGGCTGTATCCGACGCAGCAGCGTGATTCCATCATGACCAAGCTGAACTACGAACTGACGCCGAATACGTCGTTCCATGCCCGCTTGTCGTTCAACGGTAACGAGACCCAGTCACGCTATGCGCCGACGCCGATTTCGACCAACACCGTTTTCATGGATGCTGACAACCCCAACGTGCCCGCTGGTTTGCCGGCCAACACCGAGTTCCTGGTGCTGTACCACCGTTCAGCCCTGCTTGGCACGCGTGATGCGTTCTTCACCGACAACACCTTCGATACGGTGTTCGGTTTTGACGGTTTCGTTGATGCCTTCAATGGTCTGGACTGGTCGGTCAATTACCAGTACACGATCAAGGATGAGGACGTGCACAACACCAACCTGATCAACGACTCGTTGTTCCAGGCAGGTATTGATGCCGGTGACTTTGACATCTTCAATTCAGCTGGCCAAAGCCAGGAGCGTTGGGCCGAAGATGCCTTCACATTCTACAAGCAGGTTGCTCACACCGGTATTTACGAGGTTCGTAACGAACGTCACATCGTCGATGGCAGCATCGGTGGTGAATTGCTGTTCACCGACGCGTTTACACTGTCGGGCGTAATCGGTGGCGAGTTCGAATCGACCGACTTCACGCAGGTGTCTGATCCAGCTTCAGCTTCAGGACAGGTATCGGGTGGTTCGGGCGGTGATGACGTGTTCGCTACGCGTGATCGGACTTCCTTGTACGCCGAGATGGCGATGGACCTGAACTTCGGTCTGGAGCTGACTGGTGCTGTCCGCTACGACGAATATGACCAGGAAGGTGTGACCAGTGTGGGTATCGTGAACGGTACCGATGTCAAGAAGTTCGATGACACCACCTGGCAGTTCAGCGCCGCTTGGCGTCCGATTGACACCTTGTTGATTCGTGGTGTGATTGGTACGGCCTTCCGGGCACCGGCCATGAACGAGCTGTTTGCCAGCCGTTCCTTCGGTTTCCCGTCAGCCTACGATTACTACTACTGCGATACGCAGGGTAACCCGGGCGGCGATCTCGCCTACTGTAACGTCGTGGACAACCCGCAAATTCTGACCTTCTCGGGTGGTAACCCGACGCTGGACCCGGAAAACGCGGACACCATGACCTTTGGTGCGGTCTGGCAGGTGACTGATGATCTGTCTCTCGAGGTCCAGTACTATGACATCGAGTACACCAACAAGATCGTCTCTGTCAGCCTGAACGACATTCTGCTGCTGAACCAGGCCGCCGGCGGTAACACGCCGAATGTTACTCGTGGCCCGGATGGCAAGATCGAAAGCATCCAGGCAGGTCTGCAGAACTTCCTCGAGCAGAACACCAATGGTATTGACGTGATGGCACGTTACGCTCTGAACACCGAGCGTGCAGGTAACTTCACCTTTGACCTGCAAGCCACCAAGGTGCTTGAGTTCACGGATATCGATAAGGATGCGCTGACCGGTGAAGAGATTCCGCTGGAACGCGAAGGTAACTTCGACTATCCGGACGTTCGGGCCAACTGGACCATGGGCTGGTCGCTGGGTGATATTTACGCTGCCTGGCGCGCCAACTACATTGCCGGCCAGGACGCCACCAGCTCGAGCTTCACAGATCTGGACTCGATCGTGTACCACAACCTTCAGCTTGGTTACTACCTTCCCTGGGACGGTGAAATCAGCGTAGGTGTGCGTAACGTGACCGACGAGGAAGTCGAGTTTTACACGGGCTCAGCCGGTGGTTGGCGTCAATACAACCAGACGCTGTACAGCCCTGAAGGTCGTACCTGGTACTTCCGTTACAAGCAGAACTTCTAAAAAGTTCAGCTAAAAGCTAGAAAGAAAACGGCGGACGCATGTCCGCCGTTTTTTTTTTGTGTAAAGTAGACGCTGATCATGCAGGCACAGAATTCCAACCAGGTATTGAATCAGGCCATGGCGCTGATACAGCAACGCCGTTTCGACCAGGCGGTGAGCCTTCTGGGGCAACTGCTGAGCAAGCAACCCGGTCATGAGCAGGCGCAGTTGCTTATGGGGGTGGCCCATCATTATCGCGGCGACACTCAGGCAAGCCAATTGGCCTTCGAACACTGCCTGCGAATCAACCCCAAAAACGCAGATGCCTGGAACAACCTGGGCAATACGCTGGTGCGCCGTGGCGACAGCGAAGCAGCGGCCCACGCCTTCCGGCGCGTCCTGGAACTGGCTTCGGACCGTACGGATGCTGCCTACAACCTGGCCATCGAATTGCGTAAGCTCCACCGGCTTGATGAAGCGAGAATCGAACTGGAGAAACTGCTTGCGGTCAAGCCTGATCACGCTGCCGCCTGGTCAACCCTGGGCGTTATCCAGCAGGATGCAGATGAGTTCGATGCGGCACTCGCCAGCTACGATCGCTGCCTTGAACTGGATGGCTCCTCCCTGATCGCGCTGCACAACAAGTCGGTCATCCTTCGCCATCGCAAGAAGTACAGCGAAGCCGTTGAAATTTCAACACGAGCCATTCGCCTGAACCCCAATGTCGCCAACGTGCACCAGAACCTCGGCAGTTGTTACGCGGCGCAGGGCGAAACCGAGAAAGCGATCGCGGCTTATCAGCGGGCTGTCCAGTTGGAGCCCCAGAGCACTTCGCATCACCACTGGTTGAACCAGTTGCTGTGGATCGAGGGCCGTGATGATTTTCTTCACTCCTACTACCAGGTCATCAAGGCCTCACCGGACGCTCATGAATTGCGGCGCGAACTGGTTTACAAGCTGATTCTGGCCGAGCGCCTGGATGAGGCGTTGGAACATTCCAATGCGCTGGTGGGTGACGACCCCTCCAACCCGTTCAATTACAAACTGTTGGGTGGTGTCCTGAGGAAGCGCCGGCGCTTCGACGAAGCGCTCGAGGCGCATCGCAAGGCGTATTGGATGAACACCGACAACGCGGCCTGCAAAGAAGAGTTGGCTACCAGCTACCTGGCAGCTGCAGACGCGCATGCGGCGTTGCAGCTGTTGGAGGAATTGATACTTGGCCAGCCTCTGCACCAGGGTTACCTGGCGTTGAAGGCGACTGCGCTACGAATTCTCGGTAGCGAGGAGTACCACGACTATTACGATTATGACCGCTTACTGCTGTGCGAAGTGATCGAACCGCCTGCCGGTTATTCGTCACTGGCTGATTTCAACCACGACTTGCGGGAGCAATTGCTCAAGCTGCATATCAGCAAGGAGCACCCACTGGACCAGACGCTGGTCAATGGCACGCAGACCATCGATGACCTGTTCATGGATCCGGAAGGGCCTGCGATGTTGTTGCAGCAATGCTTTGACAAGGTCATGTACCGATTTCTGGAACGGTTGCCAATGGATCCGTCTCACCCGACGCTGGCCAGGAACCGGCGCGGATTCAACTGTACCGGCGCCTGGTCCGTGTTGTTGCGCCAGACCGGCTTTCACAAGAACCATTACCACAGTGCGGGTTGGTACAGTGGGCCTTACTATGTCGACCTGCCAAAAGTGGTGGATGATGTCGATCGGCAAGAAGGCTGGATCAAGTTCGGCGAACCCAGTTTTGAGTGCGTGGTGGCGCTACCGCCCGACCGGATCGTCAAGCCCGAGCCGGGCCTGATGGTGCGGTTTCCTTCCTACATGTGGCACGGCACCATACCCTTCAATTCGGAGGAGAAACGACTGGTGGTATCGGTCGACCTGGACCCGGGTGAAGGCAGCTCAGCGCCCGTGGAGGCCGCCCGAGCGCCAGAGGTGGGAGGACCCTCCTCTTCGGGAATCGCTTCGTTCTAGCGCCGGCTCAGACAGGCTGAGCGCTCAGTCTCGCTGAAGAAGGACAGATACTGCTTGCCTCTTCCCACGGAGCGGGTGTGGATTCCTTCCCGCACTTGCGACATGCTGGCGGTGCGCACGAAATTATCCCGGCGTTGGAAATCCAGGCAGGCGGGCTCCCAGTCGAGCTCCAGGAATTTCAGTAGGGCCCGTGCGGTCGCTTCCGGTTCGGTCACCATCGCCTCGTAGTCGACGGTGTGAATCACCTCTCCGAAAAGCGACCGGCAGTGATTCAACAGCCGCAGGCATTGCTCATCGTAATCGGCGAAGTCCAGCAGCGAAGTGCCAAAGCGCGACAGGTCATTGAGCTGCTGGAAGTAGACCGAAAGCGCATTGTCCAGGAAATGCCTGCGGGTGTGGATAAACCGGGCGCCGGGAAACAATTTGCGGATCAGTCCGATGAACATGAGGTTTTCCGGGCGCTTGTCGATTCCTCGCTGGTGGCCGCAACCCATTTGCCCTATCAGAGAACGATACTGGCTGGCGAGTTTTTTCAGTTGTTCGCGCCCGGTGGACTCGAACGTATCGAAATAATTCAGGCGCTGCGTGTGCCAGTGCCGCAGAAAAAAGTCCACTTCGCCCAGTGAGAAAGTGGCGCTGTGTCCGGCCAGCATTTGTTCTACTAGGGTCGAGCCCGAGCGGAAATGCCCAATGATGAAGATCGGTTTGAAGTCGGCATCCGCGATGGGTTCCCCCAGCCAGTCCTGGGTCAGATGCACCAGGCTCTGGTCAACGAAATGACGCATTTCAGCAGCGTCATAAGGACCGATGCGTTTGCGTTGCAGGTCATTGGCCAGGCGCATGTGGGCGAAAGCGGTATCGAATTCCTTCAGGTCGTCGTAGGCCTTGCCCAGGGCGAAATTCAGGCCTTCGCGTTCCAGGGCCTGGGTCAGGGTGCTGCGGGCGCGCCGTTCGGCGCGCCGAAGCCAGTGACGGTCATCGGGGGTCATCTTGCGCCCGTAAATCAGGCGAACCAACGCCTCTGTGAACGTGGGATCGCGTTCCAGGATCTGCGTGAACAACTGTTCTGATGCTTCCTTCTGGCCCGCTGCCTGTTTCAGGGTCGCCAGGTTGAACAATGCGAGTTGGTGGTCAGGGTCGATTTCCAGCACTCGTTCCAGGTAGCCCACCGCGCTGGCTTCCTGTCGGATATCACCGAGGGCCAGGGCCAGTTGCAGGTAGCAGTCGGTCTTGGGCTGGTAGCCTGCCGCCAGCGCCCGTTCGAGGTGCGCAACCGATTCTGCGGGGTCCTGTGTCTCCCGATACAACACACCCAGCTGGTAAAGCGCCTGGGGATGATCGGGATGCCTCTTCAGCAAATCCCGATAGTAGCCGTGTGCCTTGTCGGTTTGCCCCAACGCCAGTGTCCAGCGTGACAGGTTGCTCACGTAGCCCAGGTTATCGGGCTCTTTCCGGAGCAGTTGCTCGGCGAAGTCGACCGCGCGTTCCAGTTTGCCGCCTCGAACGAATGCCTGCACACAGGCTTTGAGTACGAGGCTGTTATCCGGATGCTCGTCGTGCAGGCTCAAGGCAAGCTGCTCAGCGGCTTCGAAGTCCTGCCGGGCGAGGATTTGCTGGATTTGCTGCAGCTGCGCTTGAAGTGACACGGGGACGGCTTCCTCCTGACAAGTAGCCATTATAGGCTCGCCAGACCGCCAGTCCGGCCATGGTTGGCCAATTGTTTCAGGGTTTGCCCTTTCCGAGCAGTGCGGCAATTTCTTCCTTCGCGGAGAGCAGGATGGAATCGCGATCGAGGGTGTCGAGAATGCGTCGTACGGTTTCCCGCGGCCCCCCTTCGTCCCAGGCCTTGCCCTTTGCGAACCAGGATTCTGCGATCGTACCCGTGAGGTAGGTCGCATACCAGGCCAGCGCGCCCTGTGCCGAGACGGTCAAGGTGGTGGAAAGGCCGGCACTGACCGTTTTCAGGGCCGAAGAGACCAGGTTGATACCCCAGTAGGCCCCCATCAGGGCGGCAAGATTTGCCGCAATGGTGAGCAACAGCCCGGAGGCTTCACGCCGGGATAACCGGAAACCATAGACCTCGCCCAGGTGCAAAACCAGCGCGATATCGATACCCGCTGCCGCCAGCAGATCCGCGACGGGCACCGGGTTGGCTGCGACGGCCACGCCCTTGGCCAGGCAATAGTTACGAATGATTTTTTCCGCCACCGCCCGGCGAGCCTCGACGATGCGCCGTGCGATGGTACTGTCCAGTTCGCTTGCAAACAAAGCGGCATTCAGTGCGGCCAATGTTTTGCCTTCACGCTCCAGCACGGTCCATAACCTGTCTCGTAGCTGGCCCACATCGACCGGCCGGGGGCGGGTGTGTTCGGACTCCTGTCCTGAGGCGTCTACGCGCACGATCGTTTCAGGCCGGGGGTCGGCTGCTGCGGCCAATACATGCCCGGCCGGAATCAAGCCTGCGCAACGCTCCCTGAGATGCCTGAGCAGCAACTCCAGCTCATCCACGGTGTATCGGTCGGACTTGTTCAGCACCAGCAGCAAGGGTCGTTTCCGGTTGGCCAGCGTTTTCAGCGCCTCGAACTCAACCTGGGTAAGGTCGCCCTCACAGACCATCAGCAGGATGTCTGCGCGCCGGGCCACGCTGGTGGCCAACTCCGCCCTGGATTCACCGTTCAGCTCATCGATGCCAGGCGTGTCGATCAACTCCACCCGCCCGTGCTCGATGGCCTGCCAATGAGCCTGGTTGGCTGCTCGGGTCTCTCCGTGCAGGGGGCTGGTCGTAAACAGAGATTCGCCGACCAGCGCATTGAGCAGCGATGACTTGCCGGCCCCGACCCGGCCGAACGCTGCGACATGAATTTCCTCGCGTCGCAGCTTGTCGGACAAGGCCTCGATTTCGTCGAATTCAGCCTGCAATTCGGCGCGCACCGCGGCAGGCACCCGCGTGTCCTCCAACAACTCGCGGAGGTTGCGGTTGGCTTCCAGCAGGTGCTGGTCAGGAAGGTGAGGAGCGGTCGCTTTGCTTGAGCGCAATGCGCGCAAAGCGTTCCGCGCCTGATGCCAGATTTTCACTGAGCAACTCCTCGAATGCTTCTACGGCGGGGTATGGTCGCAGTTCTCCCCGGCTGGCCAGGGTCTGCGCTGCTGCCCTGCCCAGGCTATCGAAGATCAGGCCGTAAGCAACGGCGTGCAGCAACCCACCGGACAAGGTGCCAATCCCGGGAAAGGCCTTGCAGGCATTACCGGCTATCGCCAGGGTCAGCGCACTCATTTTGCGCAGTTTGCCACCGGCGAGTTTCAGGAAAGACTCGATCTGGACTTCCTTCACTGAGACGTCGTAAAGCTGGCACAGCTCCTGGATCAGCCGGGTCGCCAGCACGCTTTGGATGACCAGATCCGAACCCGGAGCGACGGCGGCCAGGGCGCCAATGATGGCCCGTTTCGAATATCGGCTGACCAGGTCAGCGGCCTGTTGCTCCCGGTGCTGGTCCCGGGCCTCTTCCAGCTTTTCCGACGCCAGCAGCAGGACAGACGTATCGCGCAGGGATTCCATCAAGGCCCTGTCCTGGTCGAGATGCCGCTGGATGGCCTGGATCAACGGGTCGATATTGATCGGACGGTTCCGGTTTTCGCTGTGCTCCGAGCCGTCGCTCAGCTGGCGGATAATTTCTTCGCGGCCACCGCTCTGAATGCTGACCACATCCGCTTCCGCCAGCCCTGATTGCGCGACCACGCGGGCCAGAATGGCCTGGCGTTCGGAATCCGAGTAGCGGTCGAGCTTGTTGAGGGCCAGCACCAACGGCTTGCGGAGGTCCCTGAGCCGTTGCAGTTGTTGTGCCTGGGTAGCGGTCAGGTCTTCGTCACACAAATAGATGACCAGATGCGCCCGACGCGCCTCCTCCAGGATTCCCGGGTCATGCTCCAGGTTGAAGCCCGGCAAGTCCGCGAGTATCACGACATCCTCCGAATCTGCCTGCCAGCGGAAATGGCGCACCTGCCGGGTGGTGCCCGCGCGGGGGTCAGTGGGGGCGTCTGCATGCGGGAGCAGAGCGCGGACCAGGCTGCTCTTGCCCGTGCTGACCTCTCCGAACAACGCGATATGAATCTCGCCGGCAGCCTTGCGCCTGCGTTGTTCCCGGATCTCCTCCAATACATCGCCAACATCCACGCCGGCGCTGGCGGATTCCAGCAGGCTGTCCTGCAAAGCTGTCTCGCTCAGGTCCTTGGCGGTCTCACGGCGCTCTTGACGACGCCTGGGGCGCAGCCATCGCCACGCCACCAGGACGGAAAAACCTGCAAACCCCAGCAGCACCAGGGCGTAAGAAACTTGCAGCCACAGCGGCGCCGCTTCCAGGCGTTGCCAGACAGAAAGCGCGGTTTCCGTGGCCACCAGCGCGATGAACAGCGCGAGCAACGAAACCAGTAGCAGGACCAGGGCTATGAAGAACCGGACTGACATTCAGGCATGTTCCGGGAGTGTCGGTGAAATCGCCGAACGCACTCAGCTCTCGTGGTAGGCGGGGCTGAGATCCTGGATGGCGCGGACCAGTTCGCCCAGGTGTTCCGGCTTGACCTCCGGTGTGATGCCGTGCCCCAGGTTGAAGACATGCCCTTCGCCATGGCCGAACGACGCCAGCGTGGCAGCGGCCTGTTCCCGGATAACTTCGGGCGAGGCCAGCAGGACGGCTGGATCCAGGTTGCCTTGCAGGGCGACCCGATCGCCGACCCGTCCACGCGCTTCTGTCAGTGAAATGGTCCAGTCAACGCCAAGGGCCTGGCAGCCGGTGGCCGCCAGTGCCTCCAGGTGTCCATTGCATCCCTTGCTGAACAGGACGACTGGAATCTCCTCGCCGTCGGGACCAGCGTGAAGACCGTCAACGATTCGTTGCATGTACTGCAACGAGAATTCACGAAAAGTTTCCGGGCTGAGAACACCGCCCCAGGAGTCGAAAACCTGTACCGCCTGGGCGCCTGCGGCAATCTGGGCGTTCAGGTAGTCGGTGACAGCATCGGCGAGTTTGCCCAACAGCGTGTGAGCCGCGCGGGGTTGATCATAGAGTAGTCCCTTGACGCGCCCATAGCTCTTGCTCGAGCCGCCTTCAACCATGTAGGTCGCCAAGGTCCACGGGCTGCCACTGAAGCCGATCAGAGGCACCGCGCCTTCCAGGTTCTTGCGGATCAGCGCCACGGCATCCATCACGTAAGCCAGGGACTCGTTAGGGTCCAACCTGGGTAAGGCTTCAATTTCTGCTGCCGAGCGCACCGGGCGGCTGAACTTGGGTCCTTCGCCTTCGACAAAATGCAGTCCCAGCCCCATCGCATCCGGAATGGTCAGGATGTCAGAAAAAAGGATGGCGGCATCCAGCGGGAACCGCCTCAGGGGCTGTAGCGTGACCTCGCAGGCCAGCTCCGGGTTGGTGCACAAGCCCATGAAGCTGCCGGCCTGTTTTCGCACCTCTCGATACTCGGGCAGGTAGCGTCCAGCCTGGCGCATGATCCAGACGGGAGTGCGGTCCACCGGTTGACGCCTCAGGGCGCGAAGAAATCGGTCATTTTTGAGTTGATGCATGGTCCAGCTCTATCAGTTTGAGATTGTCCAGGGGTTTGACGAAGGCTTCCGCGTGATTCGTGTCGGACAGCAGGCGCTTGCGCGCCGCTGATGCGCTTTCCTCGTCGGGAAAAGGTCCGTGAATGCAGGCCCATAGTATACGCTCTCCCCGTTCCAAAGGGGCCAGGTGAAAGGGCCCGCCGATGATCTGTGCAGCCGCGCGTGCGACCGCATCGGCGGTTTCCTTGCTGGAAAATGCGCCCAACTGAACGCCCCAGCCATGGCCTTGCGTGACATCCTTCGTGCCAGCGTCGGGCTCCGCACCGGATTCGGCTAACGATTCCCCGGCGTGGCCCGGCATCAGGCTATTGACTCGATATGGGGTCGCTCTTTTTGCACCGGGTTTTAGCTGCCTGGCTTCAGGAGAGCGCCGGGCGCAGAAATCACCCATATCCACTTCATCCGGCCGGCACTGAAGTTCGACATCGGCATCCTGAGCGGACGCTGGCAAGGTGGTCAGTAGTATCAACGGCAAAATGCAGGCCACCCGGTGGGTGACGCGGAAATTCATGACTGACAGTCCTGGACGGCCGCGACCATCTCATCCCTGCTGGTCCTGGTATCGACCCGGGCCTTGCCGAGGCCATCCAGCAGGATCAGTCGGGTCTGCCCGCCCAGTGTTTTCTTGTCCAGCGCCAGGCAATCGCAGATCGCCTCTGCGCCAATTTCCCGGGGCACTTCGATCGGCAAATCCAGCGCTGACAACAGACGCCCGAGCCGCTCGGTTACGCCCGTTTCCAACAGGCCACGGGCCTCCGAAAGACGGGTGGCCACGATCATGCCGATAGCGACTGCTTCTCCATGCAAGTATTGACGGTAATCCGTCAGCGTTTCCAGTGCGTGGCCAAAACTATGGCCGAAGTTGAGCAAGGCGCGTGCACCCGCCTCCCGTTCATCAGCCGCGACCACTTGCGCCTTGCTGCGGACGGATGTTTCGACCATAGAAGCCACGCTGCCCGGTTCTCGACCTTTGATCGCCGCCAGATTCGACTCAAGCCATTCGAAAAAGGCGTGGTCACCGATCATGCCGTACTTGATCACTTCGGCCAGTCCAGCGCGGTATTCGCGCTCCGGCAGGGTGGTCAGTGAACCGACATCGGCCAGGACGGCCCGCGGCTGGTGGAAAGCCCCGATCAGGTTCTTGCCCTGTTCGTGGTTCACGCCCGTTTTACCACCGACCGAGGCATCGACCTGCGCCAGAAGCGTAGTGGGTGCCTGGATGAATGCGATACCTCGCATGTAACTGGCCGCGGCGAAGCCGGCCAGGTCGCCGATAACCCCCCCACCCAAGGCAATCACGCACGCATCACGGCTGGCTTTCAGCCGGACCAGTTCATCGATCACGCGACTCCAGGTTGAGAGTGTCTTGTGATGCTCTCCGTCGGGTAGCACGAGACGATGGCTCCTCCCGTCGGGGAGGCAGTCCATCACACGTTCCAGGTAAAGGGGAGCCACCCGGTCGTTACTGATGACCAGGATCAGGCCTTCGGGCAGGAAGGGGCGCCAGGCTTCTTCCGCGCCCAACAATTCGCTTCCGATCAACACCGGGTAGCTGCGTTCACCCAGTTCGACTTCAACGCGTTGCATGTTATTCACCAGACACCTTCGGCCAGTGCAGCCGGATTTCCGATTGCAGACGATCTGCGACGTACTTCACATTCTTGTGGCTCGACTCGAAAACAAGATCCGCTATCTCTTCATACAACGGATTACGTTCTACAGCCAGTTGTTGCAAACGTTGTTCGCGATCGGGTGTCTGCAACAAGGGCCTCGTGCGGTCCCGGCCGAGCCGGTTGATCTGATGCGTTACCGAGGTGCGCAGCCAGACCACCAGCCCGCTTTTTTGCATCAGTTCACGGTTTTCCTTACGGATAACCGCGCCGCCGCCCGTTGCCACCAACATCCCGCGGCGCTGTGAGAGGGCGCGCAAAACTTCCGTTTCCCGTTCGCGAAAGCCGGATTCCCCTTCTATGTCAAATATCAGGTTGACGCTGACGCCTGTGAGCCGCTCTATTTCGTGGTCACAATCCATAAAATCCAGCCCGAGGCGTGACGCGATGCGCCGGCCGAGGGTTGTCTTACCGGACCCCATGGGGCCAACCAGGTAGATGTTTTCCTGTTTTGGTGAGGGCATTTCAGAGGCCATGCTGGCTTCACCGACCGTGCAGCGATGATGCATGGGTAGCCGTCATTCGGTAACATTGCCCGGATTCAGGCGCAGGCAAACTCTGGATGTTGCGATTTTTCATCATTTTTATGGTGCTGCTGGTCGGGCTTTTCACGCTGGAGATTCTACAGCCGGTTGAAAAGCACGTCATCTTGCCGTTTACCGCGGTCATAGCAGACATCAGCGTCTGGCTGGTCAGCCTGTTCGATGATAACGTGCTGGCCTCCGGTAACGTGATACGGGATTCGGTCTCTGGCTTCGGTGTCCGCATCGAGCGCGGCTGCAATGGTCTGGAAGCCGTGATTATCCTGTTTGCGGCAATTTTTGCCTTTCCTGCACCCTGGCGCAGCAAGTTCATTGGTTTCGCGATCGGTTTTTTTGCCATCCAGTCGCTCAACCTGGTTCGCATCATCAGCCTGTTTTACCTGGGCCAATGGAATTACACGGCCTTTGAATGGTTTCACCTGTACCTGTGGCAAGCGTTGATCATTCTCGATGCATTGATCGTGTGGCTGATCTGGCTCCGGACGCTGCCAGGCAACGATCGTGCCGGGCCCGGCGAACCTGAGGCGGCCTGATCCGATGCGTCTGCCTGACGAGGTGCTGGAGCGCTTGCAGGATTGCATGGATGCAGCCGTCAAAGCGAAGGAGGTCGAACCCAACGCGATGACCCTGGCGACGCTGGATGGGCGTGGCAACGTGTCGGCGCGAATGGTTTTGCTCAAGGGTTTCGACGAACGCGGATTCGTTTTTTATACCAACACCCTCAGCATCAAGGGCCGTCAACTGGCACAGCAACCGCGTGCCGCGCTTATTCTGTACTGGAAGACCACTGAACGGCAGGTCCGCGTTGAAGGCTCGGTCGAGCCAGTGACCGACCAGGAAGCAGACGAATACTTTGCCACCCGGCATCGCGGCTCGCAGTTGGGCGCATGGGCCTCGCGCCAGTCCGAGCCACTGGAAAGCCGGGCCCACCTGCTCAAGAAAGTCCTCCAGTCTGAGCTGAAATTTGTCGGTGGGCCGGTGCCACGCCCGCCCCATTGGTCGGGTTACCGGGTGTTGCCGGATATGGTCGAGTTCTGGTACGGCCGGACCAGTCGCTTGCATGACCGCTTTCGCTTCCAGTTAGCCGGTAACGACTGGAACCGGCAGCGTCTTTATCCCTGACCGGGATGCGACAGTGGACCCATAGGCTGGGTGTGGCAACCCGTGGTCGGGGTTTTCATCCACTCAACTCTGAACTGACGCGGGCAGTGGGCGAGAGCGGCGTGCTGACCGGCCTGCTCAATGTTTTTCTGCGCCACACCAGCGCCTCTTTGGTGGTGACCGAAAATGCCGACCCCGACGTCTTGCGAGACCTGGAAACCATCGTTGCCCGGCTTGGCCCGGACGGGGACCCCGCCTACCGGCACCGGCTGGAGGGTCCGGATGACATGGCGGCGCATATTCGTTCAGTGCTGACCCTGACCGAGGTCACGCTGCCCATTCGGGGCGGTGTTCTTTCACTGGGGACATGGCAGGGCGTTTTCCTCTGGGAACACCGTCATCGGCCGCACCAGAGGACTCTCGACATCACCATCCAGGGGGAGTGACTTGGGGTTAGGGACGAGGGATCAGGGACTGGGGACCAGGGACTGGGGACGAGCCATTCGAGATGCTTGTGAGTGTTGTCGATACGGTGCCGAGGCGGCACAAATAAAATGTCTTTTTCCCTTTCCGTACAAATATGCTGCTGGAATTTCCAGCGAAGGATTTTTACCATCCGAGCAGCAGCAACAGAAACCGGATCGTAATCAGCGCAAACAACGGGGACAGGTCGATCCCTGCGATGGGCGGAATGGCCCGGCGGAATGGCTGCAGCACAGGCTCTGTCAGCTGGTAGAGCAAGGGGATCAGTGGGTGGCGGGCACGCCCTCCTATCCAGCTCAGAATGACCACGGCGATGATCAGAATCAGGTAGGTCATCAACAGCGTGATACCGAGCTTGGTCAACGCGTACAGCAGGATTTGGGTCGTTGACATGGGAATCGGTGCGATGGTGGCAATGGCCCAGGTTCCCAGGGCCTGCAACACGAACATCAGCATGACAGAGGCCGTGTCCAGTCGTCCGATGGAGGGCACAACCCGGCGAATCGGAATCAGTAACGGGTTGGTCACTTTTACCAGGAACTGACAGACTGGATTATAGAAATCTGCCCGCACCCATTGCAGCAGTAAGCGCAGCATAACGGCCGTGGTGTAGAGATCGATCAGCGTGCCGACCAGAAAGCTCATTGCGCCGGTGAAATTCATCTTCAGCCTCCGTTGCTGGACAAGTGGCGCCCGCGTTCAGTTGCGGCACGAACCGCACGTTGCACCATTTCCTTGAAACCGCAGGCGGAGAATTCGTCGAGTGCTGCCTCGGTCGTTCCGCCCGGTGTCGTCACAGCTCTGCGTAAGGCAGCGATATCCAGCTCGGACTGCAGCGCCATGTCACCTGCCCCGCGGGCAGTATGCAACGCCAGTTTTGCCGCAATCTCGTCTGGCAGCCCCATGGCGACGCCCGCTTCGGTCAGGGCTTCGACCAGGTAGTAGAAATAGGCAGGTCCGCTGCCGGAGACTGCCGTGACGACGTCCATCAGGGCCTCATCGTCCACCCACACAGTGGCGCCGGCAGCACCGAGCACGCGCTGGGCAAAATGCCGGTGGTGCTCGGTGCAGCCGGGACCCGCGTGGAGCCCGGTGATGCCCTTGCCGATGAGTGCCGGGGTGTTGGGCATGCAGCGCACCACCGGTTGCTGTTGTCCAAGGATGCCACTGATCTGCCCGAGCGTGATACCTGCAGCGACGGAGATGACCAGCTGCCCGGGTTCCAGGTTGCCCGCCAACTCGTCCAGAACGATCGGCATCACCTGCGGCTTGACGGCGAGAACGATGGCGTGGGCAGTGGCAATGGCCTCCAGCGTGGAAGCGAATCCGGTCACGGGAAAGCGTTCTTCCAGTCTGCGTCGGGCCGGTTCATCCGGTTCGCTGACATGGATGAACTCGGGTGGTAGTGGTGACTGGCTGATGCCGCTGATCAGTGCGGATGCGACGTTGCCGCCGCCAACAAAGGCTAGTTTCATGCGAATGGTTCCATCTTATATCGCCAGTTTCAGGAGGGCCTTGGGCCCAGTAGGTCGGTGCCAACGCGCACCAGGGTGCTGCCTTCCTCAACAGCCAGTTCCAGGTCACCCGACATGCCCAGGGACAGGGTATCCAGGGATTGGTCCGATTCCTTCAGGGCATCGTAAAGGATACGCATTCGCTGGAAGCTGTCACGTATGGAAGCTTTGTCGTCGGTAAATCGGGGGATCGCCATCAAACCGCGCAGGCGGACACCCGGCAGACCCCTGGCCTGTTGGGCCAATGCTTGTACATCATTTGGATCCAGCCCGGCTTTCTGCGGTTCCCGGTCGATATTGACCTGCAGACAAATGTTCAGCGGTGGCAAGTCGCTCGGCCTGTGGTCCGACAGCCGGCGCAGGGTTTTTTCCCTGTCCACGCTTTGCACCCACTGGAAACGCTCGGCCAGTTCCCTGGTTTTGTTGGACTGTACCGGACCGATGAAATGCCATTCGATTTCGAGGCCGGCCAGCTGGTCTTGCTTCACCATGGCCTCTTGCAGGCGGTTCTCACCAAACGCCGGTTGACCCGCTTCGAAAAAGCGGCGGATCAGTTCCGCTGGCTGCTTTTTGCTGACGGCCAGCAGGCGAACGCCAGCCGGGTCGCGGCCGGCCGCGAGGCATGCTGCCGCGATTCGTGCTCGTACTCGGTCCAGCCTGTCTAATTCCGTATCCATCTTGCAGGTTCGCTGCTGTTTGCTCTAAGGTAAGACTTGTCCGATTGAAACCATGAAACGGATTTCATGTATTTTGGCTGTCGCACAGTCCATAATGCATTGTAACGCGACCCAATGTAGAGCCAGGAACGTTTATGGATATTGCGGAACTACTCGCC
>JAHEFS010000226.1 GCA_024640045.1 Chromatiales bacterium | reverse complement strand
GGTGAGTGCAAACATGATGACGCTGCTCATTATCACTGCCCATCTGAAAGTGGCCCGAACCCGCTCCGATTGGCCCGCGCCGAAATTCTGGCCGGCAATGGCCGGGGCAGAGAAGGCGATTGCCATGGCGGGCAGGAATATTGACTGCATGATTCTTGAGCCCAGTCCGAAACCCGCCTGGGCTGCCGCGCCAAAGTCCTTGATCACTGCATAGATAACCATCATGTAGACAAACATCAGGATGAACTCACCCCCGGCAGGTAAACCTATGCCGACCAGCTTTCGCCAGATTGATGAGACCGGCCTCCATTGATCGGGGGTGAGCCGGACGTACTTTTCCAGCTTGTGGAAGTATCCCCACATCATCACGAAGCCCACCGCACCGGCCAGTGAACTTGCCAGGCCTGCGCCGGCGACACCCAGGGGGTATCCGGTACCCCAGCCGGCAATCAGCACCGGTGCCAGGATGATATTGATCACCACGGTGAACAGTTGCACCACCATGGTGGGTTTGACGATTCCTGTACCACGCAGTGCCGAGCCCATGGCGGTCAGGGCAAACTGGATAGCCAGGCAGGGGATGAAAAAGTACAGGTAGGTTGTTCCTGCGGCGATGGTGGCTTGATCGGCCCCGATCATGCCCATGTAGGCTCCGCCCAGGCTGTAGCCCAGGACCAAGGTGAATAAGGCGCCCAGTATCGACAGCACCATGGACTGGTTAAATACCAGGTTGGCCTCGTCCTGGTCCTTGCGTCCCGCTGCGTGGGAAATCATCGCCACCGTGCCCACGCTCAGCACCTGTGTCAGGGCCATGATGATGAACATGGCGATGCCGGCGGAACTTACCCCGGCCAGTGCTGCGTCACCCAGGCCGGCGACAAAATACAGATCCACAAGGTAATACAGGGTCTGCACCAGCAGACCCACGGCGGTGGGCACGGCCATCGCAATGATGTGGCCCGGTATTGAGCCTTCAGTAAGGTTACGCATGGGTGTTTCTATTCACTCGGATGAGCCGGCGATGGCTTATCTCACTGCCTTGATGAGGGCGAAGAAACTGGTTTTCTGCTGCGTTGTCAGCGATTCCAGCAGGGATTCGGCGCTTTGGGTGAAACTCACAAATGCGTCCTTGTACAGGGACTGACCTGTCGGAGAAAGTTTCACCAGGCTGACCCGTGCGTCACGCGGATTGCTCTCCTTCTCTACCCAGTGCATTTTCTCCATCGGCTTTAACAGGCGGGTCACGCCTGATGCGCTCAATCCAACGCCCTCTGCCAGGTCGATACGGCGCATGGCCTCATTCGGAGCCTCGTGCAGTTGATGCATGACCAGCAACTCCGCAAGGCTTAGCCCGTGGATACTCAGTTGTTGCTCAATACGTTTCGATATGTGGCTATTCAACGCCAACAATTCCAGCAGCAGTCCGGTCGGTTCGATGGTATTTTTCATGAGTATAAGCTTGATAGATAGTTGAGTGCGCAAGTATCTATCAAGAGCAGGATCAGGTCAATACTTAATCAGACGAGCGAATTGGGTTAACTCAATTCGATATGCCAGGCCAGAAGCCTGCCTGTTTCGTCATTTAAGGGCTGGATATACACGTTGCTGAAAGCCGAGGTGGTGGCCAGCGACTTGAGTTGTTCTATTGCCTCGTCATCCAGTCCTGACTCGATCATGTCTTTCAGTCGCTGGGCAGCATAATCAAATTCCTGGGCCACCGCGTTCAGGGTTCTCAGTCGGTGCCGGCTTTCGACACGGGCCGCGCCTTGTGCCAGGTGATTGATCGCTGCCTGGATCTGCTTTACGCAGTCGCTATCGGGGTGGCGTTTCTTCATGGTCGCCACACCTTCGTTTACCGAGGTGGAAAGGGGTCTGGCCTTGATCATCGCATTTTGCAGTTCTTGCTGGTTGGCCGGATTGCCCAGGGCGCCGAAGTAGGCTCGTACCCGGCCCAGGATATTCAATTCCTTCAGCACGCTCGTGTAAGCCTTGGACTCGGAGCGCGCGGCTTGCAGAAGGGGGGAGTCGTTATGGTGTGCCAGGGCGACTAACGTTCCACCGGGTACCAGCACCCTGCGAATTTCGGCTATCGAGTGAGGCAGGTCGCCATACTCGACCCCGTAATGGGAGACAACCAGGTCGAAGGAACCGGCCTTGAACGGCATCTTCTCGTTGGCCACCTTGCTGTGAAACGTTATGGTCTCGCGCAGTTCCTTCAGTTCATCACTGCCATGAACCTTGTCATTAATGTTGGCCAGGTCGCAGCCTGTGATCTGGAAATCCTTTCCGGTTTCCTTACTGATATCCGCAGCAAGCAGGGCCACAGCGCCATTGCCGCAGGCGATGTCCAGGATGCGAGCGCCCTTGGGGAGAGTGGAAAACTGGGCCCGCCAGAACTCCTTGACGGCGCCCTGGTAATTGTCGGGCATGCTGGGCCCGAAAGTTGTTATAAAACCTTGCTGCCAGAAATCTGACCACTGGGGTAGTTCACGGGACTTCATATTCCAGGACTCCAATAAAAAAGCGGTTCCGAATCTATTCTGCAAGTATGCAGAAAAAGACCCGGAACCGCCGCTGTTATTTCCCT
>JAHEFS010000225.1 GCA_024640045.1 Chromatiales bacterium | reverse complement strand
TGATCCTGACAGCCATTGTCGTCGGCATTTCCACCACGGCGCTGGGCCTTGGAATCGTCGTCCGCATCAAGGAAGAATACGGCAGCATCGAGGAACAGGATATCCAGGAGATCGACCGGCGGTGATCGCACTGGAACACCATTTGCCGGCACTGCAGGTGGTGGTGCCGATGCTCATCGCCCCCATCGCGGTGCTGTTGCGCCCGCGCGGACTGGCCTGGGCGGCCGCCACAATCGCCAGCCTGATGGCATTCGCATTGGCTGTTGGATTGACGCAGGGCGTGCTGGCGGGTGAGGTCTACAGTTATGCAATGGGCGGCTGGGAAGCGCCCTATGGCATTGAACTGCGGGTCGATGCATTCAGTTCACTGTTGCTGCTGATCGTCACCGGAGCCTCCAGCCTTGTGCTGCTGGCCGGCAAATCCAGCATCGACCGCACCATCGAGCCCGGTCGCCAGCCACTGTTTTACTCCGCCTGGTTGCTGGTGCTCAGTGGCCTGGCTGGCATCCTGGTATCAGCCGATGCATTCAATATTTTCGTCTTCATGGAAATCTCTTCGCTGGCAAGCTACATAGTCGTTGCCGGCGGGACGGACCGCCGGGCGCTGCCGGCAGTCTTCAAGTACCTGATCATGGGTACGATTGGCGCGACCTTCTACCTGATCGGTGTCGGGCTGGTTTACATGATGACGGGCACCCTGAATCTTGCGGATATGGAGCTCCGCATTCACGAGGTTGCAGACCAGAGACCGATCCTGGTCGCTGCGGGCTTCATTACGGTTGGCCTGGCCCTCAAGGCTGCGGTCTTTCCGCTGCATGTCTGGTTACCCAATGCGTATACCTATGCGCCGCATGCGGTCACCGCGTTCCTGGCGGCCTGTGCCACCAAGGTGTCCCTATACGTGTTGCTGCGTTTCGATTTCGTGGTATTTCAGCAGAATCTGCTGGGGCATGAACTCCAGTTTGCCGCCTTCCTGATGCCGCTGGCGGTTTTGGCAATCCTGGTCGGGTCTGCAGTCGCATTGTTCGAATCGAACATCAAGCGTTTGCTGGCCTACTCTTCCGTGGCTCAGGTCGGCTATATCCTGCTCGGCGCGAGCCTGGTCAGCCTGGCCGGGCTGTCCGCAAGCCTGTTACACATGTTCAACCATGCGCTGGCAAAAGGCACTCTGTTCCTGGCCGCGATGGCCCTGGCGATGCGCTATTCCCGGCTCGGCCTGGGGCACCTGGCGGGTGCAGCACGGCACATGCCCTGGACAATGGCAGCATTCGTTGTCGGCGGCCTTAGCCTGATCGGTGTTCCCGGAACCGCGGGTTTCATCAGCAAGTGGTACCTGGTTACTGCCGCGCTGGAAGCAGGTCCGCTGGGATTCTTCCTGATCGGGGTGATCGTGATCGGCTCGCTGATGGCGGTGGTGTATGTTTGGCGCATCGTCGAGGCTGCCTGGTTTGAAGCGTCGGCCAATCCCGATTCGGAAGTTCGCGAGGCGCCTGTCCCAATGCTGGCGGTCCTATGGCTGGCGGCGCTGGCCAACATTTATTTTGGATTGTTCACGGAACTGCCGCGTGCGCTCGCAACCAGCGCGGCCGAATCACTGATAGGGCAACTGCGATGAGCCCGGAGACCCTGATACTCGGGGCTTTGTGCGTTCCGCTGGCTGGCGCGCTGCTGATCGGTCTGACCGGGCGTATCCATCCAAACCTGCGTGAGGCGGTGACACTGACCACTGCAGGGTTGCTGATTTTCTGTGTCTGGAGTCTTCTGCCCAGCGTATACCAGGGCGGCAGGCCTGGCCTGCAATTGGCCGAAGTCCTGCCCGGCATCAACATCGCCTTCAAGGTGGAACCGCTGGGCATGATGTTCGCGGCGCTGGCCTCAGGCCTGTGGCTGGTGAATTCCATCTACTCAATCGGCTATATGCGGGGCAACAACGAAAAGAACCAGACCCGCTTTTACGTGATGTTCGCGGTCTCGCTGGCGGCGACCATGGGCATTGCCTTTTCCGCCAACCTGTTCACCCTGTTCCTGTTCTACGAAGCACTGACGCTTTCCACCTATCCACTGGTGTCGCACAAGGGCGACAAAGCGACGGTAAAGTCAGCCCGGGTTTATCTGGGTATCCTGATTTCAGCCTCCATCGGCCTGCTGCTGCCAGCCATCATCTGGACCTATTCGGTGGCCGGCACCGGTGATTTCACGGTCGGCGGTATCCTGCAGGGTCACGTCCAAGGCCCCGCGGTCGGGTTGCTGCTGGGACTGTTCGTATTCGGTGCAGCCAAGGCCGCCGTGATGCCGGTACACCGCTGGCTGCCGGCAGCGATGGTCGCACCTACTCCGGTCAGCGCCTTGCTGCACGCCGTCGCCGTGGTCAAGGCCGGCGTTTTCACCATCACCAAGGTCATCGTTTACGTTTTCGGCATCGATTTCCTGTTTTCCGAGCCCAGCAGCGGTTGGCTGTTCTACGCGGCGGCGTTCACCATACTGGCCGCCAGCCTGGTGGCTCTGCGTCAGCAGAACCTGAAACGTCTGCTGGCTTATTCAACCATCGCGCAACTCTCGTACGTGGTGATGGCATCCGCAATCCTGAAACCAC
>JAHEFS010000106.1 GCA_024640045.1 Chromatiales bacterium | reverse complement strand
CATCGACTCCACTTCTTACTTGCTGGAGCATCTTGGCTGCGAAATGCGGCGGGAGGGAGACTGCGTCTCCGTGTCAGTCACGGCTTGCGTAGATCCCGTTGCGCCCTACGATATCGTTCGTAAGATGCGTGCCAGCATCCTCTGCCTGGGTCCTTTGCTCGCACGGTATGGGAAGGCCCGGGTCAGTCTTCCTGGCGGCTGCGCCATCGGCAGCCGGCCGATCAATCTGCATACAGAAGCCCTGAGTCAGCTCGGGGCACATATCGAACTCGACAGCGGCTATGTCATCGCCCGCGCTGACGGCCTGGTGGGCAACTGCATTGTTTTCGAAAACCCCACCGTGGGTGGAACGGAAAACATCATGCTCGCCGCGAGCCTGGCACGCGGAACGACGGTGCTGGAAAACGCGGCCAAGGAACCTGAAATTCGTGACCTGGCCAACTACCTGCGCGCCATGGGCGCCCAGATCGAGGGCGATGGCAGCAGTGTCATCACGATTGATGGCGTAGAAAAGCTGAAACCCGCCGAGCACACCGTGATTCCTGACCGCATCGAGGCAGGAACGCTGCTCCTGGCCGGTGCGATAACCGGCGGTGACGTGACGGTGACCCGGTGCGTACCCGGTCACCTGGACGCCTTGCTCAAGCGGCTGTCTGATTGTGGATTCAAGCTGGAAACCGGACCGGACTGGATTCGAATCCGGCCCTGTGCCGAGTGGAACGCCGTCGACATCAGCACCGAACCTTACCCGGGTTTCCCGACCGACCTGCAGGCCCAGTTCATGGCGTTGATGACGGTAGCCAAGGGCACGTCGATCATCTCCGAGCGTATTTTTGAAAACCGCTTCATGCACGTTCAGGAATTGGCGCGAATGGGGGCCAACATTACGCCGAAGACCCAGGTCGCGGTGGTCCGTGGGTTAGCGGGGTGTCTCAGTGGAGCACCCGTGATGGCCACGGACTTGCGGGCCAGCGCCAGCCTCGTGCTGGCCGGATTGGCCGCGAAGGGTGAGACCATCGTCAACCGAATCTACCACCTGGACCGGGGTTACGAAAACCTGGAGCAGAAGCTCAAAGGGTTGGGGGCCCGCATAGAACGCGAACCCGAACCCGCGCAGTGAGCACCCGCACAAAAAGCGGCAGCCCAACGCCCTCACCCGCGCTTTTGCCGCGGCGAAACCCGCCCGCCAGATGACGAACCAAAAGCGCAAAGCCTGGTTCTGGATTCCATCCCTGTATTTTGCCGAAGGTTTGCCCTACGTCGTGGTGATGACCGTATCGGTCGTCATGTATAAGCGCCTCGGCCTGTCCAACACGGACATAGCGCTGTATACCAGTTGGCTGTACCTGCCCTGGGTCATCAAGCCGCTATGGAGCCCCATCGTCGATGTCCTGAAAACCAAGCGCACCTGGATACTTGCCACGCAATTACTCATTGGCGCCGGAATGGCGGGCGTGGCTTTGACACTGCCGGCCGATGACTTCTTGCGCTATACGATGGCATTCTTCTGGCTGATGGCATTCAGTTCCGCCACGCATGACATTGCCGCGGACGGGTTTTACATGCTCGGGCTTTCCGAGCACCAGCAGGCCTGGTTCGTAGGCATTCGAAGCACCTTTTACCGGCTCGCCATGATTTCCGGGCAAGGGTTGCTGGTCATGCTGGCAGGCTATCTGGAGTCAGTATTTGGAGACACCACTCGCGCCTGGAGTGTGACTTTTTACGCCCTGGCGGGAACATTTGTTCTGTTTTCACTTTATCACCGGGCAGTACTGCCGCGCCCTGACGGTGATTCGGGGCGGCCGGCACACTCACTGAAAGCGTTGTTTGCGGAATTTTCCGAAACCGTCGTCTCCTTCTTCAGGAAGGACCGAATTCTCACGATTCTCGCTTTCCTGCTGCTGTTCCGGTTTGCAGAAGCGCAACTGGTCAAAATAGCTTCACCATTCCTGCTCGACGGGGCCGAGGCGGGCGGCCTGACACTGAGCACGACCCAGGTCGGGTTTGTGTACGGCACGGTCGGCATTCTCATGCTTACCCTCGGTGGCTTGCTGGGCGGATTCCTGGCGGCTAAAAATGGACTGAAATACTGGCTTTGGTGGATGGTGCTCGCCATCAACCTGCCCAACGCCGCCTACATTTTCCTGGCCTATTTCCAGCCCCAGTCCTTCTGGGTGATCAATGCCGCGGTCGGCGTCGAACAATTTGGCTATGGATTCGGCTTCACCGCCTATATGCTGACCATGATCCAGGTCTCCCGTGGCGAACACGAAACGGCTCATTTCGCGCTCTGTACCGGATTCATGGCGCTTGGCATGATGCTGCCAGGCATGTTCAGCGGCTGGCTGCAGGAACTGATCGGTTATCGCCTCTTTTTTACGTGGATCCTGGTGGCCACGCTGCCTTCCTTCCTCGTCGCCTGGCTGATTGCGCGGATACCCCGCTCAAGCGCGCAACAACCGGCCGATCGCACGCCTGCGTGACATGCAACCAAACCTGCAGATTCATCTGCGAACTCTGCACCGGCGCGATGCCGCGACGCTCATGGAGCGGTGGAACCAAAGCGCCTCTTTCGACCCCCTCGCACCCGGTTTGCTGGATGAAAAGGTCTGGCAGGATCCCGATCACGACAAGGAACTGTGCCTGGTCGCAGAGACCAGCGCGGGCCTGGTTGGCTTCGGGATGGGCGTGGCCCGGCAAGCAGACGATCAAATCGTGGGCTTTCTCAAGTTGCTGGCGGTAGCGACAGGCCACCAGAGGCAGGGAATCGGCAGCGCGCTGCTGCGAACGATCGAACAGCGCCTGGCCGCACGAGGAGCAAAAACGGTGCGCGTCGGAGAGTCGGCGCCCAATTACCTCACCCCGGGTGTCGATGTGCGCTACCAACCGGCGACACGGTTCTTCCCAGCGCAGGGATATCAGCCGCTGTCAGAAAGCGTCAATATGATTGCAAGCCTGGAAAACAGTCGCGGCCCTGGCGCTGGGGACCTGGCCCGGCTCGAATCTGCCGGCATACATGTGCGACGGGCAACGACCAGTGACGCGAGAGAATTGAATGACCTGTTGCGTCAATTTGGCGGCACCTGGGAAGCGGAAGTCGCCTGCAGTCTGAGGCAGGCTCCCGCGCGGGTTCACCTCGCTTTCCGCGGTGATGAGTTGCTGGGTTTTGCCGCCTGCGAGGGAAACAACGTGGGCACCGGCTGGTTCGGCCCCATGGGCACCACCCAAACCGCACGCGGTCTGGGTATCGGGAAGGTCCTGCTGGATTGCTGCCTGGCAGACCTGGCCGCACTTGGACACGAACAGGCCATCATTCCCTGGGTTGGCCCGGTTGGTTTTTATGCCGAGCACATTGGCGCCAGGGTTTACCGGAAATTCCAACGCTTTGAAAAGGTACTTGGCTAATGTTGATTCGCTGGCTGCTCTGCCTGACCTGTTTGTGCCTGCCTTTATCAGGCCCGTGCGAAGTACTCCCGGGCGTTGAAGTTCTGGCCCGGGATCACCGGGAAGAACTTGCGGGCCTGAAAGTGGGCATCCTGACCAACCCTACGGGAGTCACCCGTCAGTTGGAGTCGACCATTGACGTGGTGAGAGCGATACCCGGGGTGGATGTCATTCGCCTGTTTTCCCCGGAACACGGCCTCAGGGGACAACACTTCGCAGGAGACCACGTCGACGAGACCCGGGACCCGGTTTCCGGCTTGCCGGTTGTCAGTCTCTACGGGGCAACGCGCAAGCCCACGCAGGACATGCTGAAAGGCCTGGACGTGATCCTGTACGACATCCAGGATGTCGGGCACCGAACCTATACTTTCGTTTCCACGCTGACTTACCTGATGGAAGCTTGCGAACAGGCAGGTGTTGCTGTCTGGGTGCTCGACCGACCTGAGCCTATGGGCGGTGAGATCGTAGGCGGCCCAATGCTCGACAAAGACCTGGTTTCATTTATCGGCATCCACCCCGTGCCGCAGGTTTATGGTATGACCCCGGGCGAGTGGGCCCGCATGATCCGGGCCGAACGGACGCCGGAGATCGATCTCGAAGTCATCCCCCTGCAGGGCTGGCGCCGTGGCATGAATTACGGAGACCTCGGCTGGATCTGGATTCCGACTTCCCAGCACATTCCCCATTGGGAAACGAGTTTCTTCTACGCCATGACCGGCACCATGGGTGAATTGAACCGCCTGAGTAATGGAGTCGGCACCCCTGCCCCCTTCGAACTGTTGGGCGCTTCCTGGCTGGACGGACTCGCGTTCGCAAACCGTTTGAATGCCCTGAAGCTGCCCGGCATCATTTTCCGGGCAACCAGTTTCAAGCCGCGGTATGCCTTTGGCACCGACCAGATGATGCAGGGGGTTCAGCTTCACATCAGCGACTACCGCACCGTGGACCCGGCACTGGTATCTGAATCGATCATGTTCGAACTGGCGAAGATAGCGCCCGCCCAGGACCTGTTCACCACGCAGCAAACGAACACGGGTGGGGCATCGATGTTCCTCAAAGCCCTCGGCGACCGGGAACTGGCCGCAGCACTGGCCGCCGGCAAGCCTGGCCACGCCTCCGCCACGGCGGCAAAAGAACTGGCGGCTTTCAAGCAGCGCAGAGACGGCTACCTGCTCTACCGCTAGCGGGGAATTCAGCCGCCTGATTACCCGGGCGGCCAGCCCCTGAATCACACCACGGCGGCCTCGAGCAGGGTCAAGGTACCCGCGTCCCCGTCCAGTTCGGCGCGAACGCCCAGGGGCACGGACGCACGATCCGACACGTGCCCGATCATAAGCCCACGGACCACCGGGATACCCATTGCGGAAAAGCGTTGCTCGAACACCTCCTCGAGGTTGAACGTGTTGCTGTCATAGTCGACCTTGGTGAATTTGCCCAGCACGACACCCGCGACCTCCTGCAGCTTTCCAGTCAGCCACAGGTGGGTCAGCATGCGGTCAACCCGGTAAGGCGCCTCATCTACATCTTCCAGGAACAGGATCCGGCCCCGGAAGTCAGGTTCATACGGGGTGCCCATCAGCGTGACCAGCAAGCTCAGGTTTCCGCCAACCAAAGGTCCACTGGCCTTGCCGCCGACAAAACGCGTGATGCGGTTCTCCCTTTCGACTTGCCCTTCCCGGCGCTCAACGACTGGAGGTCCGGCGATCGGTACGGGTGCCGACGGGTTGACCATGACTTTCTTGTACTCTGCCAGCGTGTAATCGCTAAAACCCTGTTGCGCGACCGGTCCGTGAAACGTCACCAGCCCGGTTCGGGCGTGTATTGCGTTAATGAGCCCGGTAATATCGCTGAATCCCGTGATGACCTTGGGATTCTGGCGAATTGCGTCATAGTCGATGTAGGGCAGAATTCGCGGCGTACCGTAGCCGCCCCGCAGGCAGAAGATGGCATCCACCGCGGGGTCAGTGAACATCCGGTTAACGTCGTCGGCGCGTTGCTGATCGTCTCCCGCCAGGTAGTGATTCCGCGCAAAAAGATGCTGTCCTTCCTTGACCTTAAAACCGAGCGATCGCAAAACGTCTATACCGTAACGGACTCCTTCGCTCTCTTTGGGTGGGCTGGACGGTGCGACCAGTCCCACCGTCATGCCTTTTTCCAGCCGTCGCGGCTTGATGATACGGGTGACGGCGTCGGGTTTGCCTTCATCGGACCGGACAATAAGCGGTGCCGCGCCCAGGGCGGTCATGGCGGCCACGGATTGTAAAAGTGTTCTTCTGTCCATCAATTTGGCCTCCCGGCACATTCACTCATCTGGCGTTCCTCACCCCACTTTTGCCAAGTGGGAGCGGGCAAGTTCGAGGCACCCTAAAACCGGCTCGCTGACCAGCGTAACCGGGCCCGGGGTCGGGCGCGAGGAGTGCAGGCGCTCCAGCAACAACTCACGATAATGCTGATTCCGGCAAACCAGGCTGCCGGCAAGCGCCAGCGGGTATTCACGCTCGAATCCACTGGCTCGAACCAGGGAGAGAACGAGCCTCGAGAGGTGGTCCGCACCCTGGTTCAAAATCTGTAGCGCAGCCGAATCGCCCTGCTCTGCCGTGTCCATCACGACCGGAGCCAACGCGGCGATCTGTTGCCTGACATCATCCGCGACGGCCAACCGCTGCAGCACGTCTCGCAGGTTCTGAATGTTGAAATGTTCAAGCAGGACCTGGTGCAGGCTGCTGTCCGGCCCCATCCCATCCTGGATTTCACTGGCAACGGCCAGCGCTTTGCGCCCAAGATCATAGCCGCTGCCCTGGTCTCCGAACCAATGCCCCCAACCACCGAACACCCGCTTGCGCCCCCCTGGGTCCAGGGCCATGGCGACCGAGCCGGTTCCGGCAATGAGCGCTACCCCCTGACCGGTGGATGTGGCCGCATGGAGTACGGGTTCGGCATCGTGGATGATTTCAATTCGTTTGAAACTTCCGAATCGTTCGGCCCAAAGCTTTAACTCTGACCGCACGTCCCCAAAGCCACTTCCCGCCAACGCGAAAACGCCCAGATCAATCACGGCGCCGCTGAACCCGGCCTCGTTCAAGGCCATCGAAATCGCCTGCTCCAAATGCCGCAAAGCGCGGTCTTTGCCTGCAAGGCGCAGGTTGGACGGTCCGGAACGACCTCGGCCCAGGATCTGCAGCGCGCCGGCCGGGCCCAGAGAAGCAAGGACCGCGTCCGTTTTGGAGCCGCCGCCATCCACCGCAACGATCAGGGAGGTGCCGGGCACTATTTCCATTCCTCTGCCTGCGGCATGCAACTGCGCAACGCGTCCCGCAACCGGCCATTGGCCTCCTGCAGCCTGCTCCTGGCCTCGTCCGCTGAAACTCCCGCCAATTGCGCCAGAACCGCGCGCTTCACTTCACCGTCACACTGCTGAAGCACCTCCTGGGCGCTCGTACGGGAACACGCGCAAATTTCCTGGACGATCCCGATAGAGCGCTCGACCAGCTTGGCATTGGTCGCTCGCACATCGATCATCAGGTTCCCGAAGGTTTTCCCTAGCCGGACCATGGCCCCGGTGGTCAGCATATTCAAAACCATTTTGGTCGCCGTGCCCGCTTTCATCCGGGTCGAACCCGTCAACACCTCCGGCCCGACTATCGGGGTGATGCACAGGTCAGCATGGCGACAAATCTCGGCTTGCTCATTGCAACTGAAGCCAATGGTGAATGCGCCCGTGGCGCGGCTCTCATCCAGCGCACCCAGCACGTAGGGCGTCCGCCCACTTGCGGCGATGCCCACGACGACATCGAGGTGATTCAGTGAAATATTTCTCAATTCCGCCGCACCAGCCTCCGGAGAATCCTCAGCCGCCTCGATGGAAGCGACCAAGGCGGGCCGGCCGCCCGCGATCAAGCCAATCACCTGTTCCGGAGCAGCATTGAAAGTCGGCGGACACTCCGAAGCATCCAGGACGCCCAGCCTTCCGGACGTGCCGGCCCCGATGTAGATCAACCGACCGCCCTTTTCAAGACGATCCGCAATCACATCGATCGCGCGAGCGATAGAAGGCGCTACGGCTGCGACCGCCTCGGCTACTTTCGCGTCCTCGGCGTTGAACAGCCGCACCAGCGCCAGCGTGTCCAGGGTATCGAGTTCCCGACTGTTCGGGTTGCGCTCTTCCGTCGTCAATCCCTTCAGATCGACCGCATCATCACCGGTCATTTCGCCATTCCTTTCGTTGCGCGCGTGTGAAGGTCTCTGTAACAATCCCCGGGTTGAATCCCATTCGGAGTATGGGCCTGAAATGAAATCGCCGATCTTCCTCGTCATGCTGGCCAGCATGCTGTTTGCGTCTGATCCGGCCGCCGCTGACAACGGTCTGGATCCGACTGGCGCGGCTCCGGGCAAGGTGATGACCGGTATCGATGTGCTTCGCCGCGAAGAATTCAGACAACTGGCTGGGCGAAATGTCGGCTTGATCACCAACCATACCGGCCTCGACCGATCCGGGACCAGCACCATCACCTTGCTCTTCGAAGCGCCGAACGTGAACCTGGTCACCCTGTTCAGCCCAGAACACGGCTTGCACGGGAGCTTTGACATCCCGCTGATCGAAGACAGTGAAGATGCCGGCACCGGCATCCGCGTTCACAGTCTCTATGGCCAGACACGCAAACCGCAGCCGGAAACCATGCAGGGCATCGACACCCTGGTGTTCGATATCCAGGATATCGGAACGCGCTACTACACCTATATTTCGACCATGGGCCTGGCGATGCAAGCCGCTGCCGAGCAGGGAATCCGTTTTATGGTGCTCGACCGACCGAACCCCATCACGGGCGTTGTTACCGGCGGTCCGGTCAGTGATGAAGGACGGACGTCCTTTACCGCCTTCCACCCTATACCGGTGCGCCATGGCATGACCGTGGGTGAACTCGCACTGATGTTCAAATCCGAGTTGCGACTGGACCTGGAGCTTGAAGTCGTCGCGCTGGAGCACTGGCAAAGAAGCTGGTTCTTCGACCAGACCGGGCTTCGCTGGATCAACCCCTCTCCCAATATGCGCAGCCTGACGCAGGCACTGCTGTATCCCGGAATCGGGTTGCTGGAAACCACCAACCTCTCGGTGGGACGAGGCACCGATACGCCTTTCGAGGTGATTGGGGCCCCCTGGCTGGATGGCGATGCATTCGCCTATGCGCTTAACCAACGGAACATTCCGGGCGTAGCCTTCGTGCCGATTCGGTTCACTCCGCTGGCCAGCAAATTCGAGGGGGAGGCCTGCGGTGGGATCAATATCATCATCACTGACCGTGCCCGGTTTGACCCGCTGCGCACCGGTGTGGCAATCGCTGTCCTGCTGCAGCGCACGTATCCGGGTAACTGGGACCTGGAGGCAATGAACCGTTTGCTGGTCGACGATGAGACGCTCCGCGGAATTCGCGATGGGCTGGAAGTCGATGCCATCGAGGCAGCCTATCAGCCTGCATTGGAACGCTTTCGCCAACGCCGGAACCCATTCCTGATCTACCCTTGAAGTATCAGGTCCGGGCATAGAACGCTCCGAAA
>JAHEFS010000224.1 GCA_024640045.1 Chromatiales bacterium | reverse complement strand
GAGATCCTCAACGCGCTGGCGAAGGTCAGGGACCTCAAGGTGGCCGGACGCACCTCGTCCTTCGCCTTCAAGGGCCAGAACCAGGATCTGCGCCAGATCGGTGAGGCTCTGGGCGTCAACCACATCCTGGAAGGCTCGGTGCGCAAGGCCGGCGCCAAGGTGCGCATCACGGCACAGCTGATTCAGGTCGACGACGGCTTCCACCTGTGGTCGGAAACCTACGATCGGGAACTGACCGACGTGTTTGCCATCCAGGACGAAATAGCAAACGCCATCCTGGAACAGCTGAAGGCTCGCCTCGTGGAAGGTGAATCCCCGGCCCCACTTGCTACGCGCACCAGTACTGAAGCATACGAGCTATATCTTCTGGCCAAGCAGCGCATGTACGAGCGTATGCAACTGCCCCTCGAAGCAGCTGTTGGCTTACTCGATCGGGCCATCGCGATCGACCCGAAGTACGCGCCCGCCTACGCCCAGCGGGGGATTGCAGCATTGCTTCTGGCAGACAATTCCTACGGTACAACCCCGAGAGCGCAGGCCGAAAGCCAAGCCAAGCTGTTCCTCGACCAGGCGCTTCGCCTGGACCCGGAACTGTCGGAGGCCTGGGCAGGCCTGGGCCTCTATCACTACGGGCGGCCAGGGGAAGTAAGCGAGGGCATAAAGTCACTCGAAAAAGCCCTGGCCCTGAACCCGAACCTGATCGACGCCGGCAATTGGCTGCAAAACGCGTACATCAGCGCCAGCAGGCCCGCCGATGCGCTGGCTGTACTGGAGGAGGTGGTGCAACGCGACCCGCTTTACCGCCCGGGGCTGGCCAACCTGGTTTACCTGAACGGGCAAATGGGACGGCACGAAGAGGCCGCGGCGGTGCTCGAGCGGGTTCGGCCTTACCTCCGAAACGATCCGCTTCTGTACCTGATGCAGTCCAATCTGAACTACAACAAAGGGCAGTTCGCCGAGGGCTTGCAGAAGGCGCAGGCGGCAGTGGACCTCCAGCCGAACGACCGAGTTTACCGGGTGTTCGCCTCCTGGGGGTTCGCCAGCACAGCCCAATACGAGCGGTTGGCCGAGGACGGATACCAGGGCTGGCGCCTCTCCGGTTTACGGCATCTGGGGCGCACGGAGGAAGCCGCCATGCTGGCCTGGGAACTTGGGCCCGGGGACAACATAGTATGGCTGTTCGAATTCCTGAATTCGGCAGGACGCTCTGCGGAGCTGATTGCGTACCTGGAGCAACAGTGGCCTGATTTGAACGCTTTCGAAGCATCGTTCCCGGCCGACGGCTACTCTGGCTACGCCGAGATGAACGCCATTGCGCTGGCCTACCGGCGCGCCGGTATTGAAGAGAAGTTCAGCGATGCCATGCAGCGGGTGCGGAGGGCGCACGACTCGCTGGCGGAGCAGGGTCTGCGCAATCCACGTTTTTGGCTGCGCGAAGCCGCCTGGTACGCAATGGCCGGCCGCGACGAGGAAGCCTTGCATCATCTGGCCCGTGCAATCAACGCTGGACTCGTCCAGTCGGCGCGTCTCGCGGACGACATGCCCTATTTCCGGGACCTGGAAGGCAATCCGGAATACGAGGCCATCCAGTCGCGCATGATCGAACATCTGAACGCTGAGCGCGAAAAGCTCGGGCTGGAACCGGTGTCGACATGAGTTTCTTCGAAGAACTGAAGCGCAGGAACGTCGTCCGCGTCGGCGTCGTTTACCTGATTGCGGCCTGGCTGCTGGCTCAGGTCGCCGACCTGCTGCTGGAAAACTTCAACGCGCCCGACTGGGTGATCCAGGCGATCCTGGTCGTGCTGATCATCGGTTTCCCGCTGGCCCTGATTTTCGCGTGGGCCTTCGAACTGACACCGGAGGGCTTGAAGAAAGAGAAGGACGTGGACCGCAGCCAGTCGATCACCCCGGTCACGGGCCGCAAGCTGGACCGCGCCATCATCGTCATACTGGTCGTTGCGCTGGGCTACTTTGTCTGGGAGTCGCGCGTCCAGCACCAGGATGCCGAAGTGCCGGAGTCACAGGCCGTCACAGAACCGGCGCCGGCTGACTCCACTGCGAAATCCATCGCCGTGCTGCCCTTCGTCAATATGTCCTCAGACCCGGAGCAGGAGTACTTCTCCGACGGCATCTCCGAGGAAATCCTCAATTCACTGGCCAAGGTCAAGGAGTTGAAGGTCGCCGGCCGCACCTCCTCCTTCGCTTTCAAGGGCCAGAACCAGGATCTGCGGCAAATCGGCGACACGCTCGGCGTCGCGCATATCCTGGAGGGCTCAGTGCGCAAGTCTGGCGCCACGGTACGCATCACCGCGCAGCTAATCCAGGTCGACGATGGCTTCCACCTCTGGTCGGAGACCTACGACCGCGAGCTGACCGACGTGTTCGCCATCCAGGACGAAATCGCCACGGCCATCCTCAAGCAGCTTAAAGCCGCGCTGCTCGAGGAAGGGCAGATCGAGGTTACGGTCGCCCGCGCGAACTCCGAGGCCTATGACCTCTACCTGCTGGCCAAGCAGCGCATGTACGAACGTACCGGCCCGACCATCCAGTCGGCGGTCGAGTTGCTGGACCGGGCGATTGCGCTCGACCCGGATTATGCACCGGCCTATGCCCAGCGCG
>JAHEFS010000223.1 GCA_024640045.1 Chromatiales bacterium | reverse complement strand
CCCAACCGCGCCACATGTGCGCGTCTGCATTTCCGGGCATCAGTTGAATGGCGCGATCCAGGTTTTCCAGCGCGGCGTCATAGTCAAGGAATCCCCAGTAATAGTAGGAGCCCAGCGCCATGTACAGTTCCGGAAAATCAGAATCCAGTGCCCGGGCCCGCTCGATCGTATCCTTGGCCTTGTCGCGAGCCTCTGGGTTCCCGCCGGCCAGCCAATAATTGGTGATGTGTGCATGGGCCAATCCCACCCAGGCCAGTTTGAACTGTGGATCCAGTTCCAGGGCCCGTTCGTACAGGTCCATCGCCGTGTTGTAACCGATCAGGGTTTCACCGAGGGCGAAGCGGCGGGCTTGCAAATAGAGCTCATAGGCCTCGACGCTGTCGGTGGGTGCTGCCTGTACCGAGGCGATTTCTTCGTCAGTCAGGGTAGCCTTTAGCGCGCCGGCGATGGCCTTGGAAATTTCCGACTGGATATCGAACAGGTTTTCAGTGGTGAGCTGGCGGTCATAGGTTTCCGCCCACAGGTGTTCATCGGAGTCGGCGTCGATCAGCTGCACGTTGATTCGCACCCGGTCGCCGGAGCGCTGAACAGCGCCTTCCATAATGTTGGCCACCCCCAGTTCCTCGCCGATCTGCTTGAGGTTCTTGGTGGTGTCGCGGTACTCCAGCACCGAGGTACGAGAAATAACGCTCAGGCTGCCGATCTTGGCCAGCTGGGTCAGCAGGTCGTCGTGGACCCCGTCGGTAAAGTAAATGTCATTCGGGTCCGGGCTGCGGTGCGTGAAAGGCAATACCGCCACGGATTTCTGATCGACAGCCGGCGCGGCCGGTTTCGGCGGCACCACGGGTTGGGCAACGGCCTGCGCAGCATCGGTAGCAGGCATACTGACACTTGCCGGGCTCTCTGCCACCGGTTCACGGCTGGCAAAACGCGATTCCCAGATAAAATAAGCGAGCGCCAGAACCAACAGTGCAAAAATGGCTGTATTCAGTTTTTTACCGGTTTGCGAGGTGACGGACTGGCTGCGATCGACCTCGCTCTCGCGCTTGACACCCTCGGGCGTGAGCTCGAAGGCCCAGGCCAGAAACAGCGCGATCGGAAAACCAACCAGCAGCAAAACGATGACGATCTTGCCGATATCCGACTGCAGTTCCAGCAAGTCGCTGAGCACCTCGGTCAGCTGCAACAGCAGCCATGAAGCAACCGCGTAGGCAATACCTACCCGGAAAACATTTCTGCGCTTGAGTTCTTCGAAGAAACTCATTGCGCGCCTCCTCGCGTCGGCGCCGGGACTTGGGACTCGGGATTCGGGACTCGTGACCCCTTTGCATGGCTAAAACTCATAGCTTGCCCTCCGCCTGCATGGCCTCGATTTCTGCCCGTTGCAGGGCGATTTTGCGGTCGCGTTCCTGCATGGCGGCAATGAAGCGCGGCTCGTCGCGGATCGAATCGAACAAGGAGAATTGCGCCATCACAGTCCAGGCAAACAGGTGCTCATGAGCGAGCATGGTCTCTATGGTGGCCAGTGCCATTTCGGTGTCGCCCCGGGTAAGTTGACAGAAATGCGGCCAGAAATTGTCAGGGTGCTCCATCACCGCGGGTAATTCCTCTTCCAGGTAACGGCTGGTCCGGTCGAGCAAGCCGTGCCCGGGCTTTTCGTCACCCGTATTGATCAGGAGCCAGGCAACCACGCAGGCGTCGAATGAAAAGGTGCTGACCAGGCGCTCCCATTGATTAGGGTCCAGCCAGCCAGGGTTGGCAATGAGATAAGTCTCTTTCGCCTGCTGAAGATCACCGACACTGGCCTGTATGAACGCCAGGTTGCTCAGAGCGAATGGGTTGCCCTGGTATTTTGGTACGGCCCAGTTGACGGCTTCCCGCACCCCCGCCGCGTTGCCGGCGAAGGCGTTGTAGAGGGCATCAGACATACCATTGGAGGGGTGATTCTGGTCCACTTCCGCTTGACGTTCTCGAACTGCCTGTGCCGAGGCGAGATCGCCAATATCCAGGTAAATATTCATCAATTCCTGATATTGGCGGATGTTGCCCGGATCCTGCTCTATGGATGCCCGTTGGAGCTGTATCGCTTCCGGGTAGCGGCTGACCTGGTAGATCAGAAGATCGGCCAAAGCGGCGGGGCCCCGGGCGAATTGCGGGTTGATTTCGATCAGTTTCCGCAGCTGGCGCTCGGCCATGGAATACAGGCCCTTTGCCCGGTAGGAAGCAGCCAGGTTGGCGCCAATGATCGCAGAGTTGGGGTCGAGTTCGGCGGCCTTCAGGGCATACTCGATGGACTCGTCGATACGCAGGGGGAAATCGTTGAGATCATTGGAGTACCAGTGGTAGGCGGTGGCGTAGCCGGGGCTGAGCTCGATGGACTTGAGGTGTGCAGCCTCGGCTTGCTCCCAATCCCTGCGGCTCATATGAACCTGCGACAGGGAGGCGTAGGCTTCGCCAAGTTGGTCGTCAATGGCCAAGGCCCGATCAATGTAGCCAGCAACGCGTTCCCGGATCTCACCCATGGTCAATGTTCCATAGGAGGTGAGCAGCATTACGCTGTCTGCGTAACCAACCCAGGCCAGGGCGAACTCCGGGTCGAGCGTGGTTGCGGTTTCAAAATCGGC
>JAHEFS010000222.1 GCA_024640045.1 Chromatiales bacterium | reverse complement strand
GGTGAGCGGAAGGAGTTCATGCTTGCGCTCGAGCATTATCGCCGAGCAATCGAGATGGAGCCGATGGAGCCTCGGCCTTACCACTGGCGCGGTTTCCTCTATAGCGCGCTGGGTTATCCGGATCTTTGTGCTGCAGACATGGAGCGCGCGCTCGAACTCGATTCGCAAAACCCGAATGTTCATTACGCCCTTGCCGGGTGCCTGATGATCCGGGGCGATTATGACCGTGTTATCGAGCTGGCGACTCGAGGCGCTACGCTGGGTAACCCGGGTGGTTATTCCCTGGCAGTCATCGCGGAACATCAAAGGGGGAACCGCGCCGAGGCATTGCGACATTTGCAGTACTACCTGGATGAACTGGGCGCAGAAGATGAAGGCTGGGGCGTCCTGAGGGCGATCTGGGAAGGCGACAAGCCAGAATCCGGCCTGACCGAAGCCGATCTCGAATCAATGGAAAACTCCCAGATGATGTTGCTGGAGAATCCGAAGTGGGTGCTGGATAGATTGGGCGTTGACGATCCTGGCAACAATGACATCAGCCAAATGTGGATCAAAAATAACACAAGGTATCGCCAGGATTCCCGGTTCATCGACATGCTGGAGCGAATGGGCATCCTGTCGGTCTGGCGCGAGATTGGTCCCCCACCAGACTGCCGCGCCGAGGGCGAGTCCTTCACCTGTGGCCACGGTTCAGCCGATTGATGAAGCGCTACGCGTCTTCTGTCCTGATTGACGGTTGCGTCCCGTTGCACCGTTATTTCTTAACCGCAGCTTAAAGCCGTTTTAAGCCTGCGCTAATGCCGGTCTGATATTTTGACCCCGGGTTTGTTTATCAGGGTTTTCTGACACCGGCCCGGCTTTGGGCGCAGTGACCAACAGGGATGGGTTTCCGCGTGACGTGCGGTCCTGCCGCACAACAAGATTCGACCATGGCTCGGCCACATTTCACCCGCCGGTGCGGATGACTCTGCATGTCGCCGGGGTCATGACGCACTACCCCGGCAGGAGTAGTGAAATGAGATTCCGTACCGTACTGACGAAGATTGGCGCGACATTCGCGCTCATCGCACTGGGACTGTCTTCACCGCTTGTTGCTGAAGCGGAGGTGGGCGGCGTCGAGCAGTCTTATCACGGCCAGCTTGGGTTTGGCTCAGGATCGGGCATGCTGGAAAAGTGGTGTGCTTTGCCCAACTTCAGTTTCGAGCAGCAAAGTGAAATTGATGGATGGACGTCGCAGAGTTGCAACGGGTGCCATATTGGGGCTGCCTGGAACCCGACCAAATCCTCATCCAACTGTCTCTATTGCCACAATTCGGACAGCCCGAAGCATTGGGACGTTCCACAGGTGGCGGATTGCATGACCTGCCACAGCAAGGACGAGACGAAACGGGGAGACGCCTTCACTGCCGAACAGGATGTCCATATCGCTGCAGGTTTCCTGTGCCAGGAATGCCACGAGCGGAAGGCGGACGAGTTCAGTGACCACCAGTTCCGCAAGGGCACTTCGATTGATACCACCGAGCCCACCATGGAAGGCACGCTTTCCTGTACCAAGTTCTGCCACGATCCCAAACCGCACAGCGCGAAGAAGGGTATTGCGGTCAAACTAAATCGCCACACCGAAAAGGTGGCCTGCGAAACCTGTCACACAGGCCTCAGGCCCGCAGCGGCGCTGGCGCGCCGTCAGTGGAACGTTTTCGTTTCGGGCAAACCGGTGACCACGATGCGGGCAGCTGGGTGGCTGCCTGAGCATAAGTGGTATGACAATACCGGCCCGGGCGCATCCGGCAACTATGATCTGCCGATTCTGGGGTATACGGAACGTCGCGACGCCGAAGGCGCGAAAATCTATCCCTTCAATTCTGTATCGGTGGATTGGTACATCAAGACACCCACTTCAAAATTCGATGAGGTCATTCCGGTGCCGGCTGTCAAAGCGGCTGATTTCAACGGTGACGGTATCGTGACGTTGGAAGAGATGCAGGTCACCTATCCGGAGGCGACGCTGGTCACCGAGGAAATGAATTTCAATATCAGTCATTCCGTGGTGCCCGTTGCATTGGCTTTTGGCTGCAAGGACTGCCATGGCCGCAATGGCTGGGTGCTGGACTGGCAGCAACTTGGATACGAGGGAGATGCTCGTCGACTGAAAGCAACCGGCAAGGGGAATGGCAAGGGCGGCAAGTGATTTGATGTCAACCGTGGAAGGTTGGCCCCCATCCGGGGCCAGCCTATCCGGCGCGCATCGCGCATGAAATTGGCGCCGCGCTCAGCGGCGCTGGCTACTCACCCTGGTCGATAAACCTTTTCTTGATTTTGCCGTAGGCGTCGATCCGCCGGTCGCGCAGGAACGGCCAGCCGTGGCGCTGCCTGGCCAGTTCTCCCAGGTCCAGGGTCTCCACCAGCACACATTCCTCGTTCGCCGGCGCGCGGCAGACGATGCGGCCATCCGGGGCGGCTATGAAACTCTGGCCCCAGAATTCGATGCCGCCGTCCCCTGTCGGGTCTGGCTCGAAACCAAAACGGTTGACCGAAACCACGAAGCAGCCATTGGCGATCGCGTGTGATCGCTGGATGGTTTCCCAGGCTTCGTGCTGCTGCTCGCCCACCCGGTCCTTTTCTTCCGGGTGCC
>JAHEFS010000221.1 GCA_024640045.1 Chromatiales bacterium | reverse complement strand
TTTCATGCTGCGCGAGGGGGGCATCAAGGTCTCGATCACCGAGTTCCTGACCCTGCTCGAAGTGCTCAAACGACGCGTTGCCGGATACAGTGTGGACGAGTTCTACTACCTGTCCCGCGCCTGCCTGGTGAAGGACGAGGCGCTTTACGACCGGTTCGACCGCGTATTCGGCGCCCACTTCAAAGGGATCGAGGCCCTGTTCGGCGACGACGTGGCGGAAATTCCCGAAGACTGGCTGCGCAAGCAACTGGAGCGCAACCTGAGCGACGAGGAAAAGGCGCAGATAGAGGCGCTGGGCGGCTGGGAAAAGCTGATGGAGACGCTGCGCAAGCGCCTGGCAGAGCAGGAGAAGCGCCACCAGGGCGGCAACAAGTGGATCGGCACCGCCGGCACCTCACCGTTCGGCGCCTATGGCTACAACCCCGAAGGCATCCGCATCGGGCAGGAAGGCTCGCGGAACCGCCGGGCCGTCAAGGTATGGGACCGCCGCGAGTTCCAGAACCTGGACGATTCGGTCGAACTGGGCACGCGCAACCTCAAGGTTGCCTTGCGGCGCCTGCGGCGTTTTGCGCGCGAGGGGGCGGCGGACGAACTCGACCTGCCCGACACCATTGAGTCGACGGCCCGCAATGCGGGCCTGCTGGACATCAAGATGGTGCCAGAGCGGCACAACGCCGTGAAAGTACTGCTGTTCCTCGATATCGGCGGCTCCATGGATGACCACGTGCGGGTCTGCGAGGAGCTGTTTTCAGCCGCCCGCGGCGAGTTCAAGCACCTCGAGTACTTCTACTTTCACAACTGCGTGTACGAGGGCGTGTGGAAGGACAACCGGCGGCGGCACAGCGAGCGTATGCCCACCATGGACCTGCTGCACAAGTACGCGGCCGACTACAAGCTGATCTTCGTCGGCGACGCCACCATGAGCCCCTATGAAATCCACTACCCGGGCGGCAGCGTCGAACACTGGAACGAAGAGGCCGGCGCGGCCTGGATGCAGCGCCTGCTGGATACCTATCCCAAGGCCATCTGGCTGAACCCGGAACCGCAGCAGCGCTGGGACTACACCCCTTCGATCCGGATGATCAGCGAGCTCATGGAAGAGCGCATGTACCCATTGACGGTCCGGGGGCTGGAAGAGGGCATGCGGAAGCTGAGTTGACTGCTGTGCAATTCGGCCGAAGTATTAAATTTATGTTAAAATTATGTTAAGAAATTAGTATGATTACTCTAATTCCGGGTGATGTAATCAAGTCTCCAACCAAAGTCATACGGAGGTTCGGAGATGAATGCTCACGTAATTGTTTACTCAATTATCGGTCTTGTTATGGCCGGTCTCGTTTTCATCATCGGAATGCCCTGGTCATCAGGGTCGCGTGATCACGACGGGAGAAACGCACGCTAGCAAACATCGGCAACGTCCGCGGACGATGGAAGGGTAGAGGCCGCCCGCGCAAGCCGGCGGTCTTTATCTTTGGAGCTGTGTAATCAGTTCGTCCTTTTCACGCCACATACCGTTCATCCATGCTTCGAGGTCTCGCCGGAACTGCGGGTCGGCACGAAAATCCCGACCCAGCAGGTTCGCGGGTATCTCGCGCTGCCGGGCGCGGGCCACGATCTGCGGGACACGGCCGGTCAACAGGTCCCAGAAGGTCGGCGCCCGGGCCGCAAGATCCTCTTTTGGATAGATGATCGTCACGTCGATCAATGCGTCGAGTTGATCGCTCAAGGCGTACAGCACCTGCCCCATGCCACCGATGCGGGGCAGCAGCAGATTCTGGAACGGTGAATTCGACCGGTCGCGCTTGCTCACGGAAAAGCGCGTGCCCTCGGGGAAGTTCATCATGGCGACCGGGATGTTGCGGAACTTCTCACAGGCCTTGCGCGCGTTTTCCAGGTCACGTCCTTTCAAGGCGGGCCGGCGGGCCAGAGCAGCCTTCGAATCCCGGCGCATGAACGGGAAGTCCAGTGCCCACCAGGCCATGCCGAGGAATGGCACGCGGATCAGTTCGCGCTTCAGGAAAAACCGCAGCAGCGGCAGGCGGCGATTGAAGCAGCGTTGCAGCACCAGGATGTCCACCCAGGAGCGGTGATTGCAGCTGACCAGGTAGCAACCCTTGCGGTCGAGGTCGGTGGGTATCTCAAGGTCCCACTCGGGTTGGCGGTACAGGGACAGGATGGCATTGTTCACCGAGATCCAGAGTTCGGCCAGCTTGGCCAGGTGCCGGCGGAAGAAATCACGTATGGCCTCTGTT
The DNA here is from genome assembly GCA_024640045.1 of Chromatiales bacterium. Lineage (GTDB taxonomy): Bacteria > Pseudomonadota > Gammaproteobacteria > Xanthomonadales > SZUA-36 > WTJD01. The sequence goes on along the minus strand of JAHEFS010000221.1, from coordinate 406 downwards.
GGCGCCAGCCATTTGGGGATCGCCAGGATGCAGAGGGCCGTGGTCAGCACGATCGTGTTGATGCTGATCGCCAGCAAGGACAGGCAGCCCTTTGTCGTGTCCGCAACGGTGGTCAGGCTCACCATTCTGCCGCGGCCTGCCGCCGAATCAGCAGGATATAGCAGACGCCGCCGGCGGCGCCGGCCAGGCCCTGGATTGCCAGGCCGCCACCCGTCCGGGCGATGGCGATTGGTGTCAGCCCGAAGGCCAGGTGCAGGATCACGTGAATCATGACCACGGCAGTGGCGCCGGCCACCGCATACAGGGGCAGCCGCCAGCGGGCCAGCCAGCGGCACAGCAGCGCGGCAGTCATGAAAGCCATCAGCAAGGCGAACGCCACCATGGGCAGGAACATGTTGGCCATTCC
>JAHEFS010000105.1 GCA_024640045.1 Chromatiales bacterium | reverse complement strand
CGCCCCACGGTGACTCTGCCCCAGGGTGTTGATGTTTCGATTACGACGGCCCGTTCCGAGTTGACCTCCGAGTCGGCGGGCGGTATCCGCTTCTTTCCCGATGGTGGCTCGACAGGTGGCCACGTGGATTTGCTGGTCAATGAGCGGCATTACCGGGTTGATGTCGCGTGGCTGACCGGTGAAGCGACCCTGGCGCCACCCGAGGAAAATTCGTGATGCCCGTTGCAGGGATTCCGATCCGTCGGGGCCAACGCGGTTTCACCCTGTTGGAGGTGCTGCTGGCGTTCGTCATTTTCGCCCTGAGTTTTGCCGTGGTGTTGGAAATACTGGGCGGCTCCATGCGCAGTTCGATACGCGCACGCGAGTACACCGAAGCGGCACTGCTGGGGCAGTCATTGATGGACCTGGTAGGCACCGACATTCCGATTGCCGAAGGCGGCCGTGCCGGTGAGGCGCCGGGCGGTTATAGCTGGCAGCTGAACATTGCACCCTACCAGGCCCAGTTCGAGGATGACCGCTCGCTGGAATTGGCCGAGTTGTCCGGAACGGCCTTGTTCTGGGTCGACCTGGATGTGGCCTGGGGTGAAGAGCCCAGGCGCCGGGAGGTGCATTTTTCCACCGTTCGCAGCATTTTGGCAGATCGACTGTGAAGACCCTGTCCAGTGGATCTGCTCGCTCAGCCGGATTTACGCTGGTCGAACTTTTGCTGGCGATTACCTTGATGAGTTTCCTGCTGGCGTTGGCATATGGCGGTATGCGGGCAGCCACGCGAGCCACGCAGAGCGGCCAGTTACTGCTGGAGGAGTCCAGCAGTATCCGCAGTGCGCACCAGTTCGTTCGGCGGCAAATTAACCAGATGCAGCCGTTACCGTTTGCCGTGGCGGAAGATGCCGATCTGACTCGCATCGTTTTTTCCGGTAATGGTCGCAGGATTCAGTTCGTCGGCCCCATGCCGGGTTACCTCGGGAGTGGTGGACCGCAGGTACAGGTTTTGGAAATCGTATCAGGTAATGACGGCGACGAACTCCAGTTCAGTCATGCCCTGCTGCAGGAGTTTGAACCAGAGCGGCTTTTCGACAGGGAGCCCATTGTGCTGCTCGATGGTATCGAGTCAGGCGGGTTTGAGTTCCTGGTGCGTGACGAAGAAGGAACGTTGGCAGGATGGACGCCTGCCTGGGAGCGATCAAATCAACTGCCCGTCGCGGTCAGTCTTGGCCTGGCGTTTCGCTCTGAGCGGCCGGTCATCTGGCCCCTGCTGACCACGGGCGTTCGCGTTGACGAGATGGCTGTTGCAATCGGTGGAGGTCGGAGCGGCAACAGTTACCAGGATGCCATTCGGGACCTGATCGAAAATCCGGATGGGGACGACCGGTGAACGCGTTACATCAGAAAGGTATCGCCCTGGTGCTGGTGCTGTGGATACTGATCCTGGTGACGGTCGCGTCGGGGGCCTATGCCCTGATGGCGCGAATGGACCAGCTGGAAGCAAACACCTTGATGTCTGGCACGCAGGCCCGCCTGGCCGCTGAGGCGGCCATCAACCTGATGGCGGCACAGCTCCGTGATCCGGACGATTTCACCCGACCCGTCGCAGATGGAAGGCCCTATCGGATGGAGTTCGACGGCAGCGTGGTGGAGGTCAGTGCGACCGATGAACGGGGAAAACTGGATCTCAATACGGCCCAGGAGGACACCCTGTTCACCTTGTTCATGAACAACGGCATGAACCCTTCGGATGCCGAACTACTGGCCGCGGCGGTGTTGGACTGGCGTGACCCGGATGATCTCGAACGGGTCAATGGCGCCGAACTCGATGCCTATCTGAATGCAGGGCTGGCGGTCGGGCCAGCGAACCGGGCATTTATGATGACGGAAGAGCTTTTGCAGGTCATCGGCATTCCTTATGAGTTGTTCAGGCGAATCGAGCCGGGTGTCACGGTCTTTTCCAAGGCCGCCATGCCGGACCTCAATTTTGCGCCCGTTGAAGCACTGCTTGCGGTAGAAGACATCACGCTGGAGGAAGCACAGGAATTCGTGGCGCAAAGAAATCAACTGGACCAGGAAAGCCTCACGGGCCTGGCTCTGCCGAACGGGCAGGCAGTCGTGGCGCGCGGCAGGGGGCTCACGTATAGTATCGAAGCCAAAGCGACCATGCCCAACGGGGTATGGGAAAAACTCGAAGCTACCATCCGCCTCGGGGGCGGCCCCGACGGGCAGCCCTTTCGCGTTTTGCGATGGCGCGAAGGCTTTCATTACTGACCGGGATTGCCAAAATCGGATCAACTGTCATGGCTATAGCCCTCGCTCATCAATTAGACAAGTATCGACTGCGCTTGCAGAACAGCCAGTTGGGCGAGTTTTTTCGTTGGTGGGGTGGTGAACTGCGGGCTTTGCTGCCGCCGGCCTGGCGTTCCCGTTTATTGCCCGCAAGGCGGGCAGTCTTGCTGAAGCTTACCGAAGAGGCTTTAGAAGTTTCTGTCTTCGAATCGGGGGATCAGTACGAAATCGGTTTGTTCCCGCTGAGTGAAGACCCGCGCCTGCACCAGCAAAAGTTGCGTGAATTGCTCAGTGAGAGGGAGTTGCTCGAGGCACCCCGGGAGTTGCTGATTCCGGAGCACGAGGTTTTACGCAAGGAAGTCGTGTTGCCCTTGGCCGCGGAGTCCGGACTCAGCCAGGCGCTGACTTTTGAAATGGACCGGCAAACGCCCTTTCGCGCGGAAGATGTGTATTTCGATTTCCGGGTCTTGCGGCGTGACCGGGAGGCAGGGCAGTTGCGGGCGGAACTGTTGGTGACCCCGCGTGGAGGGCTGGGACAGACCCTGGAAGTGTTGGCGGCACGAGGGCTGAAGCCGTCGGGTGTCGATGTCGAAATCGATGGGGTTGCAGCGGGCGTCAACCTGCTGCCAGCGGACTTGCGATTCAGGGTGGTGAACTGGCGTTCCCGGGTGAACTGGATACTGGCCGGGATTTTTGTCCTGCTATTGGGTGCGGTCATGCTGCAGTCGCTGTGGCTGCGCCAGCACCAGGTCGAAGCCGTGGAAACGGCGATTGAAGACGTCAGGTCAGAAGCGATGAGGGTACAGCAGATTCGCCAGCAAATTGATGACGCGCGGGAAGCAGCCGGGTTCATGACCACTCGCCGGGCCTCGGAGATGCCGACGGTCAAAGTGTTGGCCGAGGTTACCCGCTTGCTACCGGATGACACTTACCTTGATCGCGTCGCAATCAGCGAGGGTACCGTCCAGATGCAGGGCAAGTCGCAAAACGCGCAGCGATTGATCGAATTAATTAATCAATCTCCCGTTTTTGAAAGTGCCGCGTTTCGAGGCCCCACGCGACTTGATTCGCGCTCCCAGCGCGAAATTTTCGATCTGACCGCCAGTATTACCCAGCAGGGTGATGATTGATGCAAATCATACCTGAAGCCCGGAATGCCAGGTCAACAGCGATCCTGTTGTTGGTGGTTGCTGCCATCGTCGTCTATCTGTTGGTGTTTCACTGGTTCATTCTCAAGCAGGTTGATTACGCTTCGGAGTTGGGTGACTTGCGCGAGCAACTGGGTCGGTTCGAGGCGGTGGCGGCCCAGCGCGAGCCCATGGAGGTGCGTCTGAAGGAGATTCGCGAGGGCCGTGAAGATACCAACCTGTTTCTGGCGGAGGCTGATTTTAACGAGGCGGCGGCGGCGATGTCCGACCGGCTGAGCCGCATGGTACAAACCCAGGCTGAGGATGATTGCCAGATTGTGAGTCGGCAACCGGTCCGGCCGCGCGCCCAGGAACGATACGAGCGCGTTACGGTCAATGTACGCATGCGTTGCCAGGCCGAGGACATGCTGAAAATTCTATTCCTTTTGGAATCGGCGACACCCATGGTGATGATTGATGACCTCAACGTGATCCGGCCCCGAGCGCGGCGCCGAACCCGAGGGGATCAAACCGAAATTGCCGAGGCGCTGGATATCCGGTTCAACATGTCGGGGTACCGCAAGTGAAATGGCTGCAAAACAATCTGCCGGGGGTGATCCTGGCCTCGGCTTGTGGCCTGCTGGTCGTGGTTGCGCTGATTTTGGCCCTTGCTGGCACGCGGCCAGCGTCCTCGGTTGTCGAGCCGAGTCCTGATGCTCTTGACGAGGCCGTTGCGAGCATCAGCCAAATGGTGGAGTTGGGTTCTATCAGCGAGTACCGAGTGGTGACCGATCGGCCCGTGTTCAATGAGACGCGCCGCCCCGTGATCGAGGTTGAAGAAATGGAACAACCGGAGACCGAGGAAATCCAGGTCGAGGTTGCCGATGCGCCCAAGGTCAACTTGACGGGTGTGGTGATTACCCCTGATCTCAAACTGGTATCCCTGACGCCCAGCGAGGGCGGGGAAGCGGTCGTATTCCGGGAAGGGCTGCCGATGCAGGGTGACTACAATGGGTGGGTTGTCAGGGATATTTCAGCCCGGGCAGCAGTGCTCGAATCCCGCACAGGCCAGCGACTCGAGCTGGGCCTCATCGTCCATGACCAGGCCATCAAGGAGCCGCCCAAACCTGTGCGCCCGATGACTGACCTGGAAGAACTGGAAGGCGATGAAGACGGTGATCCGGAGCAGCTATCACGGGCCGAAGAAATCCGGCAGCGGATCGCTGAGCGCCGTGAGCAATTGCGGCAGGAGGCTGAGACAAAGGAGGCGAAGCCGGAGGGCCCGACCTTGTCTCCGTACGCCACGGCGATCAGAAACATGATGGACAAAAAACAACCGGGTGCCAAAAAGAGTGATGACGATGAGCAGTGAAATGGAAGCAAAAAGCGCAACCGGAAGGAGAGGCACGAAATGAGACGTTTGTTATTCTTGACAGTCGCTGCATTTGCGCTTTCCAGTTGTGCCACGCCAGTCTCCTACCAGCCCAGCGGTGAGCGCCTGGCTGAACGGGAGACCGTTACCAGCGAAACGCTTGGTCAAAACCTGACCTCTGGCGGAAGGGGGGATGAGGGAATCACTGGCATCGAAAAATACCCGGGAAGTGGCGAATTCCTCGATGAGAGTGCGGCGCGACGCAAGACGAGCATCGTGTCCGACGAGGGTGAAATCGTTCTCAATTTTGAAGGTGAATCGCTGCAATCCGTCGTACACACGATCCTGGGCGAGGTTCTGCAGGAAACCTTTGTGATTGGACCGGGCGTTAGCGGGCAGGTGACTTTCGCAACATCCAAACCGGTTTCTCGTCAGCAGTTGATGCCCATCCTCGAGCTATTGCTGCGCTGGAATGGTGCCACCATGGTGTTCTCAGAAGGCCGGTATCACATCCTGCCGGTGGCGGATGCGGTCAAGGGGCACCTGGTGCCGCAAATGTCGGATTCCGGAAGCATTCGCGGATATGAAGTGCGGGCAGTGCCGCTGGAATACGTCGGAGCGGCCGAAATGGCGCGAATCCTGGAGCCCTATGCCCGGGATAATTCGATCATCAACGTCGACCCCTTGCGGAATATGCTGTTCCTCGCAGGAACGCGGGAGGAGTTGGCCAACTACCTGCAAACCATTGAGATCTTCGATGTTGACTGGCTCGCGGGTATGTCCGTGGGCATCTACCCGCTCAGCACCGTCGACGTTCAGTCTATCTCGACTGAATTGGCCGCCATCTTCGGCAGTGATGCGGAGTCGCCCCTGGCCGGTATGTTCCGGTTCGTGCCCATGGAGAGACTGGGTTCACTCATGGTGATCACGCCACAGCCTGAATACCTCGAAAAGGCGGAGAAGTGGATTGAGATCCTGGATCGTGGCGCCGCCGGCGCGGGTACGCAACTGTACGTTTATCGCGTAAAGAACCTCGAAGCCAATGTGCTTGCAGGCTACCTGGCCCAGTTATTTGGCGGTGGAGGTGCACCAGAGCGTCGCACCTCTCGCGGAACCTTGGCGCCGGGTCTCGAGGAAGTGACCCGGGGGACGGTGAGTCAATTCAACGAGAACCGGGCCGGCGCGGGCGGCCAGCGGCCAGCGGCCTCCGGCAACAGCGTGATTCAGACGGATGATGGCTCGGAGATCCGGATCACCTCCGTGATCGAGACGAACTCCCTTCTGATACAGGCCACCCAGTCGCAATATGATGGTATTCGGTCTGCCATCGAGCGGATCGACGAAGAGCCCTTGCAGGTGTTAATCGAAGCCCAGGTGGTCGATGTAGCGCTTAATGACACCCTGCAGTTTGGCGTCAACTGGTACCTGAGCAACAATGTCGGTCTGACGGGGTTGCCTGAGGGTGTGCCCAGCGTGGGGCCGGGAGATTTTGGTGATGTATTTGGCACCGCGCAGCTGGCTGGCGGCTCTTTTTTTTCCACCCTGAATCGATTCAGCAGCGACGGAAACGGTTTTGTGCAGGCGACCATTTCGGCACTGGATGCCGTTTCTGACGTTCGTACCCTGGCGGCGCCATCACTCCTGGTCAGGAATAACGCGCAGGCTACGATTACGGTTGGAACACAGGTGCCGGTGCAGTCTTCCAGCATTTCGACGGGGACCAATAATGTCGTTTCCAGCGCGCAATACGTTTCCACGGGTGTCACGCTGACAGTGACGCCGCGCATCAACCCGGGTGGCCTGGTCTACCTCGATATCCAGCAGGACGTGAGCTTTCCAGGTGAGCGCGATGAAAATGTTTCAACCAGTGGCAACCCTCCCATCAACAGCAAGTCGGTCACTTCGCAAGTCGCTGTGCAGTCCGGACAAACGGTTTTCCTGGGCGGCCTGATCCAGGAGTCGTCGAACGTCTCGCAGAGTGGTCTTCCCTTCCTGAGCAGGGTCCCCGTGATCGGTCGCCTGTTCGGCAGCAAGATATCCGCTAACGACCGATCTGAGACCCTGGTGATGATTACGCCGACGGTGATCGAAAACTCGGCTGATCTCGAGGCGATCAGCGAGGATCTGGAGGATGAGTTCAGACGGGTTCCCCCGATTCGCTTGATGAACTTGCAGGGTGAGGTTGAAAAATGAAACTGGAGGTTAATCAATTGGGGAAAGTGATCGTTCTGCTTGTGGCTTTGGGTTCCTTGGCAAGCGGTTGCGCCACAGTTGGATCTGAGTCAATTGAAGAGAAAGTGGCCCAGAGAGCGCAGCAGCGATGGGACGCCTTGCTGGCGGGCGAGATCGATCTCGCCTATCAGTTCCTGTCTCCCGCGAGAAGAAGCGCTATTGGCTTGATGGATTACCAACGCCAGGTTTTTGCATCCCGGGTTCGCTGGGTTGCGGCCGACGTGGGTGGGGTCAGCTGCGGGGCGGATGTTTGTGAGGCAGTGGTCAACCTCAAATCGACGGTGATCTCACCCGTACCCGGCGTCAGGTCGTTTGATGTGTCGCGTAATGTCACTGAGAATTGGGTATTGGCTGATCACCAGTGGTGGTACGTGCCTGAATAAAAAAGCACAAGCGCATTGCGATCAAAACATATTTATCGTAAGATTGCCGTGCAATTGTAAGTTTGGACTGCGTCTGAGCCGCTGGAGTGGGCGGTTTTGACATGGAGGTCCGTCTTCAAACTATGCCCTGTGTACACAATAGGAGTGTTGTAATGAATAGAAAGAATCTGACAGCAGCAGTGCTGGCTGGTCTGGCGGGAGCCGCCGGAATTGCCAGTACCGCTCAGGCAGTCAACCTGAACCCGGATGGGCTGGGCCAAGTGCTCGTCTATCCCTACTACACCGCTAACGGCGACAACCTGACGATTATGTCTGTGGTCAACACCACTGCTCAGGGTAAAGCCGTTAAGGTTCGTTTCCTCGAAGGCATGAACAGCAAGGAAGTCCTTGACTTTAACCTGTACATGTCAGCCTATGACGTCTGGGCCGCCGCAGTGGTGGATCAGGACGGCAAACCGGCGGTCACGACTGAGGATACTTCCTGCACGGTTCCTGGTATTGAAACCCAGGCCGATATGACCCAGGAGTTCTTCAACCTGGCGTATGCAGGTGACAAAACCAAGGAATACCCCGGAGACAAGGGTCCGACCAGCTTGGACCGCGCTCGCGAGGGTCACTTCGAACTGATCGAAATGGGTACGATTTGTACTGCTGATGCAGAAGCGGACGCGAATATGCAGTGCGCGGAAGCAGCTGAGGAAGCAGTCGAGTACTACACCACGCACGTAATCGATCCGGACGGCGAGACGCTGACTGCGGATGATGCCCTGCTTGGCCTCTCGAAGGGTGATGTGCTGCCGTACGGCCGTCCGCGTGGTTGTGCCGTGCACAATGCGCTGTGGTCCGTCAGCGGTGGTGCAAATCCGACACCGGGTGTCTGGGTTGGTGGTAATCCTACGTTTGGCCTCCTGGCCCCGAGTGGCGGTCTCTTCGGCGGCGCTGCAGTGGTTAATCCGGCCAAGGGTTCCATGTACAGCTATGATGCCCGCGCGATTGAAGGGTTTTCTACCGAAGTCATCCATTTTGAGCCGGGCTTCGAGCAGCCGTCGCTGGATGACGGCGTGGCACCGCAGGATATCCATACCGCGTACGTCTACAACGGTGAAACAGCTTCAGTAGACATGTTGACTTTCGGCAGCAGTGTGGACGCAGTGTCTGCAGTATTCATGCACGATACGATGATGAATGAATACAACACTGAAGACATCGCCGGCGCGGCATCCGAATGGGTGGTCACGTTCCCGACCAAGTCGTTCTACACCAATGGAGTTGACGCAGAAGCGCCGTTCCAGAATGTGTGGGCTGACAACGACGTCTACCCGTTTGGCGCAGCCAAGGGCGACGGTATCTACGATGGTGCCTGCGAGATCGTGAAGCTTGGCCCAGGTGAAAACGGTATCTGGAACCGGGAAGAAGACACGTTCAATCCGGAAGATCCGAACTTCGATCCGGAAGAGCCGGTATTCTCACCGTCAAATCCGCAAGATCCGACTGAGCCTCCTGCGCCGACCAGCTGGTTGTGCTACGAGACCAACGTGATTCGTTTCGGTGCGCTGCCTGACGGTGAGATGGGTGATACGTATGCCGGACCCACCGAAATTCTGGGTTCCGAGCGCGTTCGTATCACTTCGATCGACAACGACGCACTGGGCTTTGAATCCGGGTGGGTGCAAGTTAACCTGACGGATGCAGCAGATCCCAACAAGGCTTCAACAGCGGGTGCTGTTCGCTCCTTGTCTTCTACCAACGGTAAAGCGTTGTTAGGTCTGCCGATGACTGGTTTCTG
>JAHEFS010000018.1:4244-33267 GCA_024640045.1 Chromatiales bacterium | reverse complement strand
GGCCGCAAGGGACGTATCATTGCCCTTTGGCTGACAGACAAGGCACCATCCGGCCCTGATTTCAGGAGCGGAAACCCAAGGAGCGAAACCCTCTCATGTGCTCGATATTCGGCGTACTGGAGTTACGCCAGGACCACGACACGGTCCGACGGATGGCGATCCGGCAATCCCGTCTCATCCGGCATCGCGGCCCGGACTGGAGCGGCGTGTACGCGCATCCGAGAGCGGTGCTGGCGCACGAGCGCCTGTCCATCGTGGACGTCAATACCGGGGCGCAACCCCTGTACTCGGCCAGCGGCCAACAGGTGCTGGCGGTGAACGGGGAAATCTACAACCACCGACAGTTGCGGGCCGAATTGCCCCAGGATTATGCCTACGCCACCGAGTCGGACTGCGAGGTGATCCTGCCCCTGTACCTCGAACAAGGCAGCGATTTCCTCAACCGCCTGCGCGGTATGTTCGCTTTCGTGCTCTATGACGAGGCGGCTGATCGTTGGCTGATCGCCCGCGATCCCATCGGTATCATTCCCCTGTACTACGGTTTCGATGCCGAGCAGCAACTGTATGTTGCGTCCGAGATGAAAGCCCTGATGGACGTGTGCAGCGAGGTTCACGAGTTCCCTCCCGGGCATTTCTGGGACAGCACCGCGGATGCGCCGCGGAAGTATTACGAGCGGCCGTGGATGAACTTCGAGGCCGTCGAACACGCCGAGACCGATATCGACACGCTGCGCAAGGCCTTCGAGAGTGCCGTGACCAGTCACCTGATGACGGATGTGCCCTATGGGGTTTTGCTGTCCGGCGGGCTGGATTCATCCATTGTCGCAGCACTGACCCAACGCCATGCACAGCGCCGGGTAGAAGACGACGAACGCAGCGACGCCTGGTGGCCCCGCCTGCATTCTTTCGCCATCGGGCTGGAAGGCTCACCCGACCTGGCGGCAGCGGCCAAGGCCGCGAAGCACATTGGCACGGTGCACCACGGCTTCGAATTCACGCTGCAGGAAGGCCTGGATGTGCTCGACGAGGTGGTTTACCACCTTGAAACCTACGACGTCACCACCATTCGCGCCGCCACGCCAATGTTCCTGATGGCACGCAAAATCCGCGCAATGGGAATCAAGATGGTTCTTTCTGGTGAAGGTGCCGATGAAATCTTTGGCGGTTACCTGTATTTCCACAAGGCGCCGGATGCTCGATCTTTTCACGAGGAGACCGTGCGTAAGCTTTCCCGCCTGCACCAGTACGATTGTCTGCGCGCCAACAAGGCGATGGCGGCCTGGGGTGTCGAGGCGCGGGTGCCCTTTCTCGACCGGGCCTTCCTCGATGTGGCCATGTCAATCAACCCGCGCGACAAGATGATCGGCCCGGGACGTATCGAGAAGCACATCCTGCGCGAGGCATTTGCCGACCTGCTGCCCGAATCGATCGCCTGGCGCCAAAAGGAGCAATTTTCCGACGGCGTGGGTTATGGCTGGATTGACGGCGTGCGCGATTTCACCGCCGAACAGGTCAGCGACAAGCAATTGGCCCACGCGGCCCAGCGATTCCCGGTAAACCCACCCAGGACGGCGGAGGCCTACTTTTTCAGGCACCTGTTCGAGCAGCATTTTCCGCTGCGTTCGGCCATTGAGTGTGTGCCCGGCGGGCCTTCGGTGGCCTGCAGTTCACCCGAGGCCATCGCCTGGGACGCCAGCCTGCAGCAGGTTGATGATCCATCGGGTCGCGCGGTCTTTTCCGTGCACCAAAACGCGTACAAGGCCAGGCAGGAGGTAGCGGACTGATGCTGGTTCAGAAATTTGGTGGCACTTCAGTCGCCGACACTGAGGGGTTCCAGGCCTGTGCGGCCGTGGTCCAGCGGTTTGCGCCAGATCACAAGCTCGTGGTGGTGCTTTCCGCGGTCAAGGGCGTGACGGATTTGTTACTGGCTGCCATTGAGGCCGCGTCGCGCGATGAGCCGTTCGACCAGCCGGTCGATCGCATCATCGGTCTGGAAAACGCCATCGTGGAAGGCCTGAGTGCCGAGGGCATGGACATGCAGCAGGCCGCAAGCGACCTCGAACGGCGATCGCAGCGCCTGCGCTCCAGGCTGGAAGGCGTGCGCCTTCTGGGCAGTTGTCCGGATACGGCACGGGCGGAAATTCTGGCCTCGGGGGAGCGTTTCAGCAGTCGCCTGATGGCGCTCTATCTAAGAAACCTCGGGCTTAAAGCGCGCTGGTCGGATACCGATATTCTGCCGCCGGCCAACGACAGCGTGCTGGATACGTTGCTGGACCAGGAAGCGGCCGCACCATTGCTGCGTGAGGCGCTGGAAGGCACCCGCGTGCTGGTATTGCCGGGTTTCTATTCCCGCAATCAGGGGGGCGGTTACCAGCTGCTGGGTCGTAATGGTTCCGATTACACCGCGGCCGCCGTGGCGGCCGCATTGGGCGCGGATGCCTGCCAGATCTGGAAAGACGTGGATGGGTTTTTTACCGCCGATCCGCGCATGGTGCGTAATGCCCAGTGCCTGGACGAAGTCAGCTTCGAAGAGGCCATGGAGCTCTCATATTTCGGCGCCAAAGTGATCAGCAGCAAGGCTATCGCCCCGCTGGCCGTGGCCGGTATCACCTGCGAAGTGCGCAACACCTTCAAGCCGGATTCGCCGGGTACCCGGGTGCAGTCAGCGGCGCGCCTCGCGGCCAAGGTCAGGGGGTTGTCGCTGCTCGATCATGTCGCCTCGATCACCCTGCAGGGCAGCGGCATGCGGGGTCGCGTCGGCATCGCCCGGCGGGTGATGGATGCTTTGGCGCAGCAATCGATTTCCATCCTGCTGATCGTGCAGTCTTCCTCGGAATACAGCATTACCCTGTGCGTGCGTACCCAGGACGCGAAACGCGCGCTGGCGGCGCTGGAAAGCGAGTTTCACTTTGAACGCCTGCATGGGCTGATCGAAGACATATCAGCTCAGACCGAGCGTGCAGTAATCTCGTTGGTTGGGGATGGCTTGAAACACAATAAGGGGATTGCCGCCCGTTTCCTTACGGCCATTTCTTCCGCCGGCGCCAACGTGGAGATCATTGCCCAGGGATCGACCGAGTGTGCAATCGCCGTGGTGGTCGAGCGTGAAGATGCGCCATCAGCCATGCGCACCTGTCATACGGCGTTTTTCAGTCACGGACATCATGTCGACGTGATTCAGCTGGGGTGCGGCAATGTCGGTTCGGCGCTGCTGGAGCAAATCCGCCAGCAGGCCGATAACCTGGCGGGCAACCAGGTGCAGGTTCAGGTTCGTGCCATCGCCAACAGCAGGCAGCTGCTGGTAGCCGATGACTCCGTGGACCTGGCCAACTGGCGTGATGCCCTGGAACAGGGCGGCAAGCCCTGGGCGCTGGATGACGTGATCGGGGTTCGCGAGCAACTGGGCTTGCTGAACCCGACCGTGGTGGATTGCACGACCAACGAGGAACTCGCCGGGCAATACGTGCGCCTGCTGTCCGAGGGTTTCAACGTGGTCACTGCCAACAAGAAGGCCAATACGGCCAGCATGACGTATTACCGGGACATGCGGAATACCGCTGCGCGCAATTTCCGCAAGTTTCTGTACGAAACCAATGTCGGGGCGGGTCTGCCGGTCATCGATACCCTGCATGCACTGATGCGCTCGGGCGATCAGCTGAAGACGTTCGAAGGGGTGCTGTCCGGGTCCCTGTCAAAAATCTTCGGCATGTTGGAAGACGGCATGGCATTTTCACAGGCCGTTGCCGAAGCCATGAGCCTGGGCTTTACCGAACCCGATCCGCGTGATGACCTCTCCGGCATGGACGTGGCCCGTAAATTGCTGATCATCGCACGCGAGGTTGGGCTCGAACTCGAGCTGGGCGATATCGAGGTTCAACCGGTGATTCCAGAGGGCTTTGCCGCGGAGATCGCGATTGCGGACTTGGTGGGCGAGCTGAAGCAACTGGACGAGGGCTTCGCCCGCCAGATCCAGACTGCAGGAAGCGAAGGTTCAGTGCTGCGCTATGTAGGCCGCATCGAGGACGGCGCTTGCCGGGTGTCCATTGAGGCCGTGCCCCGGAATAAACCGCTGGCAGCGATCCGTGATGGCGAGAACGCCCTGGTCTTGCTGACCCGCTATTATCAGCCACTGCCGCTGGTCTTGCGTGGCTACGGTGCGGGCGCGGAAGTGACCGCCGCCGGGGTCTTCGCCGACCTGCTGAGGACTGCCTGGCGCCCCCTGGATAATTGATGACTGAGTCACTATGAACGACAAGACCCTCACCGTTTTCGCGCCCGCCTCAACCGGCAACCTGTCGGTCGGTTTCGATGCGCTTGGCCTGGCCCTGGCGCCGATGGATGGCACTCTGCTGGGAGACATCGTTGAGCTCAAGCCAGGCAACGGCAAGGATTGGCTGCTGGAAGTCTCGGGCCCCTTCGCCCACGCATTGCCCGAAGATCCGGAACAGAATATCGTGCTGACTTGCTGCCGGCGTTTCCAGGAAGAAGTTAAAGGTGCAGATACACATGTCATGCCATTGGAAGTGCGCCTGAACAAGCGCCTGCCGGTGGGTAGTGGGCTCGGTTCAAGCGCCGCGTCCGTGGTCGCGGCCCTGGTCGGGCTGAATCAGTATTTCGACCGCCCTCTGAATCGGCACAAGCTGTTGGCATTAATGGCCGAGATGGAGGGGAGCATCAGCGGTGGCGTGCACCTGGACAACATCGCGCCCAGCCTGATGGGCGGATTGCGATTGTGCGTTCCGGGTTCTTCCACACAGTACAGCCTGCCTTGGCCCGGCACCTGGCGTATCGTTGTTGCCTGGCCCGGAACGCAGCTGAACACGCGCGAGGCCCGCTCAGTGGTGCCGGACAGTATTCCGAGGGAAACGGCTGTGGCGCAGGCAGCGCGGTTCGCTCGCTTCATCCATGAACTGCATAGTGGCGATGCCACCCATGCTGCGGAATGCCTGGTCGATGAAATTGCCGAGCCTTACCGGGCCGGACTATTGGCGGGTTTTGCCGAGGCCCGCGAGGCACTGCTCGAGATGGGGGTGCTGGCCGTGGGAATCTCCGGATCTGGCCCGACGCTGTTTGCCATTGTTGATGACCAGCGGCTGGCCGAGCGGACCCTGACCTGGCTCCGGGTGAACTACCTGCAAAATGAACAAGGTTTCGTGCATGTCTGCCGCGCGGACCTGGAAGGCGCGCGCGTTGTGGGGCGCGGCAAGGTGATGCAAGCATGATGTACAACATACGAACCGGTGCACAGCGCGTAAGTTTTCCTGAGGCCGTGCGGCTGGGTATCGGGAAAGAACAGGGCCTGTTCCTGCCCGAGCGCCTGCGTCCCCTGGCCGACCTGCCGGCTTTGCTTGATTTGCCTTTCGCCGAGCGCAGCGCTGGTGTGCTCTCGCACCTGGTGGGCTCCGATGTTCCGCCGGGCAACATGCGCAACATGGTCGAGGCGGCGTTTGATTTTCCAGTACCGCTCGAGCCGGTCGGCGAAAGTGTATATGCACTCGAATTGTTCCACGGCACCTCGTTGGCATTCAAGGATTTCGGAGCCCGTTTCATGGCGCAGTGCCTCGGGCACTTCCACGATGGCGGCCCGATGACCATCCTGACCGCGACTTCGGGTGACACCGGTGCCGCCGTAGCGCAGGCCTTCTATAACCAACCCGGTATCGACGTGGTGGTGCTTTACCCGAAAGGGCGGGTGACCCCACTTCAGGAAAAGCTATTCTGCACTCTCGGCGGCAACGTTCGCACCTATGCGGTGGAGGATGACTTCGACGCCTGCCAGACGATGGTCAAACAAGCGTTTCTCGACCCCGAACTGGTCCAGACCCTTGGGCTGAATTCGGCCAATTCCATCAACATCGCGCGCCTGCTGGCGCAGGTGTGCTACTACTTCGAAGCCGCGGCGCAGTTACCCCGGGGTACGAGGCCCGTGTACAGCGTCCCCAGCGGTAATTTTGGCAATATAACCGCCGGCCTGATAGCCGTTGCGCTGGGGCTGCCGGTCAGGCGCATGATCGCGGCCACCAATGCCAACGACACGGTGCCGCGCTTCCTGGCCGAGGGCCGCTGGAAGCCCTATCCCACGGTCGCGACCATGACCAACGCCATGGATATCTCGCAGCCGAATAACTTTGACCGGGTATTGGCGCTGGGTAAGCGCCACGGCGTGGACCTGGAACGGCTACTCGTTTCGGTCTCGCTGGACGACGACGACACGCGCCAGGCCATGCTGGACCTTTATGACCTGGACTACGTGGCCGATCCCCACACTGCGCTGGGCTGGAAGGCGTTGAAAGATGATCGGACTGAAGGTGAAATCGGCGTGTTCCTGTGCACGGCGCACCCGGCCAAGTTCCGCGAGGATGTCGAGGAAGTACTGGATATCGACCTGGAGTTGCCTGATGAATTGGCCGAGGTAGCCGAGCGCGAAGTGCTGTCGAGAACAATTTCCAGTGAATTTGAAGACTTCCGTCCCTTGCTGCTGAACGGGTAGAAAACATTGCCGGTAAGTGGGGGCTCTCCTCTAAATGGGAGCGTTGGCCAGCAGCTTGAGCAATCAAGGCATCATCGAAGCATGCTCCTGGCTGCTGGATACGGCGGTCAAGCTGGTATCATTCGAGCCATGTCCGCCCCCGTCAGAACCCTCGTTATCCTCGTTGCCTTGCTGTGCTGCGTATCCTGCGCGGCCGGCCAGCCGTGGGTGGGGTTGAAAGGGCAGAAATTCATCGTCGAGATCGCCGATACACCCGATCAGCACGCGCTGGGCCTGATGTTTCGCGACCAGATGCCTGAAAACCATGGCATGCTGTTTATTTTCAACCGTGAATCACCGCGCAGTTTCTGGATGAAAAATACCCGCATCCCGCTGGACATCATGTATTTCGATGCCGACCTGGCCCTGGTCAGTATGTCGGAGAATACCCCCCCCTGCCGGGTGCGCGCCTGCCCTGCCTATCCCAGTGAAGGGCCTGCCCAGTACGTGCTGGAACTCAATGCGGGCAAGGCTTCGGAACTTGGCGTACAGCGGGGTGACAAGCTTGAACTGCACCTTGAGTGATCGGGATTTTCCTTGCACTGGCTGAGCAGGAGCCGGCCGGGTTGATAGGGGACCAGTAAGCCTGAAAGGTCGCCCGTTTCCAGCATTTCATCGGTGAAGGGAACAAATACTTTCATGGTTCCAGTTTTCCTCGTTGACGTGCACATAATGGGTCGGGAATGTGGCCATTTCATGACGGGCAGGCAGAATTCTGGGCGAGTTGGCGTTGCGCGCTGATTCGCCAGGTTTTAGATTACGCGCCATGCCTTCACCTGCAGACAAACAGGCGTTGAGGTCGGACCTGCGCCTTATCCAATTGAGCGATTGCCATGTCTCGGCCGATCCCGCGGCCCGCTATCGGGGGTTGAATCCTCGCGTGACGCTCGAGGCTGTGTTGGAAGTCGCGATGGGATGGCAGCCTGACCTGTTGCTGGTTACGGGAGACTTGAGCGAGGACGCCAGTCCTGAATCCTATCGTTACCTGGCGGATCAGTTCGCTCAGCTGGGCGTACCGGTGTTGAGCCTGCCCGGTAATCACGATCTGCCGCAGGCCCAAAAGGCTTCTTTTCCAGACTGCCCCGTGGATGAGCCCTGGGTACATGATACGGGGGGCTGGCGGCTGGTCCTCCTGAACAGCACGGTCGCGAATGAAGTGCCCGGTGCTTTGAGCGACCGGATGCTAAACGGTCTGCGATCATGTCTCGCCGAAAGCCCGGGAATTCCGAAGTTGCTCGCCCTGCACCACCAGCCTGTTCTGACCGGCAGCGCATGGATTGACCGCTATCCCTTGTTGAAGCCGGAACGCCTGTGGACTGTGCTTGATGACTACCCTGAGGTTCGTGCGGTGGTCTGGGGCCACATTCACCATGTGTTCAGTGTCCGCCGCCGTGCGATGCGCCTGCTCGGCGCGCCGTCCACGGTCGCCAACAGCCTGCCGGAGCAAGCGAAATTCACGCACGAAGCAGCCGGCCCCGCCTGCCGTTGGCTCAGGCTGGGGTCAGGTGGAGTGTTGTCGACCGGGGTGTTGCGTTGCCTTTGGGGATTCAGCCCCTCGGCAACAACAACCACAGGATGATATAGACCAGGATGCCGGGGAAGGCGACCGAAAGCAGCGAAAGCACCACGTAGGCTACCCGCGTCCCCATCACCGACCAGCCGAAATGATCGGCGATGCCGGCGCAGACGCCGGCGATCATGGCGTTATCGCGCGAGCGCGTCAGGCCTCGGCGTTCGGCCATGTCAGATTTCCACCAACTCGAAGTCTTCCTTGCCGGCGCCGCAATCGGGACAGACCCAGTATTCGGGCACGTCTTCCCAGCGGGTGCCTGGCGCCAGGCCTTCTTCAGGTGCACCTTTCTCTTCGTCGTAAATCCAGCCGCAAATGATGCACATCCAGGCCTTGTAGCCCTCGCCAGATGACTGCTCGGTCACGTTTTCACTCCTGATTGATTGACCGCCTATTTTGCCATGCTCTCACCGTGAGAGCCATTCTCTGGGTTGGTGGTGGCGTCCTTGACGAGAAGGGTCCGTCTGGAAAGCGTGTTGCTTGTCCTTTCGCGGCCAGTCGCCTTCGGCACCTGATCCCTCCTGCTGTTTTTCCGTGATCCGTCACCTGTTACGCCCTTCCCGGTTGCCACCACCCCCCCGAACCAAGGAAAATGTCCACCCTGACCCACAAACGCGAACCATCTCATGACCACGAATTCAGAATTACTCGCCCGCGCCCGCGCACGCATTCCCGGTGGTGTGAACTCTCCCGTCCGCGCCTTCAATGGCGTCGGCGGCGATCCGCTGTTTTTCCAGCGAGCTGAGGGTTCACGCATTTATGATGTGACGGGCCGCGGTTACATCGACTACGTGGGTTCCTGGGGGCCGATGATTGCCGGGCACGCCCATCCCGACATCGTGAAAGCGGTACAGGATGCTGCTGCCAGAGGTTTGAGCTTTGGCGCGCCCGCACCTTCCGAGGTCACCATGGCCGAGCGTCTGTGCGAACTGGTCGACGGAATGGACATGGTACGCATGGTGAATTCCGGCACCGAGGCAACCATGAGCGCGATTCGCGTAGCACGTGCGGCGACGAAACGTGACAAATTCATCAAGTTCGAAGGTTGCTACCACGGCCATGCTGATGCCTTCCTGGTCAAGGCCGGTAGCGGCGCTCTGACACTGGGCGTTCCGAACTCGCCCGGCGTGCCCGCGGCGACCGCCGATCTGACCCTGACCCTGCCTTACAACGATGCCGAAGCGGTACGCCAGTGCCTGGAAGTGCAGGGCGACCAGGTAGCGGCCATCATCGTCGAGCCGGTGGCCGGCAACATGAACTGCATACCCCCTGCTGAAGGGTATTTGCACGCCTTGCGCCAACTTTGCGATCAGCATGGCGTGGTGTTGATTTTCGATGAGGTGATGACTGGATTCCGCGTGGCGCTGGGTGGCGCTCAGGCCCTGTACGGGGTCACCCCGGATCTCTCCACCTTTGGCAAGGTTATTGGCGGCGGCATGCCGGTGGGTGCCTTTGGCGGAAAGCGGGAATTCATGGAACTGGTCGCGCCCTCCGGGCCGGTCTACCAGGCGGGCACGCTGTCCGGTAATCCGGTCGCCATGGCGGCGGGCCTGGCCAACCTCGACCTGATCTGTGCGCCGGGCTTCTACGACACGTTGACGGATCGCACCCGGCAGTTGGTGGAAGGTGTTCGCGAGCAGTCCAGGTCAGCAGGGGTGCCCATGGCTTTTAGCCAGGTCGGCGGCATGTTCGGCATGTTCTTTACCGACCAGGCTTCGGTGAGGTCTTTTGCGGAAGTCATGAAGTGCGACGTGGAAGCCTTCAAGCACTTTTTCCACGGCATGCTGAAAGCGGGCGTTTACCTGGCGCCGTCGGCTTTCGAGGCGGGTTTTGTTTCCGCTGCGCACAGCGACGCTGATATCCAGGACACGGTCAACGCCGCGGGCGACGTCCTCCGGGCGATGGCCTGAAGCAGCAGGGGGTCAATCGTACAAGAGATAATTAACGGCGTTTGCCGCGCAGGCGGAAAAACGGTCTTTCGAACAAGGCGTAGCTGATGGCTGAGATGGCGACGACCAGCAGCAACGAAGCCAGGAACCTGGTAAAGCCGGCCAGGCTCGCCCAGCTTTCGCCAAATAATCCGGGCGCCTGCTGCAAAACAATGAAATGCCAGAGATACAGGCTGTAGCTAATCAGACCCAGGAAGTAGACCACCGGGTTGGCAAACAGCATTCGTCCCACCTTGCTGCCCCAATAGAGACTGATGACCGTCAGGGCCAGGGCGCTGCCAAGAATGGACGGCGTTGCGATCATGCTCCAGTGGCCCTGCCAGTAGCTTGCGCCGTTTGGCAGCACGATGAACCACAGCCACAAGCCGGCGGCGGCGAGTCCGGCGATCAGCATCATGTCCAGCATCAGCGGTGCAGGGCGCCGGACCGAAGACAGATCCATCCACTGCACCAGCACGGCGGCGCTTGCGCCCAGGGTAAACTCCGGCAGTGATCCCGGCAGGTGCGAGGCCACCAGGAAAGCCTCGCCACCGCTGGCGAGGTGGCCCACGGTCCACCATCGGTAGACAACGCTGATCAGCACAGAAACCCCGAGTAACGCCACCCATGGCCGTGGCCGCATTGCCCAGGCAATCAGGGGCAGTAACAGGTAAAACGAAAATTCAACCGGCAAGGTCCACCACACACCGACCAGTGGTCGCACTGGGCTGGGCCCCACGTTAAAGAACATAAACACGTGGGCGAATAACTCGCCAAAAGAAAGCGGGTGCCAGGTCAGGAACCAGGCGCCGCCAATCAACAAAATGATGAGCTGCGCGTAGTAGGCAGGAAAAACGCGCAGCAGGCGCCGCTGGTAATAATGGCCTATGGCGGGTGGAGGATTTCCAGCCAGGCGGTTGCGGGCGAAAGGCAGTGCCAACAGAAACCCGCTCAGGACAAAGAACAAGTCGACACCGGCCCAGCCAAGGCCAAGGGGGAACTGCAGTAGCGTGCCGAAGAAGGGTATGGCCTGGTCCAGGCGGATGCCAGGGTTGAATGTGTCGTAGTGAAAGATAAAAACGAAGAGCGCCGCGATGCCCCGCAGGCCGGTCAGAGAAGCGACGTAGTCCCGCCTGTCCTGGGCGGGTTCACTCATCCAGGAACAGGTCTTTCATCAGGGGATTGCCGGGCTGGACCGAGTAAACGTCGAAATTTTTCATGCCTTCGGCGCGCAGCACTGACTCGTCGAGGAAGAAATTGCCCGTGCAGCTGGCTGCGTCGCGGCAGAGGATGGCGTGTGCTGCGTCGGCCATGATGGTTTCCTTGCGGCAATTCTCCGGCCGAACGCGCCCGCCCATCATACTGATTGCGGCGGTGGCGATCACGATGCGCGGCCACAGGGCGTTCACCGCCACACCCCGGCGCCGGAACTCCTGCGCCATGCCCAGCACGCACATGCTCATGCCGTACTTGGACATGGTGTAGGCCACGTGGTCCTTGAACCAGCGCGGGTTCAGGTTCAGCGGCGGAGACAGGTTGAGAATGTGCGGGTTGCTGCCGTGGGCCAGGTGCTCAATGGCAGCCCGGGAACAGGCGTAGGTGCCGCGCACATTGACCGAAAACATCAGGTCGTAGCGCCGCATGGGCAACTCGGTGGTTGGCAGCAGGGTAATG
Organism: Chromatiales bacterium; assembly: GCA_024640045.1. Lineage (GTDB taxonomy): Bacteria > Pseudomonadota > Gammaproteobacteria > Xanthomonadales > SZUA-36 > WTJD01. The sequence continues at coordinate 21,566 of JAHEFS010000018.1, read as the reverse complement.
GCGCTGGCGTTGTTCACCAGGATGTCGAGTCCCCCGAAATGCTCCACGGCCTTCCCGATGGCTTCTTCAATCGCGTGCTCGTCGCGAACATCGAGTTTCAGGGCCAGGGCCTTGCCGCCGGCCGCTTCCACTTCTTCGGCTGCCGTGTGAATGGTGCCGTCGAGCTTGGGATGGGGTTTGTCGGTTTTCGCGGCGATCACGATATTGGCGCCGTCCCGGGCCGCACGCAAGGCGATGGCCTTGCCAATACCGCGTGATCCACCGGTGATGAACAGGGTTTTTTCGGCGAGTGATTTCATCTTGTTTGCGCCACGATTTGCCCGCGGGCGGGTCGCCCTGCGGTTTGCCACTGAACCAATTAGGTGCCTGGCGTATCATAACCCAGACCACGGGAAAAAATGCCCTGAGTTGACACACTCTGCGGGAGACTGACGCGCTTGGAAGCTGGCCTGACCCAGGATCTGCTCAACTGGATTTCAGAAAACCCGGGATGGGCCGGCGTGATAATTTTCCTGGTCGCCTGGGTCGAGTCGTTGGTGGTGATCGGCATCATCCTTCCGGGCATCTTCATCCTCTTTGGCATCGGCGCCATGATTGGCCTGGGTGCACTGGAGTTCTACCCGGTCTGGCTGGCTGCCTCGACCGGGGCCTTCCTGGGCGATATCGTCAGTTACGCCATTGGTTATCGTCTGCGCGAACACCTGCAAGACTTCTGGCCTTTTTCACGCCATCCGCGGATGCTCGAGCGCGGCAAGTATTTCTTCCATCGCCATGGCGCCAAGAGCGTCATTGTCGGCCGTTTCATCGGCCCCCTGAGGCCGGTCATTCCGGCCACTGCGGGCATGCTGGCCATGTCTCCGCAGCGGTTTCTGGGAGTCGCCATACCGGCCTGTATCCTGTGGTCGCCTGCCTACCTGTTACCCGGTATGTTGTTCGGGGCCTCGCTGGAAGTCGCCTCCGAGTACACCGGCCGCCTCAGCCTGGTGCTGATCATCCTGGCAACGGTGCTGTCGCTGACCTGGTGGATGATTCGCATCAGTTATGAATTCCTCGTAAGCCGCTCCGCACGCTGGATGCGCAGAGCGATCCGCTGGGCTCGCCGTCATCCGATCCTGGGGCGGGTTACCGGGCCGGTGCTTGATCCGTCTCAGCCCGAGTTGCTCTCTGTGAGCATGCTTGGCCTGTTGTTGATTCTGTTGCTGTGGGCGGTGGCGTTGCTGCTGTTCCTGTCACCCTTCTCGCAGCAACCGAGATTTGTCGACCAGGCCGTATTCGAACTGGTACAGACCTTGCGCAATCACGTCGCGGATCCTGCCATGGTGGCCATCAGCCAAATGTCGCGCTGGAGTGTCCTCCTGCCAACGGCTTCAGCCGTTCTTTTGTGGTTGCTCGGTGCGGCTCGGTACAGTGCGGCCATTCACTGGGTGGTGGCCGTGGGGGGTGGCGTCGTGCTGCAATTCCTGCTGGGCTGGACCTTGCGGTCTACGCCGATGTTGCAGGAGCTCGGCGCCTTGCAGGGTTGGGAGCCGAGCCCTGCGCTGACCATGACCTCGGTCGTGCTGGGGTTCTTTTCCATCATGGTGGCCAAAGAGCTGAAGCGGCGTAGCCGGCAATGGGTTTATCTGGCCTCGGCGTTCCTGCTCAGCCTGCTGTTTCTCGCCCGTGTGTATCTCGGCCTGGATTGGCTTAGCGGCGCGCTGGTCGGCCTGTTCCTGGGGCTGGCCTGGACTGCCATCGTGGGAATCGCCTACCGTCAGCGCGCCTTGCTGCCGTTTTCCGGCGCCGTGGCGAGCGGAATCTTCTATGGCATGTTGGCGCTGACCTTGCACTGGCAAGTCCAGGCGCACCTCACCGAAGACCAGGAAGAGTTGCGGCTGCCCTTGCCAATTCGAGAGATCCAGGCTGAAGCCTGGTGGCGGACGGATTGGCAGAAATTGCCGCGGGAGCTGACGCGGTTCAGCTCGGTGGCGGCAAGAGAATTCAATTTCCAGGTTGCGATGGATCCTGGACAGTTCGCGGCGGCCCTGGAAAAAGACGGTTGGTACACCGATACCGCTGCGGACTGGACCTGGGTGATCCGGGCGCTGGACCCCGAGCCGGATCCCGCCACACTACCACTGCTGGCCAAAGACCACCTCGGCCACCCTGAAGCGCTGCGACTGCGTCGGTTCAATGATAAAACCGGCCAGCACCAGACCCTGCGCCTGTGGGATTCCGGTGTGCGACTGTTGCCCGGCGAGCAGGTTTTGTATGCAGGCCAGGCTGCTGAAGAGAACCTGGTTCGTCGCTTGAAGGCCCTGTACTACTGGCGTTCGATGCCTGCCGCGAACAGCACGCTGGGTGATATTGCCGATAGCCTGGGCGGGCTCTCGACCCGACAGGCGGCGGAGGATCTGTTGCTGGTACGGGCCCCGGCGGCGGCCGAGGATCAGCGCGAGCGCTGAAAATCCGGTAAGCGTTCCAACAGGCGCTGCAGCCTGAGTTCCGGGTCTTCCAGTCCCAGCAAGGACTGTTTTTCCAGGCTACCCAAGGGCAGGAGCTCCGTCAGCCGAAAGCTGACCCAGTCAGCATCGTCCAGTAGTCCGCGGTGCCAACCGGGATAGTTCTTACCAACCTTCTCCAGCAAACGCTCCAGCACCTGGGCAAGCACGTGGAAACGCTCCGGTACGGCTTTTGGAGGTGCTACTTGTAGCCATTCGACCTTACCCATGAGCAGGCCGTTTTCCCGCGTGCGGGTGTCGATCACCCGGAATCGCCGTTCACCCTCGGCAATAATGCCCAACAGTCCGTTGGGAAGCGTATTGAAATCGCGGATTCGGGCTCGGGTCCCGATGCCGGCATGTTGTGCCGGCGTTCCTGCTTCTGACCCCTGCAAAATCAGGCAGACACCGAAACCCGAGGAATTGCGGGTACATTCGCGTACGAGGTCCAGGTAGCGCGGTTCGAAGATCTGTAATGGCAGGTAACCCCCCGGCACCAGCACGGTTTGGAGCGGAAACAGGGGAATCTCAGAAGTCTTCACGAGCCTCGATTGCTGCGGCGAAACGGGCCGGGCATGCGTCGAATCCGGCGTTGCTCATAAAGACCACGTAGTCTCCCGGACGCACCTTGTCCAGCATCTGGCTGAGCAGATCGTCTGACCGGGTGACGACCCGCCCGCGACCCTCCATCGGCGCCAGCGCCACTTGCGGATCCCAGTCGATGTCGTCGCCTGTTTTTAACCAGACGTGATCGCTGGGCAGCAACGCCGGACCCAGTTCGTTGGCGTGCACGCCGGACCGCATGGTGTTGCTGCGGGGTTCCAGTGCGACCAGGATGCGGGCGTTGCCGACCTTGCGGCGCAGGCCCTCCAGGGTCAGGCGAATGGCAGTGGGATGGTGCGCGAAGTCGTCGTAAACATGGATGTCGTGGGCCTGGGTCACCAGTTCCAGCCGCCGCTTGACCCCCTTGAAAGAGGCCAGTGCCTCGATGGCTGTGCCGGCATCGACGCCCGCTGCGACGGCGGCGGCCACCGCCGAACAGGCATTCTGGGCGTTGTGACGGCCTGAGTGGTTCCAGCTGACCTGGCCGAGTGACTCACCGCCGAACAGGAACTCGAGCATGCTCCCGTCAGGCTTGAGCATGCGGACCTGCCAGTCCGTATCGCGATCCAGGGAGAACCGCTGCAGCCGACTCCAGCAGCCGAGTTCCAGCACTTCTTCCAGTTCGGAGTCGCTGCCATTGCTGATGATGGTGCCATTGCCGGGAATCGTCCGCACGAGGTGGTGAAACTGGGTCTGGATGGCGGCGATGTTCGGGAAAATATCGGCGTGGTCGTATTCCAGGTTGTTCAGGATGGCAATTCCGGGCCGGTAGTGGACGAACTTGGACCGTTTGTCAAAGAACGCGGTGTCGTATTCATCTGCCTCCACGACATAGAGGTCAGTGCCTCCGCGTGCGGAGACGTTGAAGTTCAGCGGAATCCCTCCGATCAGGAACCCCGGCTTCAAACCGCCGCATTCCAGCAGCCAGGCCACCATGCTCGAGGTCGTGGTCTTGCCATGGGTGCCGGCAACGGCGATGGTCCTTTTGCCCCACAGGTAGTTTTCCCCCAGCCAACGGGGCCCGGACGTGAACGGAATGCCCCGATTCAACACGGCTTCCACTGCCGGGTTGCCGCGGCTCAGAGCATTTCCGATGATCACCAGGTCAGGCTCCGGATCCAGCTGTGCCGGGTCGTAGCCTTCGAATAATCGGATGCCCTCTGCCTCGAGCTGTGTGCTCATGGGCGGGTACGTTCGTTGATCGGCGCCGGTCACCGTGAATCCGGCCCGCCGGGCCAGCAGGGCAACACCACCCATGAATGTGCCGCAGGCGCCGAGAATATGAATGTGCATCAGAACGTTACCTCAACAAACACGTAGCTCGCCGCCAACAATAAGACACTCACCAGCACGCCTTGTGACAGAGATATGGCCAACGCATGGCGATAGATATGGGCATCGACCGCCAGGCTCCAGGCAAAAATCGCGAACCAGGCCAAGCCCAGCAGCGGTTGATTGATCTCGGGATTGGCCTGGCTCAGAAACAGAAAAGCCAGGCCCCCCAGAATAATTCCGGTACCTGCCAGGGCGGCCAGCGTTTGTGCGAGGCGTTCCGGAAACTTTCGTACCCGCAACATGGCGGCGACCGCGAAAATTTGCAATGCGTTGATGGCGAGGCTGCGGATAACTGCATCGTCACCCCCCAAGGACTGGCCGGTGTACATGCCCAAGGCCAGGTAGGCCGCCAGCAAGACAGCCGCAAGTGACCACGAGGAGGGCAGATCCTGCGGCCCCGTACGCATACGCAGCATCAATAACAGGTTGGTCAGCAACCCGTTCACGAGGCAACTTGCGCCTGAAAAGCGCCGGGGCAGTCGGGTAGCGTGCCGTGCAGCCTATTTCTCAGCATCCACGTCCAGCACGCTGAGCAAAAGGCGGTGCACGTCATCGACAGACCCTTGTCCCAGGATTCGGGTGAGCAAGCCGCGCTCGGCATAATAGTCGACCACGGGAGCCGTTTGCTCTTCGTACACTTCCATCCGGTGGCGAAACACCTCCTCGGAATCGTCGCTACGACCCTGTTCCTTGGCGCGTTTGACGATTCGGTTGAGGATGCGTTCAGGGTCGATGTCGATCTGGACTGCCTCATCCACCGGCAGGCCAATCCGCTCGAGCAGTTCATCCAGGGCTTCGGCCTGCGCCAGGTTGCGTGGATATCCGTCGAGCAGAAACCCCCTTTTGACGTCCGGCTTGCCCAGCCGCTCTTCGATCAGGGTGAGCATGACCTCGTCGGGCATCAACTCGCCATGAGCCAGGAGCTCCTTGGCCTGCAGGCCGAGAGGCGTTTTTTTCTTGACAGCTGCTCGCAACAACGCCCCGGTGGAAATATGGGGCAGCTTCAGGCGCTCTTGCAGAAGCGCCGCCTGGGTTCCTTTGCCGGAACCGGGCGCGCCGAGTAATACGATTCGCATGAGACGGTTCTCGTCCTCTAGAATAGGCAACCGGCCTATTGTACCAAGGCGGCATCACAACACATGACCAGCAGTCAATTCAACCCCGTTTTGCAACTTGATCGAGGTTGAACGGTAAGCGATCACGACAGGAAGAAAATAATGACGAAGAAAAACCTTTTGTATGCCCAGTCTGGAGGGGTCACCCCGGTAATCAATGCAACTGCGTGCGGCCTGATCGAGACAGCCCGTACCCACCGCGACAAACTGGGCAAAGTCTATGCGGGCAAGGACGGTATCATTGGAATTCTTAACGAAGCTTTGATCGACACCACCCGGGTCAGCAAGAAGCAAATTGGACAACTGCGTCACACACCCGGCGGCGCTTTCGGTTCCTGTCGCTTCAAGCTCAAAGGCATCGAAGAGAGCCGTGCGGAATACGAACGCCTGATCGAGGTGTTCAGGGCACACAACATCGGTTACTTCTTTTATAACGGAGGCGGCGACTCCGCAGACACCGCCTACAAGGTTTCACAAATCGGCGACACGCTGGGGTTTCCCGTTCAGTGCATCGGCGTTCCCAAGACCATCGACAATGACCTCCCCATTACCGACACCTGCCCGGGCTTCGGTTCCGTGGCCAAGTACGTGGCGGTCAGCATCATGGAAGCCAGTCTCGACGTCGAGTCGATGTCCTCGAGTTCGACCAAGGTCTTCATTCTCGAAGTGATGGGCCGTCACGCCGGCTGGATCGCGGCGGCGGGGGGCCTGGCGCAGCAAGAAGCCGGAGACCCGCCGCACATCATCCTGTTCCCGGAGATTCCATTCGCGGAGAAGGCTTTCCTGAAGAAGGTCGACGAAGCGGTGAAGAAGTGGGGCTATTGCTCGATCGTCGTTTCCGAGGGCGTGCGCAACAAGCAAGGCCAGTTTCTGGCCGATGCCGGCACCCGGGATGCGTTCGGTCACGCACAGTTGGGCGGTGTGGCGCCCGTGGTGGCCAATCTCGTCAAGGAAAAGCTCGGTTACAAATACCATTGGGCCGTATCCGATTACCTGCAGCGCTCCGCGCGCCATATCGCCTCCAAAACCGACGTCGACCAGGCGTACGCCATGGGCAAGGCCGCGGTTGAGTTGGCCCTGGCGGGCAAGACCGGCGTCATGCCCGTGGTGGTGCGCACCTCTGACCAGCCCTACCGATGGAAGGTCGGCGAAGCCCAGCTGAGCAAGGTCGCTAATCGTGAAAAAATGATGCCGAAGCGATACATCACCAAGGACGGGTTCGGTATTACACCCTCGGCGCGTAAATACCTGGAGCCACTGATTCGGGGCGAGGATTACCCGCCTTACAACAAGCATGGTTTGCCGGAGTATGTGCGCCTCAAGCACCAGCTTGTGGCAAAAAAACTGGCGCCGTTCAAGCATTGATCGGCGGAGCCGGTAAGCGACAGTTCGCCTGCCTTCGCGAGAGGAGTGAGCCATGGGCATTCAGCCTTTGAAGATGACGGGTTTCGCGGTGGCAACGCTGTTGTTGTTAGGGGGAATGAATAGCCCTTCCGGCGCGGATGACTCAAACCCCTTGCTGAAATCGCGGCTCGAAGCGCACATCACGTTTCTGGCCGACGATCTGCTGCGGGGCCGTCAGCCAGGTACGCCCGGGTACGATGTGGCCGCGCGCTATGTGGCCAGCCATTTCGCCCAGTTGGGCCTGCTGCCTGCCGGAGAACAGAGTGGCTGGTATCAGCAGGTGCCCCTGAGGCGAACCCGAATGGTGGATGATTCGGCGGTATTGGGAGTAGACGTCGACGGTCAGGTCCGTCGCTTCAGCTTTGTGGAAGAGTTCTATAGCGGCCCTGACATCACCAGCGAGCATAACGAGGTGCGCGCACCTGCGGTATTTGCTGGCTATGGCATTGACGCCCCGGAGCTCGAGTACAGCGATTACGACGGCCTCGATGTTCACGGCAAGATCGTGGTCATCTTGTCCGGCCAGCCGGCCAATTTCCCCAGTGAGGAAGGCGCGCATTTCGCCTCTTATCGTGAAAAGGACAGAGCAGCCGTCGCGCATGGCGCCGTCGGCCTGGTCAGGATTCACACGCCGCGCCGGGACCGGCGGGTGGCATGGGACCGTTACGCCAGCCGTGTCGGTACGCCAGGCATGGGCTGGATCGATACCGATGGACAGCCCTTCGCCGGTTTTCCCGAACTGCGCACCAACGCCATCCTGCATCACTCGGCCGGCGCGGAACTCTTCGCAGGAACAGCACACTCGCTGGAAGAGTTGATCACCCTGGATGAGGCGGGCGAACCGCTGCCGGGCTTTGCCCTCGATGCGGTGCTATTCGCCAGTCAGCGGGCGCAGCATGACCTGTTGACCAGCCCCAACGTGGTGGGTTTGTTGCCGGGGCAAGACCCCCTGCTGGCGGGTGAGTACCTGGTTTATACCGCGCATCTCGACCACATCGGTGAATTGCACGCGAAAGAGGGAGTCGAAGACGTTATCAACAATGGCGCGCTGGACAATGCTTCGGGTATTGCCGTGATGCTGGAGACTGCCCGGTTGCTGAGCCAGGGGCCGGCGCCACGCCGTTCGATATTGTTCATTGCCGTCACCGCGGAGGAAAAGGGCCTCGTGGGTTCCGAATACTTTGCGCAGAATCCGACAGTACCAGCCACGGCGATGGTGGGAGCCATCAACCTGGACATGCCTCTGCTGCTTTATGAGTTCGGTGATGTGATCGCCTTCGGCGCGGAGCATTCGACGCTGGGAGAGGTGGTGGAAGAGGCTGCCGGGGAGTTCGGGGTGACCCTGTCGCCCGACCCGATGCCGGAGGAAAATATCTTCGTGCGCAGCGATCACTACCGCTTCGTACAACAGGGCATACCCGCCATCTTCCTGGTCACCGGGCCGAAAGCGATGGATGGGGTGACCGACACTGCGCCGATGTTCCAGGGTTTTCTGCAAAAGCACTACCATCAACCCAGCGACGACCTGAACTTGCCGATCGATTACACGGCGGCTGAACGGTTCACGCTGATCAATGCCCGTGTGGGTGAGGTTGTCGCCAACCAGGCAGCCCGCCCCGCCTGGCGGGAGGGCAGCTTTTTCGGCAACACCTATTCGCGTTGAGCCATTGGCGCTAAAAAGCGCCTGAAACGTCTGCAATTACTTGGATACATGTTAAAATAGCTGGCTTTTTTACGGGACGGCCCAGGGAGAATCGACGGGTCCATGTCCCCTGGCACAGCAACAGTCGCTGACAGGAGTGCAACCATCAACCGGAAACGTCCCCGTCGCACGGGAACGGCTGGTTGCCATGCGTTTTCGCGCCCCACAACGGCAACACCCTGTGCCCAGTAATTTTTATTACCTGGATGTTCTAAAAGGAGAATCAGATGAGTAACGAGTTGGCGCTTTGGCTGACACTGGGATCTGCCTTGCTGGCGGTCCTGTACGGCATATTCGCCGCGCGTTGGGTGCTCGCGCAGCCTGCCGGTAACGAGAGGATGCAGGAAATCGCAGCGGCGGTCCAGGAGGGCGCAGGCGCCTATATGAATCGCCAGTACGCGACCATTGGCATCGTCGGTGTGGTGTTGTTCGTGCTGGTCGGGCTTGCGCTCGATTGGCTGACCGCTTTCGGCTTCGCGATTGGCGCTCTGTTTTCTGCGCTGGCTGGCTACATTGGCATGTTCGTTTCGGTGCGAGCTAATGTCCGTACGGCCGAGGCTGCCCGCACCGGGCTTTCCCCGGCGCTGAATATCGCTTTCCGCGGTGGCGCCATCACCGGCTTGCTGGTGGTAGGGCTCGGTCTTCTGGGCGTAGCTGGCTATTACCTGTTGCTGGGAAAAATGGGCGTGAGCCAGGACCACACCATTCACGCACTGGTCGGCCTGGCCTTCGGTGGCTCGCTGATCTCGATTTTCGCGCGACTGGGTGGCGGCATCTTCACCAAGGGCGCTGATGTCGGCGCTGACCTGGTGGGCAAGGTTGAAGCCGGTATTCCGGAAGACGACCCCCGCAACCCCGCCGTGATCGCCGATAACGTCGGTGACAACGTGGGCGATTGCGCCGGCATGGCCGCTGACCTGTTCGAAACCTACGCGGTGACCCTGATCGCCACTATGCTGCTGGGCAGCCTGATGATCGAACAAGTGGGTGCTAACGCGGTCCTCTTCCCGATGGTGCTGGGTGGCCTATCCATCGTCGCTTCCGTTGTAGGCACGTTCTTCGTCAAGGTGGGCAAGAGCGGTTCCATCATGGGCGCGCTGTACAAGGGCGTGATTGTTTCCGGTGTTCTCGCGGCCATCGCGTTTTACCCGGTGACCAATGCGATGATGGGTGAAGGAGCGATGAACCTGTACTTCGCAGCGTTGATCGGCCTGGCACTGACAGCTGCCATGGTCATCATCACCGAGTACTACACGGGCACGAATTTCAGCCCGGTGAAGAAGGTTGCTGAGGCCTCGACCCTGGGCCATGCCACCAACATCATCGCTGGCCTGGGCATTTCGATGAAATCCACGGCACTGCCAGTGCTGGCTGTGTGTCTTTCAATCTGGGGCGCACACCACTTTGCCGGTCTGTACGGCATTGCCATCGCGGCCACCAGCATGTTGTCGATGACCGGCATGATCGTGGCGCTGGACGCATTTGGTCCGATTACCGATAACGCCGGCGGCATTGCCGAGATGGCGGAGTTGCCTGCTGACGTACGTAACACGACCGACGCGCTGGACGCGGTGGGTAACACAACCAAGGCCGTGACCAAGGGCTACGCAATTGGCTCCGCTGGTCTCGCCGCACTGGTGCTCTTTGCGGATTACACCAACTCGCTGGCCAAGGCGGGCATGGCTAACCTGACGTTTGACCTGTCCAACCACATGGTCATCATTGGCCTGTTCATCGGCGGACTGATTCCGTTCTTGTTCGGGGCCATGGCGATGGAAGCTGTCGGTCGTGCGGCAGGCGCCATCATCACCGAGGTACGCCGGCAGTTCAAAGAGATTCCGGGCATCATGGAAGGAACTGCCAAGCCGGATTACGCGCGCTCGGTCGACTTGCTGACCAAGGCGGCCATCAAGGAAATGATCGTTCCTTCGCTGCTGCCTTTGGGCGTGCCGATCGTAGTCGGCCTGTTGTTGGGTCCGCAGGCTCTGGGTGGTTTGCTGGTCGGTACCATCGTGACCGGCCTGTTCGTGGCCATTTCCATGACCACCGGCGGCGGCGCCTGGGATAATGCCAAGAAGTACATCGAAGATGGCAACTTCGGCGGCAAGGGCACCGATGCCCACGCTGCGGCGGTTACCGGTGATACCGTGGGCGACCCCTACAAGGACACCGCCGGTCCAGCCATCAACCCGTTGATCAAGATCATCAACATCGTGGCGCTGCTGATCGTCACCTTGCTCTGATCTGGAAGCATTCCTGGGGGTGACCCCGGGCGCAAGAGGAACGCCGGCACCAACAGGGGCCGGCGTTTTTTTTCGCCCCTGACTTTTCTCACAGGGCGCGCAGGGGGCATTCCTGCTAGAATCCGGGCACTTTTACGCGCGGAACCGATCCCGCGTCTGTTTGCAATCCACTGACCAGGTTGGAAATCATGAACTCATACGTATTGCGTAAGTCGTTGCTGGCGCTGTTGCTGGCGCTGCCCATTCTCGCTCTCGGCCAGGAAAGTGCCGAAGGAGAAGGGGACAAGAAAGAGGAAGAAAAGCCCAAGACCATCGCTGAACTGACCAAGGATGCGACGGCCTTCGAGGGCCTGTTCACCCTGTACCAGGACCCCAAGACCGGCGAAACGAACATGCTGGTGAAAAAGGATCAGCTGGACAAAGAATTCATCTACTTTGTCCAAGTGGCCAACGGCGTGCTGGACGCGGGCTATTTCAAGGGCGCTTACGGCCCCAGCTATGTGTTCACGATTCAGCGTCGCTTCGACAAGCTGGAAATCATCCAGCGCAACTCCAGTTTCTGGTTTGATCCCGACAACGCGATTTCCCGTGCCGCCGAGGCCAATATTTCCGATGCCGTGCTGGCGGTGGAGAAGATTCTGTCTGAAGATGAGGCCACCGGCGACATCCTGATCAAGGCCGACAAACTGTTCCTGTCGGAAGCCTTCTCGCAGGTCTCACCCAGCCCGAACCCCGATGCCGATCCCAAGAAAGACTTCTCACTGGGCAAGCTCGACGGCGACAAGAGCAAGATCCTGAACCTGCGCAGCTACCCGCTGAACACCGACGTGGAAGTGGAGTATGTGTTCAATAACCCGACGCCGGCGGTGGGTGGTAGTGACGCGGTGACGGATGCGCGCAACATTTCGATCCGCACCCTGCACAGCCTGATCGCAATGCCGGAAAACGACTTTCAGCCGCGCTTCGCCGACCCGCGAGTCGGATCTTTCGACCAGCAGGTCACCGACCTGACTTCGACCGAAGCCGCACCCTACCGGGACATGATCAACCGCTGGAGCCTGGTTAAGAAAGACCCCTCTGCAGAGGTTTCAGAACCGGTCGAGCCGATTACCTGGTGGATCGAAAACACCACCCCGGTCGAGTGGCGGCCGATCATCGAGCATGCGGCCCTGGAGTGGAACAAGTCCTTCGAGAAAGCGGGCTTCAAAAACGCCATGGTGGTCAAAGTCCAGCCGGACGATGCTGACTGGGACGCCGGTGACATCCGCTACAACGTTTTGCGCTGGACCTCATCACCGAACCCACCGTTTGGAGGTTACGGACCCAGCTTCGCCAACCCGCGTACTGGTCAGCTCATTGGCGCAGACGTGATGCTGGAATACTCTTTTCTGACCCGTGTCACCCTGGCCCGCAAACTGATCCAGGGTGAGGCGCTGGATGATGCTTTCCAGATCAACCAGAACTTTGCGAACCACTACTGCGCAGTCGGACAGACGCTGCAGATGAACGGCATGTTTGCAGATTTGGCGGCCGATGTGGCTGGCATGAGCGGCGAAGTCGAAAAGCAGCTGACCCGTGACGAGATGCACTACCTGATCCTGCATGAACTGGGGCACACCCTGGGCATGAACCACAACATGAAAGCCACGCAGCTGGTCAGCCCTGACCAGGCCTTCGATAAGGACGCGGTCGCCAGCGGAATCCTGGCCGGGTCAGTGATGGATTATCCAGCCATCAACTTCGCGCCGACCGAAGCAGAGCAAACTCTGTTCTATACCATAACGCCCGGTCCGTACGACGACTGGTACATCGAGTACGCTTACTCGACCGGCGTGGATGACCCGGCTGCCGAGACTGCTCGGCTGGAAGCGATCGCATCACGTTCGGCCGAGCGTGAGCTGGCCTTCGGCAACGACGCGGACGACATGCGTTCACCCGGCAAGGCGCTTGATCCCAGGGTCAACATCTACGACATGAGTTCCGATGCGGTGACTTACGCTGACCGCCAGATGGACCTGATGCAGAGCACGCTGGTCAAGATGGCGGACTGGCAGCCAAAAGCCGGCAAGTCCTACCAGGAAACAGTTGATGGCGTTGAAATCATGATGCGCCTGTGGGGGCGTCATGCCTCTGTCGTCTCGCGCTATATTGGTGGGGTCTATGTCGATCGCAGCATGGTTGGTCAGGACGGCGCAGGTGACCCCTTCCGTCCGGTGGAAGAGAGTAAGCAGAAGCAGGCCATGCAGGTGCTGAACGAAAAACTGTTTGCTCCGGACGCCGTCGAAATTCCCGCCAGCCTGTGGCGCAAGACTGCGCCTCAGCGCCGCGGCTTCAGCCACTTTAGCGGTACGGAAGATCCAAAAGTGCACGATGCCGTGCTCGCCATGCAAAAGGGCGTGCTCGATCACCTGATGCACCCGGTGGTGCTCAAGCGCATCACCGATACCGAGCTGTACGGTAACGGCTACTCGCTGGCGGAGGTCATGGGCGACCTGACCGATGCGGTGTTCGAGGCCGACGCGCGCGACAATGTGAATGGCTTCCGTCAGAACTTACAGATGGAATATGTCAACCGCCTGTCTGGCATGGTCCAGGGTGACGGCCGCAAGGCCTTCCATACGCCAGCCCAGTCCCTGGCTCTGTACCAGCTGACCCAAATCCAGGATCTGCTGAAAAGTCGCCGGGGTGGCAATACGATCACCAAGGCGCATACGCAGAACCTGCTGCTGACCATCGAGCGGGCGTTGGCAGTCGAAAGCTGAGCGTCATCATTCGTTCGACGAAAAGGCCGGGGCAACCCGGCCTTTTTTGTTGAGGACATGAGACATGAATCGGGGAAGCTGCAGGAGGAATCACCATCGCAGATGGTGGTCGCGATTCGGCTCTGGTTGTGTATACCGGCGCCACGCCAGGGCTGCTTTCAAGACACGCCATGAACCCATCCCTGGGGGCTCGGTCGCAGCATCCCTGCTGCTCACGGTCTTGAAACCAAGCCCTGCCGCACCGCCCCCGGACCAACGGCTGTCACCCGTCACCCGCTTTACCCAACTCTTCTTCCAGCAGTTTCCTTGCTGCCAGAACGTCGGCACGTAATCGCTGGTTCCACTCCACCCAGTCGCTGCGGGTATCGCGGGCCCAATAAATGGCATTACGGAATTCACGGTCTGCGGCCAGCGTTTCCAAATCAAAACGTACCCTGCGGCTTGGCTCTGCAAATAAAGACTGACGATCGATCGGCTCACCTGGGTCATCATAATAATCGACCAGTCTGTCTATATACCGCTCATCGAAGAGCACATTTTCGCGCCACCAGGCAAAGTTGGATTCCATGAATGCATGGGTGGCGAAGAGTCGGGAAATGGCGCTTTGCAACTCCACCGACTCCAACGCGCTGAACATGCCGGAAGCCACCATTTCATCGTAAGCGGATCTGGGCAGTGGATTGGAAGGCAGGTGGCCCATGTAGATCAGGGCTTTTTCAAAAGTTGCACGATCGCCGTTGACCAGTTCTCCGGCTTGCAGTGAATTCCACACGTGCTCCATCGCATCACGGACTTCTACAAGAAAGCCCAGGATTTCGTCCGTGCTCTCCAGGTATAACTGCATGTCTTCGTTCAGCCTGACCAGGTAGCGATGTTGCGCCTGCTGAAATTCCCTTTGCTGGCGGTAGTCATCCACCTGCAAGGCGGCCAACAAGCCGATGAAAACAACCACCAGTTCGAAAAACAGGTTGCGCCAGTTGAGAGTCCTGGTCAGTTTCATTGGCCGCGGTTTTCCTTGCTGACCTTGCTCGACCTTTCATCCCGTGGGGGCGCTGGTGCAAAGTAACCAACTACCAGCAGCAGGATACCCACGCCGATAAAAGAAATGATCCGTTCAATGGTGCCCGTCTGCGTCAGGTCCACTGCAAACAGCTTTAACACCACGAGGGCCATGAAGCCCGCACCGGCCAGCCACAGGGCGCGCTGCTGGCTGCGCGCCCCCCAGATCATGCCGCTGAAGCCGAGAATGCCCCAATAGATGGAGAGCGAAGTCTGCACGACAACGGACTCGAACAATGACTCCCAGCGCCAGCTGACCCCGATGACCTGGTGGACGCCACGGACCAGTGCCGCCGTGGTCAGAATGAAAAATGCGACGGCCAGCAACAGGCGGTAGCCCGCGGCGATAGCTGTTGCAAAAGAGCTCACCCCCCTGATGGCCTCGTGGCGCAAGGCGCCCAGTGATCGCCAGGCAACCCAGGCCGAGAACACCAGCGCCAGGTCATAAGGATTGAAGCCCGGAATATAGAACAGGGGATCAGGGTCGCCCGGCTCGGCGATGCTCAGGCCTGTGAGATACAGCACCATTGCTGCGACGATCAGGATGCTGGCATCGAGGTATACCGCGGGGTGTCTCTGCGGTGGCCAGGCTTCCCGCCCCCGCAGGCGCCAGAGGGTCAACGCCGCCAGCCCCGCGACGATGGAGCCAGCAGCGCCGGCCCAGGTGCGGGACAACAACTGGGCCACCTGCCACCAGGCTTCATTGGCCAGCAGCGCCGTCAACAGCAATACGGAACCCAGGTGCCAGGCCCCAGCGAGGCGCTCCTGGTGCTGGTCGAAAACCTTCAGCACCGATGCCAGGACGAAAAAGCCCACCGGCCAGGCCAGCCAACCCAGTCCAAACAATGAGTGCTGGTCCACCCAGAAATTGTAAATGCCCAGTAGTGCCAGTAGTGGCAGCAAAATCGCACTGGACTTGCGCAGCCGATGCCAGCCCAGTTTCCCGGCCAGGCTGATCGTAGCCAGTGTGCTGAGCGAAAGGAACAGCAGGTAGGTATGCGATTCGCTGAAGCGTGTGGGGCGATCCAGCGTTTCGATCAACCCGACGCCCAGCCACCAGGCAGCCCCCCACAGAAACAGGGCAAGCCCCGCCAAACGGTATGCACCAGAGAACAATTTCGAGGTGTATTTTCCCAGTTGCCAGGACGAGAACAGGGCGCTGATGCTGATGAGCACGCTGCCCAGCACATTGCCATTGAGCACGGGCAGACCACGCCCCGTTTTCCAGCCGTATTCCCAAAAGGCCGCTCCGCTGCCGAAAATCAACAGGGTACCGGCAAGGTTGGCCAGGGAGTGTTTCTGACGTATGCCAATCCAGACCAGTGCGGCCCCCTCCAGGGCCCAGGCTGCCGCCGTCCAGCGCGCGTCGAGCGCCAAGGGAATGGCCAGGGTTGCGAATGTGACAGCCAGGGCATTGAACGATTCTCGCAGCAGGCCAAGTTCTTCACCCCTCCGGCGCAGCACCACCAGGCTGATCGCAGCGTAAAAAATGGCCAGTGCCGCAGCGCTGATCGCCAGACCATACTCTGAATCGCTGAGCAGGGCCGCCTGCAAGGCAAAACCCACAACCGGGGTACCGAAGACCAGTGCCCCGTCCACCAGCCCTGCCTTCTCGGGGGGCTGGCGCAGGGCAAACAGGATCGCGATGGTGTTGTACAGCAGGAAGTGCAATGCCAGGAACGGCTCGGTGCTGGTGAACAGTTCCGGCCGGTAGTACTGGTAACCCCAAAAGCTGCCGATCACGAAGGTAAAGGCCCAGCCAACCAGGTTGAGACCGCGCCAGGCATGGAACCAGGCCAGCCCGAACACTGCTCCGTTGATGACCAGGTAATAACTGAACAGCACCACGTGGCTGCCCTCTCCGGTCGAGGCCAACAATGGCGCCAAAAAACCACCGACCACGCCGAAAATGGCCAGGGTCCGTGCATTCTGGATCATGGCCAGTGCAGCTGTTGCTATGGCCAACAACACCAGCAGCGTGAAGGCGAGTCCCGGTGAGATCAACGACCAGATTCGAAACGCGGTGAAGACGGTCAGGAACAGGATGCCCAGGCCGCCTCCCTGCAGGCTGAGTGCATAGCTCCGCACTTTGGTGCGTAATCGCCAGCCGATGCCGACGAGTACCAGGCCAACCAGGCCCACGCCCAGCAGCCGCAGTTCGAGCGGCAGAAAGATCAGTTCCTTGTCGATGGCGTATTTCAGCAGGAAGGAAAAGCCAACGAAGGAAACCAGTACGCCGACCTTGACCGGAACATTGCCGTTCATGAACCAGTGTTTGACCTGGCCAAGGCCCTGCCGAAGAAGCGATGGTTCAAGTGGGCGTCTTGCCCAAGCGGCGTCGCTGGCGTCGGCTTTGTCGTCACTGGGTTTTTCAAGCGCGACCGTGGAATCCCAGTCCGACCAATGTGGATCGGTCGAGGCTATGGCAGAGCGGGCCGGTATTGCCGGCGCTCGGGAAGCAGTCGCAGAGGTCGGCTCAGGTTCAGTGGCTGTCGCTGTGGCGAAGGGTTCCGCCGCGGCAGCCGGGCGCCGGAGTTGGAGGTCGCGCACGGCTCGCTCCAGCCGCACGAGGCGTGCCAGCAGCAGGCCCATCGCACCGCCACCGATCATTCCCAAAAT
>JAHEFS010000018.1:1541-4144 GCA_024640045.1 Chromatiales bacterium | reverse complement strand
TTCAGAAACTTTTAACGCAGTTTACTTTTTCTTGGCTACCGGCTTCTTGGCTGGTGCTGCTTTGGCCGGTGCGGCTTTAGCAGGTGCTGCCTTGACAGCGGGCTTCTTGACTGCGGGTTTTTTGACCGCCATTTCAAACTCCTACGTCACGTGACGATGGGTAAGAACCGACGTCCGGTTCACGCGCAAATATACGCTTATTTTGCACTTTTGCAATCGCTATTTACGCGGCAAAATAACTTCTATCTTACTGTTCCGAGATTGAAATCTCTGAATCCACCATAGGCTTTCGAACCTCACGCGCCTCGACATTATTCAGGATGACATCGGCCACCTGCATGATCAGCCAGGCGACGATGAGGTAGGCGACGCCTACGCGAATGACATTACGACGTTTGAGTTCGTTGAACAGTGACAATTTATGGCTTCTGCACGGCCGATTCAGTGGCTAAGGTTATGCAATTAACTGAATTATTGAAAGGAACACGCCGTGAGCCCGGCAGAATAAAGCCGGGGCCTGCTCTGGCCCCGGCTGATGGTACTCTTTCAGGCCGGACTATTTTTTCTTGGCCGCCTTCTTGGCGGGTTTCCTGGCCGCAGCTTTCTTCACGACTTTCTTGGCGGCCTTCTTGGCCGGTGCTTTTTTGGCCGCAGCTTTCTTCACGACTTTCTTGGTGGCCTTCTTGGCCGGTGCTTTTTTGGCCGCGGCTTTCTTCACGACTTTCTTGGTGGCTTTCTTGGCCGGTGCTTTTTTGGCCGCAGCTTTCTTCACGACTTTTTTAGTGGCCTTCTTGGCGGGTTTCCTGGCTGCGGCTTTCTTCACGACTTTCTTGGTGGCCTTCTTGGCCGGTGCTTTCTTGACCACTTTTTTAGGAGCGGGTTTCTTGGCTGCAGCTTTCTTTACGACCTTCTTGGCCGGTGCTTTCTTGGATGCTTTTGTGGGGGCCTTTTTCTTAACTGCCATCTTGAACTCCTCTGTCTGTCCGGGACAATCCAACGAACCACTACCAGGTCCATGCCCGAATATACGCCTGAAACCCCTGGTTGCAAACAAAAAACCGGCTATTGGCCGCAGGCCTTACTCTCCCAAAAGGGCCATCGACAACACCTCGTAAAGGCGCCGTTGTTCAATTACACCTCTGAGGCGCTCCGCTCCCAGGCCATTCGCGTACGCGGCCACGTCTTCCCCATTGTGCGATTCACTGGCCATCGGCCAGCCCGCAAACTGGAGATAGTTTGGGTCCGTGGTGTCGGTATCGCGCAGGTCCGGAATGACTGGCTTGTAACCTGGTCCATTCGCATAACCCAGCGTCGTGTAAGGCCGCTTGTACATATCCGGCACAAACTCACTCCCTTCCGGCGTAATGGTTCCCAGGATCGGGTTGCCCCTTGGAGGGTATCCGCTCATGGTCAGGGTGTGGCTGTGGTCCGCCGTCACCACGATCAGCGTGTTGGCGGCATCGGTCAACTCCAGGGCACGGGCCACCGCCCGGTCCAGCATCACCGCTTCAGTCAGGGCCCGGGCCGCATTATTGCCATGATGCGCATGGTCGATGCGGCCGCCTTCGACCATCAGGAAGAAACCTTTATCTGATTGGTTCAGGCGTCGGATCGCAAACTCTGTCATCTGGACGATATCGGGTTCGTTCGCGTTGCTTGCCCTGCGGTCCAGTTCGTACATCATGTGGTACGGTTCGAACAGGCCCAGGGTGGCGGTTGCTTCATTGGGATCCAGGCTGGCGAACTGTTCCGCGCTCCAGACGAACTTTCGCTGAGACCCTCCTGCCAACCATTCCTTGATCAGGTTGCGGCCGTCCAGTCGCTTGCCGCGTTGCTCCGGGTATTCGGGGTCGAATTCAGTGATCGGCATCAATTCGCGCCGCCCGCCGGCCAGTGCCACCTCGATACCGTCACCATGCGGAAACTCGACCAATTGCCGAGCGATGTCGCGACAGCCTTCTGACCTGGCCTGTTCCGGCAGTTTGCTGTCATTTTCCCAGGAGCGCTTTGGTGAATGTGCGTACGTTGCTGCCGGCGTGGCGTGCGTGATGCTGGTGGTGGTCACGATGCCGGTCTGGAAACCTGCTTGCTCCGCTCGCTCCAACAAGGTGGGTACTTCATGCTCCAGGGCACTGGCGCAATCGCCGCTCTTGAGACCGGGAGCGACGTTCAGTACGCCGAAGCTGCCGGGTTGGCCAGTCACAATGGCCGACATCGTCCCCGCACTGTCTGGCACCTGGCGATCAACCGCGTAGGTTTTGACCAGCGCGACGTTGGGGAAGGCTTCAAAGGAAAGCTGGTGCTCCTCGCCCGTGCCCCCGGCCAACTGGCCGGCGTGAATGCGGGCGGCGGTGATGGTGGCAATACTCATGCCGTCACCGAGGAACAGGATCACGTTGCGCTTCCCCGGAGTTTCGCCGGCGCGCAGGTCCGCTTGAACCAGAAACATGGACAGTATGGCCAGCGTAATGTGTTTTCGCACGCGGGTCTCCTTGCTGGGGACACAAATTCGAGGGCGGCAATTGTACACACGTATGCAGGGCTGTTTGGTGACCTGACGCAGAATTGAACCGCACTACCCGGCTACACTGTTCCACCATGAA
>JAHEFS010000018.1:0-1441 GCA_024640045.1 Chromatiales bacterium | reverse complement strand
GGCAATTTGGTAATGGAGGATATCCCGGCGGTCCCCGAGCAGGTGGTGGTCGACCTCAACCGCTACCAGAACGTACGTTCCGCCAGTTTTCTCGACTGGACCGCAGACGGTTCCGGTATTTACGTGTCGACCCGATTTGGCAATGTCAGCCAGGTTCACCGAGTGGATTTTCCCGGTGGCGCCCGGCGTCAGCTGACCTTTTTCCAGGAGCCAATTGGCTCACTCAGCCGGCAGCCCGGTGGAGCCCAGTTGATTTTCTCGATGGACGCCGGCGGCAGTGAGTTCGCCCAGTTGTTCCTGCTCGACCCCGATGGTAATGACGACGCCGTCATGCTGACGGACGGTAATTCGCGCAACGGAGCGGTGAACTGGGACCGCAAGGGTGAGCGGATTACCTACCAGAGCACACGCCGTAACGGCGGATCGAACGACATCTGGATAATGTCGGTGGACAACCCGGAAACGGCGGAGATGATTTTCGAGTCGCCGGACGGCACCTACTGGTACGGCGCTGATTTTTCTGCTGATGGCGGCCAATTGCTGGTAGGGAATTTCGTCGGCAATGCCGATTCGCGTATTTATTTGCTGGACCTGGATTCCGGTGAGATGCGGTTGCTCGCGGGTGATGCAGAAAACCCCAGCCGAAATTCGGCATTTGGTTTTGATCGTGAAGGAGCAGGCTTCTGGTATGTCACCGATGTGAATGGCGACTTTCAGCAACTGGCCTGGCAGTCGCTGGAGCCAGGCAGCAAGCCGGAAATCATCACTGGCGAGATTCCCTGGCACGTCGAAGGCGGCGCCTTGAGTGATGACCGCACGCGGGCCGCTTTCACCGTTAATGAAGACGGTTTTTCGCGACTGTACCTGTTCGACCCTGCCAGCCGCGACTTCCGGGGCGTTGGCGGCCTGCCGACGGGGTATGTCGGTGGTCTCGAGTTCAGCCCGGATGGAAAGCGATTGGGCATGACGCTCAACTCTTCAAAAACCCCCAGCGACTCATTCGTGCTGGATCTGGGCGCAGACCCGCTTGAACATGGTGGCCTGACCCGCTGGACCTTCAGCGAAGTCGGCGGTCTGGATACCGATTCATTCATCGAGCCGGGACTGGTGCGTTTTCCGACTTTCGACAGCGATGAGGGCGGGCCGGAAACCATTCCTGCCTGGGTTTATCGGCCGGCCGGCCCCGGCCCGCATCCTGTCATTATCAATATCCACGGCGGACCCGAGAGCCAGGCGCGCCCAACCTTCAGCAGCACTTACCAGATGTGGCTGCAGAAAATCGGCGCGGCGGTCATCCGGCCCAATGTGCGGGGATCTGACGGCTATGGCAAGCACTTCATGTCGCTGGATAACGGCTTCAAGCGCGAAGACTCCGTGAAGGACATCGGTGCGCTGCTGGACTGGATCGCCACCCAGCCTGACCTGGATGAAAATCGCGTGG
>JAHEFS010000220.1 GCA_024640045.1 Chromatiales bacterium | reverse complement strand
TGCAGATAAGAGAATATTCATTTCGCTATTGTCGCGCAAAACCGATCGGAAATCAGGAGGCAGAAAAAACGCAGGGTGCCGAAGCACCCTGCGTGGTTGGTGGCCGTCAGGCCGATTGAGTCAGGAACTACCGAGCGTGCACTTTCTCCACGTCGTAGGCGGCGCCATCACCGTGGCAAGCCCCGCAGGATTCGCCGAAGAACGTGGTGTTGGTGTAAGCATGCGACTTGGCATCGGTGCTGTCATGACAGCTCAGGCAGCTGGCTGCGATAGGAGCCAACGGATTCCAGAACTCCATCGGTGCGATGGTGGGCAGCAGCCCTTCGGGCAGCGGCAGCTTGTAGGAATCATTCACGTGGCACTTTTCGCAGTTGCGCAGGTCGCCTGGAAATTCGACTTCGCTCCAGTCATACCGACCGATCTCGAAGCCATTTTCCAGGTCCGCGCCGCGGTGAATCTTGTGCACCATGTACTTGAAGTGTGCAGATTCTTCTTCGGCCAGTGACGGAATGTGGCAGGTCACGCAGTAGTTCGCATTGGTCCGGCCGCCGCCATGAAACGCCAGGTTGCTGTGGCAGCTTTCGCAGTTGTAGTCTGCAACCACTTCACGCCGAGCCATTGCGCTGCTGTCGGTGACCGCGAAGGGGAACACTGTGCCTTGTATTGCGTCGCGCACCGACACGACTTCCCCGTGTATGGTGAGGTCAACGGTGTTGCGGCCTTCCACGCCAATCGAGAACGAACCCTCGGCATCCGTGGGGATGGGGGTGCTGAACGTATAAGCCCAGTGGCCGCCCATCGGGACCGAGTCCCCTGCTACGTTCCTGTCCTGCTGCCGCCACGAGAAGTCCGTGTTGGCGCCGGCCATGTTGAACCGCAGGCGATCGAGGTTATTGGGATTGATCGGTCCGTTTTCTGTGCGCGCATCGAACACGACTGTGGGTGTGTCACCCGGGTCAGTATTCATGACGTCCAGAATTTCGACGATCAGACCGGGCAGTTGTCCGGAGGCTGCTTCTACCTTGTGGGCGCCGGCGACTGAACGGTCGAATTCCTTGCCACTGTCTGCCACGTGGCAGGCCGCGCAGATTTCATCATTGTCCACCGGGAAGTTGTACTCCGAATGGCCTTCGCCTGTTTCGAAGTCGATGTCAGTATGGCAGGAACCGCAGACCAGGCGAGACGGGTGATCCATCCAGTTGGTATGCTGCAGGCCGGCTTTACCGCGTGGTGAATAAGGTGCATTGCCCTGGCACCCGAAGACGGTATTGTTCACGCCCAGTTTCTGAATGGTGTCACCGCTGGCCGGGTCGACCACAAAGAAAATCTGCCCATCGCGGGTCCATTTTCCAGTAGGTGCTGAACCTTTGCCGCCGACTTTCGCAAACAGTTTACCGTCTGGCGCACCGAGGCGAACTTCATAGGTAGCCGGGAAATCCCACATCAAAGTTGTCTGGCCTGCGCCGGAGCCGTCACATACAGGCACCGGGTTCGGGCTGGCGACCAGCGGGAAGTTCTCTGTCGGCGTGCCGCCAGTGTGGCAGGCCTGGCAATCGTTGATAGCGGTTGGGTATTCTTCCGCTTCTTCGTGGATTGCGTGAATCAGTACGTCAAAGCGGGCTTCTTCCCGGCCCTCCATGTAAGCAGGATTGTGGCACTGGGTGCATTGGTCCACTTCGACATAGCCTCCGCCATGCAAGGCCAATGGGTCGTGACAACGGCCGTTACAGGTTTCGGTCGTAACAACCTGGCGTGGCATGGGTTCCGAAGCACCGGAAGGAACGAAATCATAGATCTCGTTGACCGAGTAGCGTTCCAGGTCCCAGTCGCGCAGATCGCGTTGGGCCCTCATCGAGAACGTGTAGGTCGCGTCCATGTCGTAGTCCGCGGGCAGGGCATTACCAAACTTGTAGTGGTGCATGCCGTTACCCAGGTCGGTCATGACGCCGGTACGGTCGCGATTGCCCCAGTCGAAAATGGCCTTCTGGCCGTCTTCGCCGACATAGGTCAGGTAATAGCGCAAATTCACCGGACCCGGCGTGGTCACACCGTCGAGGTCCAGGGCGAGACCGCCCGGATCTTTTACCGAGAAGGTCACTTCCGGCTGAAGATCGGCCGGTAAGGTGAAATCCACGATTTCAAGGTCAAGGCCGGGCCGGATGAAGAAAATCTCATCTGCGGTCAGGTAGAACTCTTTGTCCTTCGCTGTATACATCCCTGTGTCGACCGCATCTGACTTGGCTGCCAGATAGCCGCTCGCACACAGAAGCGTTACACCCGCGAGGAGCGGCCGAACTAGCTTCATCTTCATGATTTTCCTCCAGTCTGCTTTTCCTACCACGACTGAAATGGATGGGGGTTCTTGCCTGTTCTTGGAGACCAGGTTCTGGTTGGAATGCACCAGGCGCTAATGTGCGCTTATTGTTCTCGATGTGAACTGATATAGATCAACAGTAATAAGTCTTGGTTTTGGGCATCTATTTGCTCAAAAAAAACGGGGCGCCGAAGCGCCCCGTCGAACCATTGACCTTTAGGCCTATGGAGATTGGAGGAATTAACTACCGAGCGTGCACTTTCTCCACGTCGTAGCTGGCGCCATCGCCGTGACACGCTGAGCAGGATTCACCGAAGAAGGTGGTGTTGCTGTAAGCGTGTGCCTGGGCGTCGGTGCTGTCAT
>JAHEFS010000017.1:3894-33279 GCA_024640045.1 Chromatiales bacterium | reverse complement strand
GTTTCATAAATCCGTTCCAGTCGTGCCTGCTCTTCCGCGGAAAGCACCTGGTCGGCAATATTGAACAGGATGCCGTTCTCTTTCTGAATGTGGGCCACCAAGAGGTCGGCGTAGGCCATCGCGTATTGGGTGACGATGGCGCGCGCGGTCTCATCGCCGTCGATTGCGGCAGCCAGGTTATCGGCCATGTGGCCCACACAGGAACGGCCAATCCCGTGTTCGTGCAGCATCACGCCGATCGGTCCGCCGTCGCGCGGTAAACCGCGTGCTTCCAACGCCGGAAACAGGTGGGTCTCTTCCTTGGCGTGGTGCCAGGCATCGGCATAGTTTTTGATGAAATCGATCATCGAGCCGAAAGACTCGCCGTCGAAACCATTGGGTGCCCCGGCCGCGGAGCAGGCCGCACGAAGGCAGGCGACGACCGACAGGATATGGTCATGTTCGGTTCTGAGCGCGGTTGTTGCGGTCATTTCTGATTACCCTTCGTCCAGATTTGGTGATGTTCGAGCTCAGCCATACTTGTGCAGGCGTGCCTCCACCAGCTTGATTTCCATGTCGTCCGGACTGTTGCGGATGTCAAAATTCAAGGCCCGCATCAGTTCCAGCATACGCACATTGTTGCTCAGCACCTGGCCCTCCATGCGCTCCAGGTCCCGGTCGCGGGCAACCTCCATCAGGTTCAGCATCAGGCGCCGGGCAATGCCCTTGCCGCGCCATTCGTCGGCGACCACGAGCGCGAACTCGCAGCTTGTCTTGTCCAGGTTGGTGGTGTACCGGGCCACGCCGATCTGAACTTCCTCGTCACCTTCCTGCTTGACCGCAATCAGCGCCATTTCGTTGTGATAGTCGATCTGCGTAAAGCGCACCAGCATTTCCTGGCTGAGTTCCTGTACCGAGTTCATGAAGCGAAAATATTTTGATTCAGCCGACAGGTTGCGAACGAAATTTGCCTCGATTTCGGCGTCTTCCGGGCGAATGGGCCGGATGATGATGTTGCTGCCGTCGTCCAGCTGGATCTTCTTCACCAGGCGCATGGGGTAGGGGTGAATGGCCAGGTGGTGGTAGCGGTCGGTGGAAGGTTTCGGATAATCGACCCGTATGCGGGCGTCCAGGGCCAGGATGCCGTTCTCGTCGGCAATAATGGGGTTGATGTCCATTTCCTGAATCCAGGGTAACTCGCATGCCATGCCGGAAACGCGCAGCAGGGTTTCGACCAGCAGATTCATGTTCACGGCGGGCATATTGCGAAATGTGCCGAGTAGTTTTGCCACCTTGGTCCGTCGGATCAGGTCATGGGCCAATTGATGGTTCAGGGGCGGCAGGGAGATGGCGGAATCCCCCATGATTTCGACGCTGATGCCGCCACTGCCGAAACTGATGACCGGCCCGAATACCGGGTCCTTGATGATCCCGATCATCAACTCCCGGCCATTCGCACTGCGATACATCTTTTCAACAGTGACACCCTCGATCTTCACATCGGGTAACCGCGCGCTCACCTGTTCCAGCAATTGATGATAAGCGCCGCGCACTTCAGCGGCCGAGTTGATGTTCAGGCGCACACCGCCGGCGTCGGACTTGTGCGAGATTTCAGCAGAAAGCACTTTCATGGCGACCGGAAAACCGATGGATTCAGCCGCAATCAAGGCTTCGTTGGCACTGCGTGCCACGGCGTTGCGCACAGTGGGGATTCGAAACGCATTGAGGACCGCCATGGATTCCGGTTCGGTCAATATCGAACGGCCCTCTTTGAGCACACCTTCGATAATCAGTTTGGCGCCCTCGCTGTCTGGCGGTTGCTGGCCGCGGGTCAGGCGCGCGGGCGTTTGCAGCAGCAGTCGCTGGTTACGGTTGTACCGCGCCAGGTAAGAAAAAGCGTCGACCGCGTTTTCAAGATTGCGGAAGCTCGGGATACGGGCCTCGTTGAACAGGCGGCGGGCTTCCTCGATCTGCGCACCCCCCATCCAGGTGGTCATGAGGGGCTTCTTGCTGCCATGCGCTGTCTCAATCAGGGCCTCGGCGACCGCGGTGGGCCGGGTCATGGCCTGCGGGGTCAGGATGACGATGGCGCCGTCCACGCCAGGATCTGCCAGGCAGATCTCGACCGCCTTGGCATACCTTTCGGGCGGAGCATCCCCGATGATGTCGACCGGGTTTCCATGTGACCAGACGGCCGGTAGTGCTTCGTTCAATGCCTCGATGGTCGCTTCACTGAGTTGACTGAGTTCGATGCCCTGATCGGTGGCGCGATCGGCCGCCATGACCCCGGGACCACCGCCATTGGTGATAATAACCAGCCGTTCAGAGTCTGCCCGGTAATGCAGTGAAGACAGGGCCCGCGCGGCAGAAAACAGCTGTCCCACAGTCTCCACCCGCAAGACACCCGAACGGGAAAGGGCGGCTGAAAAAGTCTCATCGCTGCCCACCAGTGCCCCGGTGTGCGACATCGAAGCCTCGGCACCAGCGGCGTGACGGCCCACTTTCAATGCGATCACGGGCTTGATTCGGGCCGCGGCCCGCAGACTGCTCATGAAGTTGCGCGCATCCATGATGCCTTCGATGTAGAGCAGGATGGCCTTGGTCTTCGGGTCGGACACCAGGTAGTCCAGGTAGTCGCCGAAATCCAGATCAGCGGCGATGCCAGTTGAAACCACGGCGGAAAAACCGATTTCGTTGTGTTCGGCCCAGTCCAGAATTGCGGTGCAGATGGCGCCGGACTGGGACACGAGGGCGAGATTGCCGGGTCTGGCGTTGTTGTTGCCAAAAGTTGCATTCAAGCCGATGTCCGGTCGGATCAGGCCCAGGCAGTTAGGGCCCATCAACCGGATGCCATGGCGCTGCGCCACCTGAACCACTCGGTCCTCCAGCTTTCGACCCGATGCCCCGGTTTCCCGGAATCCCGCTGACAGGATCAGCATCATCCGGACGCCTGCCTTACCGCACGCCTCGACGATGTCGGGAATCCCGGGTGCAGGCGTTGCCACCACGGCCAGTTCTACCGGTTCATCGATGGCTTCCAGGGAAGGATAGGCTTTTACGCCCTGAACGGTCTCTCGCTTGGGGTTAATCGGGTAAATGGGCCCTTTGAACCCTGAGCTCAGGAGATTTTTGAAGACCACCCCGCCGACCGAGTCCTCCCGATCGCTGGCCCCGAACAGCGCCACGCTTCGAGGGGTGAAAAGTTGTGCCAGGTAATGTGTATTCATGCAGGCAAGGTACCCTAATCAGGGTTTGATGTCGTTGGGTTTATCGCTGGATAATGACTATGGTCAGACGAACGGAAATCAACCTTGAAAACTGCTTTCATTACCCATCCTGAGTGCCTGGAACACGACACGGGAGAAGACCATCCCGAGTGCGCCGGCAGGCTCCGCGCCATCGAAGACCGGCTGGTTGCCACTTCCCTGGCTGATTTTCTGCGATTCGTGGAAGCCCCATTGGTGACGGAGGAGCAACTGCTGCGGGTGCACACGTCGGACTACCTCGACCTGCTGCGTGTAAGCATGCCGCAGTCCGGCCACGCTCGTCTGGACCAGGATACGGTGGTGGGGCCGGGTTCATGGAGGGCCGCCTTCCGAGCGGCCGGGGCAGTGGTCGCAGCCGTCGACTTGGTGCTTGGCGGCGAAGTCGATAATGCCTTCTGCAGCGTTCGTCCGCCGGGGCATCACGCGGAGATATTCAGGGCACTGGGCTTCTGCCTGTTCAACAATATCGCGGTGGGCGCCGCCCATGCGCTGGAATCACACGGTCTCAGCCGCGTTGCCGTACTCGATTTTGACGTCCATCATGGCAATGGCACCGAGCAGATGTTCGATCAGGAATCACGCATTCTCTTTTGTTCCAGCTTCCAGCATCCTTTCTACCCGTTCACACCCCTGCTCGAGAATACGCCAAACCGGGTCAATGTTCCGATGGACGCTTCCGCCGGCAGCGCGGAATTTCGTAGCGGCGTGAGCGAGCACTGGCTGCCTGCCATTGAGCGGTTTCAGCCCGAGCTGATCATGGTCTCGGCGGGGTATGACGGCCATCGGGACGACGACATGTCCAGTATCAGCCTGTCGGACGCAGATTACCGCTGGGTCAGTGAGCAGGTTGTCGCCGCAGCTGGCCGCTCCGCTGGGAATCGGCTGGTGTCGGTGCTGGAAGGCGGGTACGAGTTTGCCAGCCTGGCGCGTTGCGTCGATCAACACCTGCGAGTGCTGATGGGCATGGCCTGAGCTGGCTGCGGTTGGTTGCCGCTAGCAGATACGGGGCAGGGGGTCTTCCTCCAGTTCTTCCAGCAGACGTTCTCCCAATACGCTGGTCTCCAGGATGACTCGATCATTGCCGGGTTCTACCGTTCCGATCATGGCGGCCCCGGCGCCTTGTTCCATGTCCCGCCACGCCGCGAGCAGGTCATCGGCCTGTTCTGCCGCTACGACCGCCACCACGCGTCCTTCACAGGCCAGGTAATAAGGGTCGTACCCGAGCATCTCGCACACCATCTGCACGGGGTCGCGAACGGGTATGTCCAATTCCCGAAGTCGTACGGTTAACTGAGTGGCGGTCGCGATTTCATGGGCTACCGAGGCCAGCCCGCCGCGGGTGGGGTCGCGCATGAAGCGCACACCGGGGAAATCCCGGGCTGCGCGGGTCAAGGGCAGCACCGAGGCGCTGTCAGAACGGACGTCGCCGGAAATGTCAAAATCACCCCGCGCCAGCATCACGCAAATGCCGTGGTCACCGACCGGGCCGCTGACCAGGACGCGGTCGCCAGCCTGGATGTTTTCCAGGGCGTAGTGGCAGCCCGTCGGGCGGACACCAACGCCGGTCGTCGCGAGGTAGAGGCCGCCGCCTTCACCCCGGGGTACGACCTTGGTGTCTCCCGCCACCACGGCGACGCCGGTCGCACGCGCGGCTGCCGCCAGGTCGGCCACGATGCGGTCCAGTGCCGCCACTTCCAGACCTTCTTCAATAAATGCATTCAGGGTCAAAAATTTCGGTTCGGCGCCGCACACAGCCAGGTCATTGACCGTGCCATGAACCGCCAGTGATCCGATCGAGCCGCCCGGGAACTCCAGTGGCTGAACGATGAAACCATCGGTGGTCATGAACGTCACGCCGCCGTCGCCAAGGTCGATGGCGGCGGCATCGAGCCGTGTGTCGAGTCCCGGGTTGGCCAGATGGCGGGCAAAAATCTCTGCAATCAATTCACGCATGTACCGGCCACCGTTACCGTGGGCCAGGCCGATGTATCGGTCTTCAAGCATTTCGGTTTACTCCATCCTGGGCACGGATTGTAGCGCGCACGCCGAGGGTTTCGACCACCTGGCCGAAACACAGGCCCGCGTCGTTAGCCGGAACCTGGACAGGCATGCGGACATCGAACCCGGCCTGGCGCAAACGCCGGATGGCGCTCTCCGTCAAGCGGCGGTTCTGAAAAACACCGCCGGTCAGCCCGACGGCTTCGAAGCTCGTGTGCTCACGCAGGTACAGGGCTTGCTGCAGCAGGGCCTCGGCGAGGCTCTCGTGGAAAATGGCGGCGCGTAGGGCGGTATCGCGTTGCGTGTCCTGCAGAACAGGCAGCAGTGGCCCCCAGTCGGTCCTGGGCAGCCCGTTGGCATCACGGGTCAGTGGCAGGGGTACCGCTTCGGCTTCTCCCCGTGCGATCGCTTCGAGTTCCATGGGTCCCTGACCCTCGAAGCTGGCGTAGTGGCGTCCTGTCACCAACGCTGCAGCCGCGTCGAACAAGCGGCCAACGGCGCTGCTGGTGTGAACCCCGGTCCCGGCGCGCCATGCCGCCCGGGCCAGTGCAAGCCCCTCAACCGACAGTTCAGCTTGATCCCCACAGTCCCACAGCATGGCGGCAGCAGAGCGCCAGGGTTCGCGACCGGCCCGGTCCCCGCCGACCAGGCGGAGCGGACGGATGCTGGCGCTACGGCGCCAGTTTCCTGGTCGGCCGGCGAGGGCTTCACCGCCCCAGAGCGTGCCGTCTTCGCCAAAACCGACACCGTCCCAGGTGAAGACCAGCCAGGTCCCGATATCTGCATGCTCGCCGGCGAGTGCGGAGGCATGGGCATGGTGGTGGAACACGGGCGTGAAAGACATTCCCTGGCGCTGGCCCCAACGGCTGCTTGCATAGCCGGGATGTGCATCTCCGATCAGCCGTTTCGCCTCGACACCATAGAGCGCCTGCAAGTCGTCAATGACCTGGGAGAAGACATCCAGGCTGCGCGGACTATCCAGCTCGCCGATGTGGGGCGAAATTACGACCCGGCGGTCCCAGGCCAGGGCGATGGTGTTCTTCATGTGACCGCCCAGTGCGATGGTGGGTTCTAAGGTTTCTGTGCCGGGCAGTTCCAGTTCCATGGGAGCGATGCCGCGGCCAGGGCGGATCAGTTGGGGATGGCCGGCAATAATTCGAACCACGGGATCGTCTGCGGGACGAACGATCGGTCTGTTGTGGTGCAGAAAGCCGTCGCAGATCGCACTGAGACGCTGCTCTGCAGTTTTCGCATCGGTCAGGACAGGTTCGCCACTGAGGTTGCCCGAAGTGGCAACCAGCGGCGCACCAAAGGCTCCGAGCAGAAGGTGATGCAGCGGGCTGTAGGGCAGGAATACGCCGATTTCCGCCAAGGTATCGCTGATCGCTGCGCTAAGTGAATATTGCCCGGACTTCCTCACCAGGACGATGGGGCGTGCGGGATCGAGGATTTGTTTTGACTCGGTGTCCGTGGGGTCGGTCTGCTCGCGAACGGCTGCCAGACCGTCCTCACCGGCAATCGGAAACATGACGGCGAGGGGTTTGTGCGGGCGCCGCTTGCGTTGGCGCAATTCCATCACGGCGGATTCGTTCGCAGCGTCGCAAACCAGGTGGTATCCACCGACCCCCTTAACGGCGAGGATTTGGCCTTGCGCCAGGGCCGCGACGGCAGCCGCGAGGGCTTCATCATTACCGATCGTCCATTGCTGGTTGCTTCCGAACCGCAGCCTGGGGCCGCACTTTTCGCAAGCCAACGGTTGGGCGTGGAAGCGTCGGTCCAGCGGGGATTCATACTCGCGGCGGCAGTCATCGCACAGCGGAAATCCTGCCATGGAGGTGTTGGGGCGGTCATAAGGCATCGCGGTAATGAGCGTGTAGCGCGGCCCGCATTGCGTGCAGTTGATGAACGGGTAATGGTAGCGCCGTTCCTCGGGGTCGGTGAGTTCCTGAAGACAGTCGTTGCACGTGAAAAGATCGGGTGGAATATGAATCTCGGGCCGTTCCGCGGCCTCGCTGGTGCGAATTTCAAAGGTCTGGTATCCCTTGGGGGGTGTTTCCTCACTCGTTTCCAGCCCGGGCAAGGCCAGCGGTGGTGCCAACTCGGTCAGGGCCTCCTCCAGGGCTGTGATCTGGGCGGGGGTGCCTTCTGCATGAATGAATACTTTCCCGGAACCGTTGAGGACCCAGCCGGTCAGGCCAATTCGGTGAGCAGTTCGATACACAAACGGCCGGTAGCCGACACCCTGCACGCGCCCGGTCACCACGATCCGGCGCGCTGCGTGACCCGGCACGTCAGCTGGCCTTGCGGGGTTCCGGCTCGCGTACGCCGGAGGCCCACCAGATTCTGCACGCGCCCTCGTCCGAAACCATGCACGGGCCGATGGGTTTGCGTGGCGTACAGGCCCGGCCATACAGGGTGCATTGGTTCGGGTAAATCTTACCCAGCACCACGCGGGCGCAGTCACAGCCGGGCGGCATTTCGCCCGCACGTTTGCGGTCTTCATCCGGGTCGATCCCGAAACGAAGGCGGGCGTCCGCCTTTGCCCAAGCGGGCCTGATACTGAACCCTGAGGCGGGGATTTTGCCAACGCCCCGCCACATGGCGGTGGTGACCTCGAGAGTCTCGTCCAAAATGCGGCGAGCTGTGGGATTGCCTCCTGAGTGCGCCACGTGCTGATACACATTGTCGAGGAAGGCGCGGCGATCGATATGTTGCCGGAGCACCGAGTAGAGCGCAGCCAGCAGGCTCTCCGGAGTAAACCCGGCCACCGCAGCGGGAATGCCGTGCTTCTCGGCCACAAAGGCCCATTCCTCTGGACCCATAATGGCGGAGACATGGCCCGGTGCGACCAGTGCGTCGAATCCGGGTGTTTCGCTGTCCAGTAGCATCGCCACGGCGGGCCAGGTCAATCGTCCCGATAGCAGTACGCTGAGGTTCGGGGGAACGCCCTGAGCGATCAGGCCGGCGACCGGTGCGGTCGTGGTTTCAAAGCCGGCGGCAAAGAAAACCACCTCGCGATCGGGATGCGCCTCGGCGATGGCGAGAACTTCTTCGGGTGAGGAAACCGGCCGCACGTCCCCGCCCAGTGCCCTGGCATCGACCAGCGAGCGGGGCTCCTTCTTGGGGGCATTACAAGGCACGCGCAGCATGTCCCCGAACGCGGCGAGGATGACGTCGCTGCGTTGCGCCAGTTGGATGGCTGCATAAATATCCTCTTCCGGACAGACACATACCGGGCATCCCGGCCCTGGTATCAGCTCGATGTTGTCGGGCAGCGCACGACGCAAACCGGCCATGGAAATCGAGCGCTCGTGGCCGCCGCAAACGTTCATCACCCGGACCCGGTCCGGCAGCGCCAGGCTACGGATTTTCTGCAGCCACTGTTGCGGCGCCGTCATACCTTCAGCCTGTTGGATGGACGTGCATGCCGTCCGGCTGGACCTTAGGGGTCATCTCGGCTTGATTCCGAAGCTTTTTCATCGTCCCCCGTAACCAATCAAGCCAGCCAACCAGGCTGTCTGGCTGGCGTGCAGAGATTTCCAGCACCGGTGCCGGGTTCGCCAGTTCGCGCACCCGGCGACTGGCTGCGGCCGGGTCGAAATCATCCAGCACCGCCAGCAGGTCGCATTTGCTCAGCAGTACGAGGTCCGCTGCCCGAAACATGACGGGATATTTGGATGGCTTGTCGTCCCCCTCGGTGACTGAGAGCAGGGTCACGTTGGCGTGGTGGCCCAGATCGAAGCTGGCCGGGCAGACCAGGTTGCCGACGTTTTCAATGAACAGCAGATCGAGATCGTCCAGGTCAAGGCTGTGAAGCGCGTTGTGCACCATGTGGGCATCGAGGTGGCAGGCCTGGCCGGTGGTAATTTGCACGGCAGGAACGCCGTGTGCGCGGATACGCTCGGCGTCATTCTCGGTTTCAAGGTCACCCTCGATGACCCCGATTCTGAATTCATTGCCGAGGGCTTCGATAGTCGCCTCGAGCAGGCTGGTTTTGCCGGAACCCGGGGAGGACATCAAGTTGATGGCCAGTACGCCGTGCGCCTCGAAGTGCTCCCGGTTATGCCGGGCGACGTGATCATTCTCGTCCAGTAGTGCCGACAGGATTTCGACGGAAGCCTGGCCATCGCGCGTCTTTTCCAGTTTTCCGTGCTCGTGGACGAGGTGCGCATTGGCGGGAGTGATGGTACAGCCGCAGGTGTCACACATGATGCTGGTTTTCCTGTTGTCCGTCGTTGGTTGTACCCTCGGGCAAGCCCGCAAGGTCGATGCTCATCAGTACCAGGTCTTCACCCTGGATGACATCGACCTGCCAGGTGCCGCAGTCTCCACAGAGCAGACGGTTGGAAGGTACCTGTGAGTCGGTCCCGCAGTCGCGGCAACGCACGACGACCGGGCCGCTTTCAATTTCCAGTTCGGCGCTGGCCGCCAGGGTACCTGAGCGGGCGATGCTGAACGCCTGGCGTAGCAGAGCGGGCTCGACTCCGGACAACGGCCCGGCCGCAACCCGGATTCTTTCTACGACACGTGCCTTGCGTTCCAGGGCAATTCGCTGCACCTGGCTCAGCAAGTCCTGGCAGACCGACAGTTCATGCATGGCGCGAGTCGATCTCGTCCAGAATGGCGTCTTCAGCGGCCAGCATCTCGTCATAGATGTCCCAGGCACTGCGGGCTTCTTCTTCGCTCATTTTCTGGATGGCATTGCCGACATGAACCATCACGAGGTCGCCGGGCTGAAGGTTTTCGTGCTGCATCAGGAACAGGCTGACTGTGCGCTCGATACCCCTGGCGGAACAGCGAGCGACATAACCATTGATTTCTTCGATCCGCATGGGGACACCAAGGCACATGGCTAATTCCTGAATCAATAATGCATTAATTGGATTTCATCCCGACTTTAGAACATCACTGATCTGTGGCAATTGATCTGCATCAATGCATCTTTTTTGGGTGCAATTAAGATCAGTGTCTGTAAGCCCGCACCCACTGAAGTGGGTTTTTTGTGGGAATTTAGATTAGAAGAAACTCAAATAAGGAGTCGATTTTTGCAATGAACTCCAGCGCGCAGGCAGGCCGTGGTGTACTCGTCATGGGTATCGGCAACACGCTGTTGCGGGACGATGGAGTTGGCGTGACGGTCACCGAAAAGCTTCGGGCCGAATTTGATTCCGCGGAGGGCCTCCGTTTTGTCGACGGCGGCACACTCGGCCTCTCTCTGTTGCCCGATATCGAGGATGCTCGTTCCCTGATCGTTGTCGATGCAGCTGAACTCGGCGAGCCAGCTGGAACGATCAAGGTTTTCCGCAACGAAGATATGGACCGGCAACTGTCGGGAAAAAAATCCACCGTGCATGAATTGGCACTGTCTGACCTGCTGGCGGCGGCGTCCATGACCGGACGGCAACCTGTCGACCGCGTGCTGGTGGCCATACAGCCAGCCTCAACCGAGTGGGGGCTGGACCCGACCCCGCCCGTCGCCGAGTCCATTCCGACAGCCTGTTCACTGGTCATGGACATGGTGCGGGAATTCAGCGAATGACACGGCAGAACCTCGACTTGTGCTATTCGAACCTGGCGACTGGCATGGCCAGTGCGGTATTCGCGGAAATTGCTGACAGGCTGGAAGCACTCGCGCGTTCCGGTGAGACTTCCGTCATCGATTTGCGCAGCTTGCCCTTGACCGCGGCAGACCTGGCAGAGCTTGAAGGGTTCCTGGGACAGGGTGAGGTCGAAGCGGACGTCCAGGTAATTGGGGTGACCCAGATCCGTGAGACCGGGTATGCCGGAGTCTGGTGGGTCCGACACCTGGGTGCACAGCAACGGGTGGCTGTTGAAGAGATCGCCATCACTCCATTGCCGGACATCCTTCGCGCCCAGGCGGAAGACATCGCCCTGGCAGCAGGGCGCATTCGCGAAAACATTGAGAACCAGGCCCCTGCAGGGGCTGATCAGGAGGCCTCCAATGGCTGAAAACAGATCCTTGGGCTACATGCTGGCGCAACGCGGGATTTCGCGGCGCGCTTTTCTGAAGTACGCATCCTATACGGCCAGCCTCATGGCGCTGCCAACTGCGGCCACGACGGCAATCGCCCAGGGTCTGGCGAATGCGCGGCGGCAATCGGTGATCTGGCTCTCATTCCAGGAGTGCACCGGCTGCACCGAGTCGATCACCCGGGCCGACAGTCCTTCCATCGAGGACCTGATCTTCGACTTCATCTCCCTGGATTATCACCACACACTGCAGTCGGTCTCCGGCCACGCTGCCGAGGAAGCCCGCAAGGCGGCCATGGCCGAAAACAAAGGCAAATACATCGTGGTCGTGGATGGCTCGGTTCCGACCAAGGATGGCGGGATATATTCAACGATCGCCGGTATGACCAATCTGCAAATGCTCGAAGAAACCACCCGCGATGCCTTCGCCGTGATTTCCGTTGGCACCTGCGCGGCATTCGGCGGTATCCCGCATGCGGATCCGAATCCGACCGGGGCGGTCGCGATTTCCGAGTTGGTGACCCACATTCCGGTCATCAACATCTCGGGTTGCCCGCCCATCCCCGAAGCCATGACCGGCACAATCTCTTACCTGCTGTCTTTCGGCGCGGTTCCCGAGTTGGATCACCTGGGCAGGCCCAAAGCTTTCTTCGGTGAAAACATACATGATCGGTGTTACCGCCGGCCGTTCTACGAGCGTGGCCAGTTTGCCGAGAGTTTCGATGACGAGGGCGCGCGCAAAGGTTGGTGCCTGTACAAGGTCGGGTGTAAAGGACCAGTGACCTACAACGCCTGCGCCACCCTGAAATGGAATGGCGGCGTTTCTTTCCCCATCCAGTCGGGCCATGGCTGCCTGGGTTGCTCGGAACCAGATTTCTGGGACATGGGCAGTTTCTACAAGCCCCTGTCCACCAGTGTCGGGGATGCCGGTGCCTGGATTGGTGCCGCAGCCGTCGCAGGCGTGGCGGCCGGGGCGGCCAGTGCAGCCTATTCACGTTCGCAGAAATCCCGGGCGCTGAAGGAGGGTAAATAGATGGACTTGCTAGAACTGGCACGCGGGCCCCTGCTGCCCATTTCCATTGGTATTTTCGTTTTTGGAACCCTTCTGCGGGTAGCCTCTCTCCTGTTGTTACCCCGCTTGAAAGAGCACTCAACGGCCCGGCCTGGCGCGCGTCTGCCCGTTATAGCCGGCACGCGTGAAATCCTGCGGCGCTTCTGGCCGGACAAGGAATTCGCCAAGCGGGCGCTGTTCCACTGGGTCAATGGCTGGGTGTTTCATATCGGGCTTGGGCTGGTGGTGTTTTTCGCCGCCCCGCACATCCTGTTTTTCAAGGATTTGCTCGGCCTGTCCTGGCCGCATTTGCCCAACAACCTGGTATTTGCCTTTGGCATTATCACCCTGGGGTCGTTGCTGGCGGCCCTGGTGATGCGAATCGGCAACCCGGTGCAGCGGTTAATTTCCGGCTTTGACGATTACTTCAGCTGGCTACTCACCTTTTTGCCCGTCCTGACCGGTGTCATTGCAGCGAGTCACCTGGGCGCCCGCTACGAAACCCTGCTCGCACTACATATCCTCAGCGTTGAAGCGCTGCTGATCTGGCTGCCGTTTGGCAAATTGATGCACTGGTTCCTGATGTTCATAACCCGGGGACAAACCGGCGCGCACCTGAACCATCGGGGGGCGCAGCTATGAGTCGTAAAAACTCCAGCAAAATGGATGAGACCCGAATTGCGGGGCAGAGGAGCGAAGGATGAATACGCGTGTTGTAGTCGACCCGATCACCCGCATCGAGGGGCACCTTCGTATCGAGGCTGAGCGCTCGGATGAAGGACAGATCACCAGTGCCTATTCGTCTGGCACCATGGTGCGCGGTATCGAGACCATTTTGATGGGACGTGATCCTCGGGACGCCTGGGCCTTCGCCCAACGTATCTGCGGGGTTTGCACGCTGGTCCATGGCATTGCCTCGGTGCGGGCAGTGGAGAATGCGCTGGGGTACAAGATTCCGGCCAATGCCCAGTTGATTCGGAACCTGATGATCGCGGCGCAGTATGTGCACGACCACGTGATGCACTTTTACCACCTGCATGCGCTGGACTGGGTGGACGTAGTCTCGGCGTTGAATGCCGACCCCAAGGCAACCTCGGAACTGGCCCAGTCCATTTCCAGCTACGCCAAGTCCAGTCCGGGCTATTTTGCCGACACGCAGAAAAAGCTGAAGAATTTCGTCGAAGGCGGGCAGTTGGGCATTTTTGCGAATGGTTACTGGGGGCATCCGGAATACCGATTGCCGGCGGAAGCCAACCTGATGGCGGTGGCACACTATCTGGAAGCCCTGCAATGGCAACGTGATGTGGTGCAGATCCACACCATCTTTGGCGGCAAGAATCCGCACCCGAACTTCCTGGTGGGTGGGGCGCCATCGCCGATCAGCAACGACCCGGTGACCGCGACCGGCGGTGCTGCATCAACGGCTGTGAACATCGTCACCCTGGGCCAGGTGCGCGACATCATTAAGCGCATGATGACCTTTGTGGATCAGTGCTACATACCCGATACCCTGGCAGTAGCTTCCTTTTACAAGGACTGGTTCAGCCGCGGCGAGGGCCTGGGTAATTTCATGACCTACGGTGATTTTCCCGCCGCCGGCCTGGACGACCCCGCCAGCTGGATGATCCCCTCTGGCGTGATCCTGAACCGTGACCTGTCAACGGTGCACCCGATTGACCTGAACGACCCATCCCAGGTTCAGGAGTTCGTCTCCCATTCCTGGTACGACTACTCAACCGGCAACAGTTCCGGCCTGCATCCTTACGAAGGCGAAACCGAATTCGCTTACGACGGACCGGAGCCCCCGTATGAACATCTGGACACCAACAAGGCCTATTCATGGCTGAAGTCACCCCGCTGGAAGGGGCACGCCATGGAAGTTGGCCCGCTGGCGCGGGTCCTGATGCTGTACGCGTCAGGCCATGAGCAGACCCGGGAACTTGCCACTTACGCCCTGACCAAGCTGGACGCCCCGTTGGAGGCCATGTTCTCGACTCTCGGCCGTACCGCTGCCCGCACGCTGGAGACCAAGATTATTGGGGACCAGATGCAGGTGTGGCTCGACAACCTGATGGCCAATATCAAGGCGGGTGATCTGGCGGTACACAACGCTGAGCAGTGGGATCCATCAACCTGGCCAAAAGAATGCCGCGGAGTTGGCTTTACCGAGGCCCCGCGCGGAGGACTGGCGCATTGGATCGTGATCCGCGACGGCAAGATCGCCAATTACCAGGCCGTGGTGCCCAGTACCTGGAACGCCGGGCCCAGAGATCCCAGTGGCCAGCCTGGCGCCTATGAGGCGGCCCTGATGGACAACCACCAGCTACATGATGCCGCGCAACCGCTGGAGATCCAGCGCACCATCCACAGCTTCGATCCCTGTATCGCCTGCGCGGTGCACGTATCGGATCCGGATGGCAAGGAACTGATGGAAGTGAAGATCAACTGAACCTGTCGGCAACGCCGGTCGGATTCGAGGATTCGGATAGGGAGCAAAAACGTGAAACGTGAGGTGAACGTCCAAGCCGCAGCCAACAAGTTCCTGGCGCAAATGAGCGGGAACCTGGGGGCGTATATGGAGGCCTGCGTAAAGTGTGGTCTGTGCGCCACGGCCTGCCATTTCTACGAGGTCAGCCAGGACCCCAAGCACACGCCGGCCTACAAGTTGTTTCCCATGGCACGGGCTTATAAACGCAGTAAACCGCCGATGTCCTGGTTTGGCGGCGCGCCGAAAATTACCGAAGCCGATCTCCGGCATTGGGAGGAACTGATCTTCGACAGCTGCACCATGTGCGGCCGTTGCACCCAGGTCTGCCCGATGGGTATCGATATTTCCTCGATCGTGGCGGCTTCCCGCCAAGCCTTTGCAGCGGCCGGGCTCGGGCCTGAGGACTTGCGCATGGCCGCGGAAAATGTGCGGGATCGCGGCAGCCCCCTGGGCGTGACCCCTTCTGTTCTTGAAGACCGCATCGAGTGGCTGGAAGACGAGGAAGAGATCGAAATACCAATCGACAAGGCATCGGCGGATGTTCTGCTGACGGTTTCTTCCATTGAATTGATGAAATACCCGGATTCCGTGGTCGCCATGGCGAAACTGCTGAATCATGCCGGCGTCAACTGGACACTGAGCAGCAAGGGCTATGAGGCCACCAATTTTGGTTTCCTTTCAGGCAAATCCGATATCGCCAAGTTGTCGATCGAACGCGTCGTCGCAGCGGCAGAAGCCGTCCAGGCGAAGACCGTGGTTATCCCGGAATGTGGCCATGCGTTTGGCGTGATGCGCTGGGCCGGCGCCAATATCCTGGGTCGCCCACTGCCGTTCGAGGTCGTGCACATTACTGAATTTCTGGCCGGACTCAAACGGGAAGGGCGTCTGAAGCTGAAGACCTTGAGCAAGTCGGTGACGTATCACGACCCTTGTCAGATTTCGCGACGGGGCGGTGCAGCGGATGCCGCACGCTACCTGTTGGAAGGATTCGCCACCGATTTTCGCGAGATGTATCCGACGCACAACCACAATTGGTGCTGCGGTGGGGGCGGGGGTGTCCAGGCCATGAAGCGAGCCACAAACCTGCGTCACCAGGTATTCCGCATCAAGATGAACCAGGTGGAGGATACCGGTGCTGGTTCCTTGATCTCTGCCTGCGCCAACTGCCGCCTGACCATGGATGAGAGCAAAGAGCACTGGAAATGGGATAAGGGTCTCGACAGCCTGGTCGAATTGTTGGCAGAGAATCTCGACGACACAACCCAGCACTGAACCTCGGATTGTTTCACTCTCCGCTTTCGCCCCGCTGACGCGGGGCGATTTGTTTGATCGACCCGTGGCCAATGCTATTCTTGGGGCATGGGTCGAGGCAGATACTTTCCGGAAAGCTTGACGAAGCACAGCTACTGGCTGGCAGTTGCCTTGCCATGGCTGCTGCCGTTTTCCTGGATGTTGCGCGACGGGCCAGGCATGGCCAGCGTGTTCGCCTGGCTCCCGCTGGCGGTGTTGTACGTCCTCATTCCCGTACTGGATTTCCTGATCGGGCGCGACCTGCATAACCCCGCAGCCAGCGCTGCGCGTTGGTATCCCGATACCGCGATACCGGTCCTGGCCGGTTTCTCTTTTCTTGTCATTCTGGCCTGGTCGCTGTCGATCGCACCGGTGGTGCTGGCAGAGCAGGGCACGGTAGCCCTGGTCGGCTGGGTGGTGTCGCTGGCCGATATCAGCGCCACGGTCGGCATCAACGTGGCGCATGAACTGATTCACCGCCGTCGCCGGTCACTGCGAGGCCTCGGTGGGCTGATGCTGGCCAGTGTCTGGTATGCAGGTTTCAAACTGGAGCATCCGCGCTGGCACCACGTGCATGTTTCGACGCCGGCTGACCCCAGCTCGGCTGCGGAGGGTGACACGGTTTACCAACAGGTGCCGCGAGCCCTGTGGCGGAATACATTGCAGGCCTGGAAGCTTGGGTTTGAAGCTGCACGCAGCAAGGGCCGTCCCTGGCCCTGGCTCACCCACGAGGTGGCAGCAGGCTTTGCCATCAGCCTGGGGCTGACGGTGTCGGCCGGGTTGGCCTGGGGCTGGTTACCGGCGGTGTTACTGGTCATTCAGGGGGTGCTGGCGGCGTCCTTGCTGGAAGTCATCAATTACGTGGAACACTATGGTTTGCGGCGGGAAAAGCGCCCGGATGGGCGTTATGTGCCGCCCGGCGTGACCCATTCATGGGACTGTGACTACTGGTTAAGTAACGCGTTGCTGCTTCAGTTGCCCCGTCATGCCGACCACCACACTCACCCGCAGCGCGAATTCAGCGCCTTGCAGAAAAACCCCGAATCGCCGTTACTGCCGTTTGGCTACCCGCTGCTGGTATTGATTGCGCTGGTGCCGCCGTTGTGGCGAAAGGTCATCCACCCCCATTTGCCGCGGCAACCGGCCTGAATTGGTTCGATCAGCGGTTGACTGCCGGCCAGCCAAGTCGGATAATTCGCACCCCTCGCCATTGAGCGAAGACAGTTTCAGTGTGCGCCCGTAGCTCAGCTGGATAGAGTACCTGGCTACGAACCGCGTTGCGTGTCGCTAAACACGCAATAGTTCAGTCGCGAAGCGACGCGATTGAATGGTCGGGAGTTCGACAAAATCGCCGGGAGCGATTTTGAACGACGAGCGCCACGCGCGAGGAGCCCCAAAGGGGCGAGGCACAGGACGTGCCGAGTAATCTCTCCGGTAAG
Source organism: Chromatiales bacterium (assembly GCA_024640045.1). Classification (GTDB taxonomy): domain Bacteria; phylum Pseudomonadota; class Gammaproteobacteria; order Xanthomonadales; family SZUA-36; genus WTJD01. The sequence goes on along the minus strand of JAHEFS010000017.1, from coordinate 15,777 downwards.
GAGAGTAAAAACAGTTTCAGTGTGCGCCCGTAGCTCAGCTGGATAGAGTACCTGGCTACGAACCAGGCGGTCGGGAGTTCGAATCTCTCCGGGCGCGCCAAAAACAAAGAAGCCCCCTTTGCGGGGCTTTTTTGTTTTTCACACCCTGGTTTGATGAGGACTCTGCGCAGCGAGTTCGACAAAACGGCAGGAGAGCCGTTTTGCACGTCGAGCACAGCGATGACGCCCGCAGGGCGAGGCCCAGGGAGGGGCCGAGTGAATCTCTCCGGGGCCGTTCCCGGCCATCCCTCCTGATCGTTCACGCGCCTCCTGCGCTCCACGATCTGTGTACATCCCTGTACAAATCCGCGGCACTCGTGCATCGTGCACTTCGCGCAGCCAAAAACAAAGAAGCCCCCTTTGCGGGGCTTTTTTGTTTTTCACACCCTGGTTTGATGAGGACTCTGCGCAGCGAGTTCGACAAAACGGCAGGAGAGCCGTTTTGCACGCCGAGCACAGCTACTCCATTGACAGGTATCGGTCTGACATGGGCTCGGCTTTGCCGTGCCCTCCACTTGCGGTCATCTTGTCGAGTATAACGACCGTGTCATCAAACAGTTGCTGCGCCTGCTCGGGGCTGTTACCGATGCAGGTCATTCCCAGCTTGCCGTATTGAGAGAGTGCGCCAATCATGTAGAAAAGCACCCCGGTCCCGGTCGAGTGTTTGAAGCCGATACCATGGTTCCAGATGATTTCGAACAGGTCCTCGGGCAACAAGCCCTTGTAGGCCGGTGATTTGAGATTGTCGGTCGCTGCGTAGAATTTTGCGCGGCCGTCCGGGGCTCGAAAGTGTCCGCTTTCGACGTCGAGCTCTCCTCCGGTCAGGAACTCCAATGCGTGGAATGGAGGTGTTGTCCCACCCATGCGAAGGTTGATTTCGATCGCGTGGGCATGCCATCCCTGTTCGTCACGCGTTGTCAGGAAGTCGATGGCAAAACGGCCAATGATTCCGTGTTTGCTCAGCACAGCCCCGACTTTGGCTGCGTTGGCGAGCAGCGTCGACCGGTAGTCATCACGGGCCGGAAAACGGCATCCCAGGTAGGCTTGTCCGGTGGACCCGCCCAACACCTGTTCATGACTTGACACCAGTTTGGTTTCACCATTTGGCAGGATTCTCATCTGCACGCTGGGCGAGCGCGTCTCTTCACTTTCGATGAGTTCCTCCACGATCCCACCCATCTGATCGAATTGCTGCATGAAGTGGGCGTATGTCTCATTGCCCGACAGCCATGACAACTCCATGAGGGACTTTCGGATACCCTCCGCACCCAGGGCCCGGTCCGGGTATCGGAACACCGCGTTACCTTCGCCGCCAAACCCTTCGTTCAGCTTTATAACGGCGCGTTTAATGTCCGGACGCTCTTCGCGCAAACGGGCCAAGGCGTTGACGACTTCGTCTTCACTGTGGAGATCCTCATATCCCGTTGGGAAATTAATGCCGGCTTCGGCAAAGACCTTCCGGTTCCCCGACTTGGTGCCGTAGCTGAGCAGGTCGGGGTCCAGGCCGTTCATCGGAATGTTGAGGCTAAGGGCCAGGCGTCTTTCCAGAACGGTCGAGTTATAGCAGGTCAGGTATGCGTTCCCGGTATCACCGATGTACTTGCGCAGGCGCATGAGCAGGTGCGGACGATCGAGAATTTTTTCCGAAAGGGGTTTCGCGCTCGAGTCAAAGACGGAAATCATGAGCAATCGTTTGCGGGCATGGCTGGCTGACACGCTGTCGAGCAGCTGCAGGTAGTAGTCGACCACGTCCGGATGTACGGGTTGGCTGGTCAGGTAAATAAGACGGGCATTCGGGTTGCGAAGCCGGATCAATGCGAACATCAATCGCTCTTCATAAAATGCGGCCCCCGTGACCTTGGACAGTTCTTCCTGGTTCACGCTCATCGAAGGCACGATGACCGAGGTGTGTTCGTAGCCGGGATCGTCCTGGTATTTCTGCCAGACCTTTGGCAGTTGCTTCTGTAATTCTTTGAACCGGGCGGACTCTTCGGTCTTCATGAGGCGTGTACCTTCAGAGTTTGACCTATGTCGTTGAGAATCCCGCGGAGCATGTCGTAGTCGGGGTGCCGCACACGCAGCCAGGCGTTGGCCATGTAACCCGCTTCGACAGGCTGGGTTGGGGTGCCCGCGCCCGGCAGATGCGCCTTGACGATGCAGTCGTCATATTTCCGGTGGATCTCTTCAATGCCGGAGTAGCCACTGATCCGTCCGTCACGATCAGGGCGCAAAGCAATCATCCCGGCGGCGTAACGACGTGATGGTTGCTGGTGGGTATGTCCATGCACCAGCGCACAGGCCCACTCGTAATACAGGTCAAAATCGTTGGCAGCGTTATACACGTCCCATTGCCCGACCCCTGGCGGCCGGCATCCGATTTCGGAAAATTTCAAGCCCCTGGGTCCGAAGAACCACTCCATGTGTGTCGCTGATGTGCCGATTTCCAGCGCCTTGATGACTTTCCGCGTCATCTCGCGGACTTCTGCATAACCTGGGGCATCGATACGGTTGGTGGTGACCATCTGGGGAGAAATCCAGCGTTTGCGCATCGCCTCCAGTACATTGGGATAGTAGTGGGTAATGAACTCATGCTGGACTTTGCCATCGATGGTCAGCGTATCGATATAGCCTTCATGACCTTCAATGAACTCCTCGATGGCCACGGGATGGCCGTTGGCAAGGCCTGACTCGACGATCACATTTTCCAGTTCACTTTCATTCTGAACCTTGTAAGTGCCGGACGCGCCGGCGCCCGCCGGCGGCTTGACGATGACTGGAAAGCCAACCGCCGAGGTAAATTCGCGCGCGTCCTGTGCCGATTCGGCGCGCGTTGACTGGGCGCAGGAAATGCCGGCCTGGCGCAATACTTCCTTCATTGCCGGCTTGTCACGGCACAGGTAAGCAGTCCGGGTCGAGGTGCCGGGAATGCCAGTGGCCTCACGAACAGTCGCAACCGGCATGATGTGCGCTTCGATGGTTGCCTCGATCCGGTCAACCCAGACTTGCCCCTGGATCAGCTTTACCGCCTTGAGCAGCGAGGGTTCATGCACGACCGACGGAACCTGCACGTAGTCCTTCAGCCAGCTCTTGACCTCGTCGTCGAGATACTCGACCGGGCGCTCACCGATGCCGATGACGTTGGCGCCTGTCGCATGAAGTGCCCGTGCAAATTCCCTTTGATTGGGCGGAAACGACGGCTCGACAAAAATAATGTTCATGAGCCAGACAGCTGGCGAAAGATGTTCACGTACTGCTCTCCTTGTTTCTGCCAGGAAAAGTCCTGCGTCATCCCGTTGTGGACGACTTTTTTCCAGAGCGGTTTGTTTTCGAATAAATCCAATGCGGTATTCATGGCCCACGTCAGGCCGGCCTCGTCATAGTCCCGGAACAGGATTCCGGTTCCGGTCCCCTTGTCGGGGCTTATCGCCTGCACGGAATCGGCCAGCCCACCCGTTTCGCGCACGACCGGGACCGTGCCGTACTTGAGGCTGTACATCTGGTTCAGGCCGCAGGGCTCATACCGCGACGGCATCAGGAACAGATCGCTGCCCGCTTCAATCAAGTGTGCGAGTTTGTTGTTGTAGCCATGGTAAAAACAGACCCGGTCCCGGGCGTGTCGCTGCAGAGATTCGAAAAACCATTCGATGTGTGGCTCTCCACTGCCCAGAACAGCGAGGGAAAAATCTCTCCTGGCCAGCAATTGCGGCAAAACGTGTTCCAGGAGGTCAAAACCCTTTTGGCTCACCAGGCGGCTGACGATCCCGATGAGCGGTTGGTGCGTTCTGTTGCGCAGGCCCAGTTCGGCCAGCAGGGCCGCTTTACAGTTTTCCTTGCCGCTTTTGTCTTCTGCCGAATAGTTGTGAGGAATGAGTGTATCTGTCTCCGGATTCCATTCATCGCTGTCGACGCCGTTGAGTATGCCGACCAGAACGTCTGCTCTGGCGCGCAGGAAACCGTCGAGTCCCATGCCGTACTCGGACCCCTGGATTTCCCGGGCATAAGTAGGGCTGACCGTTGTCAGCAGGTCGGCGTACAGAATGCCTGTCTTGAGAAAGTTGATTCGACCTTTCGCTATGTCATCCTGGTGAAGTTGCTCCTGGAAATGGCCAAGATTCAGATCGGCCAGAATGTCTGCTCCAAATACGCCCTGATAACCAATATTGTGAATAGTCAGGACCGAACGTGTCCGCGCGAACAGGGCATCCCTCGCGTACAGGGTTCGCAGGTACAGGGGGATAAGAGCCGTGTGCCAGTCGTGACAATGCATGATATCGGGTGCAAATTGCATGCGTTGACACATCTCGAAAGCTGCGCGGGACAGCAGAATGAACCGCAGGTGCTCGTCGCCGCCGGACGTATATAAACCGGCGCGATCGTAGAGGGCAGGGCAGCGAAGCAGGTAAATGGTCAGGCCGCTGCGTTCGATGGTTGCCTTGTCGATTGAGTATTCCACATCCCACGGGCCGATATTGATGCGCAGGTTTTGAAGCCCTTCCACGTTCTCGATGAGGAGGTGCTCACGCTTGAGTGAAGCGTAATAAGGCATCAGAACACGGACGTCATGCCCGGCCTTGTGCAGGTAGGTCGAAAGGGCGGCACTGACATCAGCCAGTCCACCGGTCTTGGCAAGTGGAGCGAACTCGGCGGTGGCCAGGCAGATGCGAAGATTGCGATTTTCGTTCAACGAAGGGTCATCCAGGATAGTGGCGGGTGCTATTCTACTTTGAGATGCGGATAATCCGCTCACTTTCGAAAAATTTGGTGTGGCCGCTCATGAATGTACTGCTGATATCACCCGGCTACCCTGCGGATATGCCGGAATTCGCTCGTGGCCTCGCTGAAGCCGGAGCGCGGGTGTTCGGAGTGGGTGATCAACATGCAGCGTCGCTGCCGGAACTCGTGCGTAGGTCCTTGTCCGCGTACGTCCAGGTTTCGTCTTTGTGGGACAGCGCTCAGGTCACCACGGAGCTGCGGCAGCATCTGCGAGGACAGCAACTTGACCGCATCGAATGCCTGTGGGAGCCGGGGGTGCTGCTGGCTGCCGAGTTGCGGGAGCAGTTTTCCGTCCCGGGGATGAAGGTCGAGCATGCCCGCTTGTTTCGCGACAAGGAGGCCATGAAAGTGGCGCTCGACCAGGCGGGAATCCGCACCCCGAGACACGTGGCCGCTGACAGTGTTGCTGGCTGTTGGGAGGCGGTCGAGAGGATTGGTTTTCCGGTTATTCTGAAGCCCATCGATGGCGCGGGCTCCGCTGATACTTATCGTGTGGACTCGAGAGATGAGTTGCGCGCTGTGCTGCCACTGCTCCGGCACGTGCCGACCATCAGCATTGAAGAATTCATCGATGGCGAGGAGTACACCTTTGACACCATCACCATCGGCGGTGAGATTGCCTATTACAACATTGCCTGGTACCGGCCCCGCCCGTTGATTGCGCGCAGTAACGAGTGGATCAGTCCGCAGGTGATCGCGTTGCGGGACGTCGAGCGGGATGATCTTTCGGCCGGCAAAAAAATGGGTTACGACGTGATCCGGGCGCTCGAATTCGACACCGGTTTTACACATATGGAATGGTATCGAAAATCCGACGGAGAAGTCGTTTTCGGTGAGATCGGTGGACGACCGCCCGGTGCACACCAGGTCGATCAGATGAAATTTGCCTGCGATTTCGATGTATTCAAGGCCTGGGGGCAAGCCCTGACCACTGGCAGAATCCTGGAGCCTTACGAGCGACGCTACAACGTTGCGACAATCTTCAAAAGGGCGCGAGGAACAGGGCGCATCAGCCGCATCACCGGAACGGAACAGCTACAGGCGCGATTTGGCGAGCATGTCGTCTGGAATACCTTGTTGCCCCCGGGTACGCCACGCCGGGATTGGCGCAAAACGCTCGTGTCAGACGGATTTATCATGTTACGCCACCCGGATCTCGCAGCCACCATCGAAATGGCCGATGCGGTTGGTTCAGAACTGGAGATGATTGCCGAAGGGTAGCGACTAGGCGTATTCCGCCAGGTATTTGGGCAGCATTTCTCGCCACGTGACCCAGTCATGATGATAGTTCGCACCCCATGAGTCGACCCGGTTGGGGATGCCCTTGGCGCCCAATACCTGGGCGACGCGCCAGGACTCGCCAATGTCCTCGTAATTCCCTTCGCCGGTTGGCAACAGGACGAGGCGCGTTCTGAGCCTGTCGAGTTGCGGTCCCTCGAGATCTGGCAGATAGTGCAGCGGTGAAGAAAAATAGAAATCGAGGTTGAAGCGGCCCTCCAGGTATTTGGAAAGATCGAAGGTCCCGCTCATGGCAATGGCCAGCTTGTAGATATCAGGGTGGCGGCAAAGGGTCGCAACCGCGTTGAATGCCCCGATGGAGGCGCCTGCCGTGATGATCTCGATATCGTCACTCCTGCAGTCCTTACGGATGATCGGTGAGATCTCTTCATACACCAGTGCGTCGAAACAGTTCTGCAGTCGGGAACAATACTCTGCCGAGTGCTCACCACTGAACCAGGCTTTCCCAGCCACGCTGTCCGTGGAATAGACTTTGATACGCCCGGCTTCCAGGAGCGGTTGCAATACCCGGATCAGGTGGAACCGCTCAATTTCCTCGGCGTCGCCTCCCGCGGTCGGAAACAGCAACACCGGTGTCCCCATGTGCCCCCAGCGGACCAGTTGAACTTCCTGCTCAACCTTCGGTGAATACCAGCGAAAAACGTCTTTCACGATTTTGAAAGGGCGCCGCTTTCAACATCGCGCCAATGCTGGATACGGTCCCAGAACAATTCAGTGAACTCTTCGACTTCGTGCTTGGGATACAAAGCTTCGACCTTTTCCCGTATCGCATTCCTTACCCCTTCGGTCGCGAAATAGTGATGGGCGACCTCGTCCAGGTGCCCCAGGTGCTGGGCACAGAATGCTTCGAAGTCCTCCACATCGAAACGCTTGCGGGATATCTCCACATAGGCTGCCAGTTTTTCGTCGAAAGGAATATCCTGATCTGCGATATCGAAGTATTCGCGCCAGTTCAGGTTGGTGTTTGGGCGACGCTTGGTCGCGGCACAATAGATCGACCAGCGCAGGTTCGCCTTGATCAGCCACGGGAAGTGAAAATGCAGCGAAGTCACCTGGGAGTCCGGGCAGGCGTTGGCGAAATCGATCGGGTGCCACTCGCCCTTGCTCAGCAGCGATTCGCAGGAGTTGAAATCCCAGCCAAAAAAGGCGTTGATGACCATGGTCATATCGATCAGCCGCTGTTCTTCGCTGGCCGAGAGAAAGTCGACATCCATTTGATAGCGGTCGTGCAGGGGCGCGTCGGGATCGTAGTTGACGCAACGCCACTGGGGTCCCAGCCCGACGCAACGGACGAAGCCGTCAAAGGGCACGATGCCTTCTTGCAGATGCATCACCCGGACGCCGCTTTCGTTGTATGCCTTGAGTAAGGCCTCGCGGTCCTTGATTGCAGTAACGCCGACCCAGGCACCGCCATCGTATGGCTTCATGTACAGCGGGTACCCGATATCGTCGCCGATTTCGCCCAGATCAAAGAGCTTGGCGTAGCGCCTGAGGGTGGGTTCCAGGTCAGCTGATTCGGCATAAGCCTTGGGTGGTATCAGCCAGGTCCTGGGAATCGGAAAGCCCAGCCTCAGCATGGCGCAGTAGGTTGTCTGCTTTTCCATGGATTGCAGCGACCAGGGGTTGTTGAACACGTACAGGTCGTCGGTGAGTATCGATTTTTTGATCCACTCCCGCGACGTGTGATACCAGTGTGTGAGCCGATCGATGACCACGTCGTATTCGCAGGGCCGCATCAGGTCGAATGGCTCGATGGAGACGCGCTCGGCCTCGAACGTGACCGTGTCCTCCCCAATGGGTAGCGCCAGATCCAGTTCCTTGAGCAGGGCCTCATAGCAAATCGGCCAGCAAATATCCGCTCCCAGGGAAAGGCCGATCCGTCTTGTCAGTTGTGTCACAGTTTTTCCTTAGCGTTGTGCCAATCAGGTGAATATAGCAGGTGCGAGTTTGTCATTCGTAAACTTGCCATGCCGGTCCCGGCATCAGCCAGGAAAGACCGATCCGCAGGCGGTCGCGCCAGTTTTCCCAGTTGTGGGCATCCCGTGCTTCCTCGAAGCGTACGTCGACACCTTTCGACTGGAGATGCGGTACCAGCGACCGGTTCTCATAGATGAGGGACTCGTACATGCCGCAACTCATAAACACCCGATCCGCTGGTCGGTCGGGCTGGGCCCGGAACTCGTTCATGAAGCGAACGACCGGATCGAAAACAGGGCCGCGCTTGTGACGCCCAATGTCGCTGAATGCGAACGAACCGGACTGCAACAGCAGATTGCCGAAACATCCTGGTTTACGCCAGGCCGCGTGCAAAGCCGCGACACCGCCGAAACTCGCGCCCATCAGGCAACGTGAGTCGCAGTGGTCTATGAGCGGATATTCACTGGACATGAATGGCAGCAGGTCTTCGGCCAGAAACTGTGCATGTTGGTCATTACCTGAATATTCGGTCAGCCGGTCAGGTGACTGAATCAGTGCCGCCACCAAGGAAGGAATCTCTAACCTGTGGGTCAGGTTATCGAGCACGGCCTTGAGGTCTGAGTAGTGCAAATAGTCTTCACCGTCATGGACCACCAGCAAGGGATAATGGCGGTTGCTGCGAAACGTTGCTGGCAGGTAAACCTGGAACTCGCGCGTTCCATTGAAAGCGTTGCTGAACAGGCCCTTTCGGTGGAGCGTTCCCTCCCGCGACAACGGGTTCGGGACAGACCATTCCGGCCGCTCATAGCCATAGCCCTGGCAGACGGAGTTGGACCCGAACGGATCCTGCGCTGTCACGGCGTTCAGCGGATCAAGGATTAACTCCTTGTTGCCGTTTTTGACAATTTCAAATTTATATTCAATCCGTGACCCTTTAGGCAGTTCTATGGTCGTCGCCCACAGATCTGTGCCCGGTATGGATTCGAACGGCTGCGCGGTATCGAGGCCAGAGATCCAGCAACGCAGGAATACGGCTTCCACGGAGCCGCGATAGACGAAGGTCACGTCGGTACCGTTGACCATCGGGAAGCGGGTAGCGCTCATGAATGCATCGACATCGCTTGCATCGGGAACACTCTTGCGCGTGAGTTTCGCCAATGCCGGGTTCATGCTGCCCGCACCCTCGTGAATTGGCCTTCCCGCGACAGGTGAAAGATATTCTCGCTGCGACGGACCTTGCCATCTTCGAACAACAGCAGGGAACCATTGTCGAGCGTCAGGCAAGTGGCCGGGGAGAACCGCCGGCTGAACAGGCTGGTTCGAATGGATTCGTTGGTTCTTAAGCGGTTGCGTGCATCCGGCAACAGTATCGTATCCGGCACGATACCCAGGCCTTCACAAATGACTTCGGGATCGCGGCGGCCCTGCGGCATGCGGTCGTGAAACAGCACGATCCGATCGCACAAAGCCATGGCGCCCGCAGACCACGCAATAAGATTCTTTGATTGCAACGACACGTCCATGCCGAACAGCCGCAAGCGATTGATCAGGACCACGACGTTGCCGCCCGTGATGAGTACCGTCTCGCAGCGCGCCAATTCCTCCTGGACGGCTTCCAGGTGACGAGACAGTTCCGGGCTTTTCCGGCCAGCAAGTTCTTCATCGCAGCGGGTGTTGATCTTGCGAATTTGCCGCAGGTGGTGTTGGTCCAGTGCGCGCAGTTGCGAAATGGCATGGCGGCGCTCATCGGCGATTGCATCGATGTCACCCGTCGCGCGCAATATGCCCCGTGCCGCTACGGTCAGCTGCTTCAGACGCAATTGGTGCAGGCGCTGCAATTCTTTCAATTGTTCCTGGCGTTTCCGATAGGCTTCGCGCAGGGGTTCGTCCGCAGTGAATACGGCTTCTGCCCGCTGATAGAGCCCCAGGTCGAACAGGGGATTTTCGATCAGACGCTGAATGTCGCCAATATCACCCTCAGCTTCTTGCCATGCTGCCGAAATGACGCCGATGGGTCCGTTCCCAATGCCAGTCCGTTCGATGGCCCTGTCCAGGTTGATAACCGGTCTCTGAGGCCCCAGCAGAAGTCGTAACGGTGCCCTCATTGCAGGTGCACGCGTATTGTTTTTATGATTTCTTGCAAGGCGGACTGGACGACTTCAGTTTCGGGGTGGCGAACGATGATGTACCCGTCACCCTCGTAGCTGTCACTTGGTGTTTGTTGTTCTCGCGGAAGTTTTGCTTCCACGACAATAGAACCAAATTGGCGCTGAATTTCTTCCACGCCAGTGATGCCCACGACCCGGCCTTGCCCTTGCCCCCTTAGGTAGGCGGCTCCCGCTGCGTATTTGCGGGTGGGCGGGTCGAATTCCCCAAGGGCCATCAGGCGTGGCCAGGCATGATAGAAGTCGAGATCGTGCACATAGGACAGGAGAGTCGAAATTTGTGCTCCAGGAGGCCGGGCGCCGACTTCTGAAATCGCAATATTGCCGCCCGTGAGCTGAAACCACTCGAGGTGGCTGAGCCCGGTTTGCAAACCGAGTGCTTCGACCGCGGCGAAGCCGGCTTTGCGTATCGGATCGTATTCGGCGCCGTCGATATCCCGGGGCAACAAAACGCACCACTGAATCCATTTATTCTCGATGACTTCGAGCGGCGACGGCAGGTAGCGTGAGATCGAGTGCCAGACGGGCTTTCCCTTGATGAATACGCTGTCAAACGAGTGCTCGATGCCACGGACGAACTCTTCAAACAGGGTTGGGTGTGCCGGGTCGGGCGGGAACTGTCGCAGGTAGTTCTCAAAATCCTCCTGACTTTCCAGCCGGTAGGTCGCTTTGCCGCCCGCGCCATCTGGTGGCTTGACGACCAATGGCAGCCCCACTTCGCCCGCGAAGGCCCTGGCTGCCGCGGGATTGCCGACCAATGCGTGACGGGCACACGGGATACCGGCAGCTCGCAGCACGTCTTTCATCCGGGATTTGTCACGGAAGTTGCGCGCGGCCTCCGAAGATAAGCCATCGATGCCCAGCGTTTCACGCGCGATGGCGAGCGGTACCTGTAATTGCTCCAGTGCCGCCATAAAGCCAATCGCTTTTCCAAACCGGCGTTCGAGCTGGCGTGCTGCGTCGGCAAGCTGCTGCGGATCGAGAGCATCATCCACGCGCCAGTGGCCCGCAATTGCTGATCGAAGGTTTATCGGCAGCCGATCCTCCGGATCCTGGCTGACCAGGGTCACGTTGACGCCGGGCAGACGGGTTGCGCCGCGCAGAAAGCGCAAGGTCGCATCCATGAAGAACGGAGCCGCAAATATGACGTGGTGTGCCATGGAATGAGATTAACCTCTAAAGCGCAGCAAGTGCGCACAAATGGATGCCATAAATCGCATCTTTCAGAATGTTTGCTGCCGCTGCGCCTTGTATAGGCCTCGGTGGTGGTGATGGCCGTCTGTCCTTTTCAGGAACAGTATGATTCCTGTTTTCGTCAGAAAATGCGAGGCTATCTTTCGCGCCAGAGGCCAGGGAACCCGGATGCGGCTGCAAGCTTAGCGCTGCACCGGGCATAATGGAATTGTCCTGACCGCAAACTTCCCTTTGTTTTCGGAAAACTTAAGCGGACGGGATCAGATCCCTGCCCGTGGGAATCCCGCTCCAATGCCGTTCGGCAAAGACACCTGGATTGGCTATTTCATTGACCCCGGCCTTGGAGTTCCGTACCATTGCGCGGCTTTTCCGGGTGCCGGGCCGAGCGATTTTCCCGGTACTGTAAAATGAGCCAGATTCGGGGTGTAGCGCAGCCTGGTAGCGCAACTGCTTTGGGAGCAGTGGGTCGGGGGTTCAAATCCCTCCACCCCGACCA
>JAHEFS010000017.1:0-3794 GCA_024640045.1 Chromatiales bacterium | reverse complement strand
AAATCCCTCCACCCCGACCAAATAGGGAAAATCGCTCGCTCTCACAGAGAGGCGAGTGAGCGATTTTCACGGTTGGGAAGATGATTGGGACCCTCTTCGGGGTTCACAAAATTGCCGGGAGCAATTTTGAACGAGCTGCGGTTTGCGCGGCGAGCCCGGAGGGCCGAGGGCAGGATGCCCGAAGTAAATCCCTCCACCCCGACCAGACAAGGAATTCATTCGCTTTCACAAAAAGGGAAGCGGATGAATGGTTACAGGTTAGAGCGCCCGTAGCTCAATCGGATAGAGCATCGGCCTTCTAAGCCGAGGGTTGCAGGTTCGAGTCCTGCCGGGCGCGCCAGGTCATGGCGCACGGCTGTGCTGGAGACTCTATCCGCTTGAGCAGCGCTCAATCGGTGCAGTTTGATAAGTGCATTGGGCATCGGCCTTCCAAGCCGAGGGTTGCAGGTTCGCTCTGATCGTCGGGAACGATCAGAACGACCGAACAGAGAGAGGTCGGCCCCGAAGGGGCGAAGGGCACGAGGCCCGGAGTAATCCTGCCGGGCGCGCCAGGTCATGGCGCACGCCACACTTTGTCGGCGGGTGCGGTAAAATGTCGCTCAAACGGTAAAAAGGTGTTGATTTAAGCTGCGAAACACTCAAAATGTGCGTTTGGCGGCAGCAGTTGCAATGGTGGGCGTAGCTCAGTTGGTAGAGCTCCGGATTGTGATTCCGGCGGTCGTGGGTTCGAGCCCCATCGTCCACCCCAATTTTATGATCGGAAACCGGTGGGTTTCCGAACCAGAACATGGGCCATTAGCTCAATTGGCAGAGCAGTAGACTCTTAATCTATTGGTTCTAGGTTCGAGTCCTAGATGGCCCACCAGTTCTTACAATGTAAATGGATTCGAGGTCCCTTCGTACTGCGAAAGTGGCGGAATTGGTAGACGCGCTGGATTTAGGATCCAGTGGGGTAACCCGTGGGAGTTCGAGTCTCCCCTTTCGCACCACTTCTCCTGCAGCAGGCCCACGGGAACAGATTCCCCGAAAGAGGTAAGGCGTTACCATGCAAGTATCGGTTGAGAAATCCTCGGCGCTTCAGCGCAAGCTGACCGTCCAAGTGCCTGGCGACGGGCTCCAGAAGAAGATCGACGCCCGCCTGCGCGAGTTGGGCAAGCAGGTCAAGATCAAGGGCTTCAGGCCCGGGCGTGTTCCGTTCAAAGTGCTGCAGCAGCGTTACGGGAAGTCCGTGCAGCAGGAAATAGTGGCCCAGGAGGTGCAGAGCAGCCTTGCGCAAGCCCTGCAGCAGGAATCCCTGCGGCCCGCTTCTTCGCCGGTGCTCGAAAGCGAACCGAGCCTGCAGTCGGGCGGAGACCTTGAGTTTACTGCCAGTATCGAGGTGTTTCCCGAAGTCGCTGCGATCGACACCGCATCGATCGAGATTAAAAAACCGACTGCACAAGTCACTGAATCTGATGTCGGCAACATGCTCGACACCTTGCGGGCGCAGCGCCAGACATGGACTGACCTTGAGCAGCCAGGAACGGCTGGCCAGCAGGTCACCGTCGAGTATGCCGCTGATACCGATGCGGGCCGTGTGCCCGAAAGCGGTAAGCAACGAATTTCCGTCGTCATGGGTCAGTCGGGCTTTGATGACCTTGAAAAAGCGGTGGCCAAACTGGGGCCCGGGGAAGAGACAACCGCCAAGCTCAAGTTTCCCGATGAATACCAGGACGCCAAGCTTGCCGGGCAGAAGGTAAAGACCGAGTTAGGCGTCATTAAAGTGCAGCAAGCCGTGCTCCCTGAAGTGGATGCCGAATTCATCAAGTCGTTCGGGATCGCCAGCGGTGAGCTGGACGAACTGAATTCAGAAATTCGCAGTAATCTCGAACGCGAACTGAAGCAAGCCACCATGTCGTATCTGAAGGTACAGTTGGTGGACAAGCTGCTGAAGATGCATCCGGATATGGAAGTGCCCGAGGGGATGGTGCGCGATGAAGCAGCCAACCTGCAGCGGCAGGCGGCCAGCCGGATGGGTATCGAAGCTGAAAAACAGGAGCTTGAGCCGTTCATGGGGATTGCACGGAACCGGGTCAAGAGTGGCTTGCTATTGAGCGAAATCGCTCGGCAGAACAGCATCATGGTGGATGGCGCGCGCGTGCGACAGGCCATCGAGACGGTGGCGGACACCTACGAACAGCCCCAGGAAGTCGTTCGCTTGTACTACAGCGAACAGCGGTTGTTGAGTGCAGTTGAGAATTCGGTGCTCGAAGAACAGGTGGTAGACTGGGTATTGGAACAGGCCAAGGTGACCGAAGAATCCATGAATTTCAACGATGTCATCAATGCAGCTTCGCGCGGGGGGCAGGCCGGATGAGCACCGAGACTCGGGCTTTGAACCTCGTTCCCATGGTGGTCGAGCAGACCTCCCGAGGTGAGCGCGCTTACGATATTTACTCGCGCCTGCTGAAAGAGCGTGTGATCTTCGTTGTTGGGGCCATTGAGGACCACATGGCAAACCTGATCGTGGCGCAGTTGCTGTTCCTGGAGTCGGAAAATCCTGACAAGGACATCAACCTGTACATCAACAGCCCCGGTGGTGCGGTTTCTGCGGGCCTGGCCATTTATGACACCATGCAGTACATCCGTCCGGACGTCAGCACCATGTGCGTGGGGCAGGCGGCCAGTATGGGTGCGGTGCTGCTCGCTTCCGGTGCGAAAGACAAACGCTACTGTCTGCCGCATTCACGGGTTATGATTCACCAGCCGCTGGGCGGATTCCAGGGGCAGGCAACAGACATCGACATTCATGCGCGCGAGATTCTGAAAGTGCGCGCCCAGCTTGATGAATTGCTGGCGCGACATACCGGGCAGAGTGTTGAAACGATTGCCAAGGACACGGAAAGAGACAATTTTATGGGGCCAACCGAGGCCCTGGCTTACGGCTTGGTAGACCGCGTGCTCGACAGTCGTAGCCTTGGAAAGGACAAAAAGAAATAGTCAGGATTTCATTTAGATAGCGGATAAATTGAAGTGAGCGATCAAGAAAACAAGAGTACCGACGGCAAAATTCTCTACTGCTCCTTCTGTGGCAAAAGCCAGCATGAGGTGCGCAAGCTGATCGCTGGACCCAGCGTCTACATCTGCGACGAATGTGTCGAATTATGCAACGACATCATCCGCGAAGAATTGGAAGAGGCGGGTGTCGCCGAGCGCGACAGTCTGCCCAATCCCAAGGAGATACACTCCTTCCTTGACGACTTCGTCATCGGACAGGAGCACGCCAAGAAAGTACTGTCAGTAGCGGTGTACAACCATTACAAGCGACTGGAGCCCAATCGTTCCGAAGAGCAGATCGAGCTAACCAAGAGCAATATCCTGTTGATCGGCCCCACCGGGTCGGGCAAGACCTTGTTGGCGGAAACGCTGGCCCGAATGCTGAATGTGCCGTTTACGATTGCTGATGCCACGACCCTGACCGAAGCGGGCTATGTCGGTGAGGATGTCGAGAACATCATTCAGAAATTGCTCCAGAAATGCGATTACGACGTCGAAAAAGCCCAGACGGGTATTGTCTATATTGATGAAATCGACAAGGTTTCCCGCAAAGCGGAGAACCCGTCGATTACCCGTGACGTTTCTGGTGAAGGTGTCCAGCAGGCGTTGCTGAAACTGATCGAGGGGACCATTGCCTCGGTTCCGCCGCAGGGCGGCCGCAAACACCCGCAGCAGGAATTCCTGCAGGTCGATACCAGCCAGATCCTGTTCATCTGCGGCGGCGCCTTCGCCGGCCTGGAAAAAGTTATCCAGGCACG
>JAHEFS010000104.1 GCA_024640045.1 Chromatiales bacterium | reverse complement strand
GGTTCACCTTTGCTGCCGTAGCGACCTCGCTGCCGATGCTGGCCAACCGCGATGTTGATGTGGTCACTGCGGTAGTCTCCAGCATCAACGTGGTGCTGCGCAACAAGCCCGCCATGCTGTTGTGGGCCTGCTGCATCGTCGTCCTGACGCTGATCGGTTTCGCTACGGTTTTCCTGGGCCTGATTGTCATCATTCCGTGGCTGGCGTATTCGACCTGGCACAGCTACCGGGACGCGCTGGATGTGAGCCAATGGCCGATTCTCAAGGACCCGGCTGAGTGAATGGTTGGAGTGGCGAAAAACAAGACGCGAATTACGCGAAAAAAATCGAATTACGCGAAGCTAACTATCGCTTGGCCGTGCCAAGACTCAAATTCCCTCGGTTTTTTCTCCAAAGCCTGCTCGACTTCAGGTTTCGTGAAAGGAGGAAGCGGCTCAGTTACCAGAGGCAATCAACCCTTAACCAATGTTGCGGCCTGATAAGTTGCCTATGATCCAAGTTAAGAATTTTGCGTAATTCGATTTTTTTCGCGTCATTCGCGTCTCTATTCGGCCCTGACTCTTACTCCTCCGCAGTATAAGAAATCAGTTGGTAGTAAAACCGTATAGCCTCCAGGTAGCTCTCGACCGCCACGTGCTCGTTGATGCCGTGGATCTGCTCGATAGTTTTCGGGTTCGCACGTGCCATCAGGAATCGATAGACATTGTCCGACAGCCCGTTGAAGTAGCGGGCGTCGGTGCCGCCGCGCACCATGTAGGGTGCGACCAGGATGTCCGGGTCAATGCCGCGAATGGTGCCCGCAATCAGGCGGTAAGCTTCCGAGTCCACCGGAGAGACTGCCGAAGGGTCCCAGTGCGTCAGCATGTTGATCTCCACCCTGGGGTCGTCGATGACCTGCACCACCCGTTGCCGCACCGACTCCGCGGTTTCTCCCGGGATGATGCGGAAATTCGCCACGGCCCGCGCCTCAGTGGGCAGGATATTCGACTTTGGGCTGCCGGAAATCATGGTGACCGCCGTGGTGGTACGCAAGCCGGCGGCGTTGCCAGGGTCTTTTAGCATCTGGGCCTTGATCAGTGGCTCCAGTAACCAGCTGTTGGCAAACAGGAATCGCAACCCGAAGGGCATGGCATGCGCGATGGTGTCGATCGTTTGCCGGGTGTATTCGAGTGATGCCGGGAAAGGGTCGTTCTCCAGCCGCACAATGGCCTCGCTAAGAATGCCAACCGCGGTATGCTGCGGCGGTTGGGAAGAGTGACCCCCTATCGAGCGGACCGTGAGTTCCAGGTTCACCCAGCCCTTCTCGGCAATGCCGACGACGGCTACTGGGCGGTCGACGCCGTCGAAAATTCCCTCAGTCACGATGCCGCCTTCATCGAGCACAAACTCGAAGCGCACGCCGCGTTGTTCGAACCAGCGAGCGACTTCGATGGCGCCATCCAGTCCTCCGACTTCTTCATCGTGCCCGAAGGCCAGGTATATCGAACGCTGTGGCCTGAAGCCATTCGCCAGTAGCTGTTCCATGGCTTCCATCAGCCCGATGACTCCCAGCTTGTCATCCATACTGCCGCGGCCCCAGATATGGCCGTCCGACAGCACGCCGCTGAAAGGCTCGAATCGCCACTGATCCTGGCTGGCTGGATCGATGGGCACGACGTCGTAATGTCCCATGAGCAGGATCGGCGCCAGGTTGGGATTGGATCCCGGCAGGTGAAAGACGAGGCTGTAAGTGTTAACGAGGTCCCGTTCCGCAATGGCATGGACTTGCGGGTAAGCGTCTTGCAGGAATTGGTGGAAAGCGAGAAACGCCTCGGCATCGAATCGAGAGCGGTCATCATAGGACACCGTGGGGATGCCGATGGCCCGGGACAGTCTGCCGACGGCGGCCTGCTCATCGAGGGCCGGTTGGCGGGCGAGTTCCAGGGCTGGCGCCTGTTGCTCCTCGTAAACCGTCTGGGCGCGGATCAACATGACCGTCAACAGCAGCACCGTCAACACGCCGAGTAGCAAAGCAATTTTCTTCACAAAGCCGTCCCTACAAAGGTTGTAAGTCCCCAAATTGCCCGGGTTGCTGACCCAAGTCAATGGTGGCCAGTACACCGGCAGCATACTCAAAGCATGGTGGTTTCGACTTTCCAGGGTGTGGTGATCGCAATAGTCCTGTTCGCTGCCGTAGTCGCGGGCCTCTCATTTCTTGTTCCTCGCCGCCGCTTGGCTTCGGAATCCCGCATGCGCCACATGATGCGCAAGGCGGGCCTGGACCCGGATATCGACCCCGTCGGTGAGCACGACGAGGTGATCCAGGCCATTCGACGGAGCTGCCGACGTTGCGGCGCGACCGACGAATGTGAAGCCTGGCTGGAGGGGGAGCATGCAGGCGACAACAGCTTCTGCCCCAATGCCAGGGTTTTTGAAATCCTGGCGAAATACAGGAAGTAATAGACCTCTAGCTGCTCAGCTCCAGGTATTTGCGCCGGTTTCAAATCCTTCCTGGCGCGCAGGGACGACACAGAATCGTTGCCCTGTGGGTGCCTCCATCACGACCCAGTCGCGTATGGCGGTCAGCCGCTTCGCACCCAGGGTTTGCAGTCGCCGCACTTCCGCTTCGATGTCATCGGTTTCGATATCCAGGTGCACACGGCTGGGGTGCTTAACCTGCTGCACTTCGAGATAGGGGCTCTGCGCCGGGGTATCCAGTATGCGGTACTTGCCATCTTCCGGGCCTGCGTGATGCAGCGGCTTGTGCCCAAGGGCCGCCCCCCAGAATTCCGCCGCGGCGTCCAGGTCATTGGTCTGGCAGTCGATTATCAATCCGCCGAATCGGCTTTTATGCACCTCACTGGCCTCGCATCGGATTGTTGGGGTGCCCGCCCCAGTTAAGGTAGGGCTTACCGTTGTCGACTTCCTGCATGGTAATGCAATCCGGTACCGGGCAGACCAGGTGGCACAGGTTGCAACCCACGCATTCTTCATCAATGACGGTATAGATTCGCTTGCCTTCGTCGTTGCGATGCCGGGCGATGGCCTGGTGCGAGGTGTCTTCA
The DNA here is from genome assembly GCA_024640045.1 of Chromatiales bacterium. Lineage (GTDB taxonomy): Bacteria > Pseudomonadota > Gammaproteobacteria > Xanthomonadales > SZUA-36 > WTJD01. The sequence continues at coordinate 6,259 of JAHEFS010000104.1, read as the reverse complement.
CAGGCGATATGGCACAAGCCGCACTCGATGCACTTGTCATTGTCGATGACCGCCACGGTTTCGAAGTTCAGGTCGAGGTTCTGCCAATCGGTCACGTTGGGGACGGCCCCGCCGCGGAAATCATCGAGGGTGGCGTAACCTTTGTCATCCATCCAGTTGTTCAGTCCGTCGATCATGTCGTCCACGATCTTGAAACCGTAATGCATGGCGGCCGTGCAAACCTGCACACTGCCGCAGCCCAGGGCGATGAACTCGGCTGCATCGCGCCAGTTGCCGATGCCGCCAATGCCGGAAATGGGAAGTCCGGCGGTCTGTGGATCGCGGGCGATTTCCGACACCATGCTGAGTGCAATAGGGCGCACGGCTGGTCCGCAATAGCCACCGTGCGCGCCCTTGCCGGCGACGGATGGGTTTGGCGCCATGGAGTCGAGATCGACCGATACAATCGAGTTGATGGTATTGATCAGGGAAACGGCATCGGCACCGCCGTTTTTCGCAGCACGTGCCGGATAACGGATATCTGAAATATTCGGTGTCAGCTTCACGAATACCGGCATCCGGGTGTAGGACTTGCACCAGGCGGTGACTTCTTCGATATAGGCAGGCACCTGTCCGACGGCGGCGCCCATGCCGCGCTCGCTCATGCCGTGGGGACAGCCGAAGTTCAGTTCCACGCCGTCGCAGCCGGTCTGCTCTACCTGGCGCAAAATCTTCTTCCAGGCCTGCTCTTCGCAGGGCACCATCAGCGAGACCAGCAACGCCCGGTCGGGCCAGTTTCGCTTGACGGCTTCGATCTCCACCAGGTTGACCTCCAGCGGACGGTCGGTGATCAACTCGATGTTGTTCAGGCCCATCATGCGCTGGCCGTTGTAATCCACCGATCCGTAGCGCGAAGAAACGTTGACGACTGGTGGGCCTTCCTCACCCAGTGTTTTCCAGACAACGCCGCCCCAGCCCGCATCGAAAGCGCGCTCGACGTTGTATTGCTTGTCGGTGGGCGGAGCCGAAGCCAGCCAGAAAGGATTGGGCGAGCGCACGCCGGCGATATTGCAGCTCAGGTCAGCCATTGGGGCTCTCCATCAGAAATTCATGAATGGCCAGCGCGGCTTGCTTGCCGTCCTGGACTGCGGTGACGGTCAGGTCCTTCCCGGCAGTGCAGTCGCCACCGGCCCACACGTCGGGCAATGAGGTTCGTTGTCTCGCATTCACCCGGAAACGGCGGTTTTCGATGTCCGGCGTCTTTTCTCCCGACAGCATCGAAGGCTCGAACGACTGGCCGATGGCCTTGAATACCTGGTCAGCCGGCAAGGTGAACGTCTCCCCGGTGCCCTTGATGTTGCCGTCATTACCGAGTTGGGTTCGCTCGAAGGTGACAGCGCTGAGGCTGCCATTCCTGGCGAGTAGTTGGACGGGCTGGGCAAAGGTTCGGAGCAACACGCCATTGGTCTGGGCAATCTCCTGTTCGTGGCCGGTGGCACCCATCTGCTCAATTCCACGCCGATAGACCAGCGTGACGCTGTCAGCGCCCAGTTTCTTGATCTGAACAGCGATGTCGATGGCCGTGTTGCCGCCCCCGATCACCACCACCTGGCGGCCGACGGGAAGGGCGCCCCAGTCATCCTGGCGAATGCGTTCGATAAAATCGACTGCATTGTGGACCCCATCGATGCCTTCCTGTTCCAGCCCGAGCGCGTTTACCGCGTTGTGGCCGAGGCCGAGAAATACCGCGTCGTACACTTCACGGAGTGCGTCCAGTGAAACCTCTGAACCCAGCGCGACCCCGGTCTTCAGCTCAATACCGCCGACGGCGAGGATGAATTCGACTTCACGCGCCGCCCGCTCATTCAGCATCTTGTAGGCGGCCAGGCCATATTCGTTCAGCCCGCCCGCCTTGTCCCGTGCTTCAAATACCGTGACCTGGTGCCCGAGCAGGGCCAGTCGGTGTGCACAGGACAGCCCAGCCGGGCCAGCTCCGACCACCGCGACGTGGCGCCCGCTGCCGGGCGCCCGCGTAAATGGTTGCGCGCCCGAGGCGAACAGGAAATCGGTGGCATACCGCTGCAGGCGTCCGATTTCCACCGGTTTATCTTCGGCGGTATGGCGAACGCAGGCTTGCTCACAAAGCTCCTCTACCGGGCACACGCACGCGCAAGTGCCGCCCATGATGTTTTCCGCCAGGATGGTGGAAGCCGCTCCGCGCACATTGCCAGTGCTGATCTTGCGGATGAATCCCGGAATGTCGATGCCCGTGGGGCAAGCCTCGGTGCACGGTGCGTCGAAACAGAACAGGCAGCGCGCGCTTTCGACCGCGGCCTGCATGCCATTGAGCGGGGGGTGCAGTTCGCCGAAATTGTCTTGCAACGTCGCCGCGTCGAGCCGTCCCGCCTGGACGTCGTGGGCGCTCATGAGTGCACCTGCCCACGCATCATCAGCCAGTAGGATAATCCCGCGATGCCCAGCCCGATAAACCAGGCATAGTTGTAGAGATCGACCACGAAACCGCCGGTTTCCAGGACACCGATCTGCGCCAGGAAACCGGGGAGGTTGGGGGCCACGCCCAGCAACAGGGCGATGACCGCGCGGGAATTGATCCCGGCATAGCGCCCATCACGTTGGTACAGCTCTTCCACGTCGAGTTCGGTGCGGCGAATCAGGTAATAATCGACCAGGATGATGCCGATGACCGGGCCCAGCAGGGCGGAGTAGCCGATCAGCCAGGTGAAGATATATCCACTGGGATCCGCCAGCAGTTTCCAGGGCATCATGACAATACCGATGACGCCGGTGATGTAACCGCCCATCCGGAAATCGATTTTGGAAGGCCACATGTTGGAAAAGTTGTTGGCCGGGCCCACCACGTTGGCGGCCGCATTGGTCGAGATGGTGGCGATGATGACCGCGATCATCGAGAAAAACACCAGCCACGTGGCTTCGAATCGCCGGACCAGCACCACCGGGTCCCAGATGGCTTCGCCGAAGATGACGATGGTTGCGCTGGTCACGGCCACGCCAATGAACGCGAACAGGGTCATCGTGGTTGGGAGGCCGGACAACTGGCCCACCACCTGCGCCCTCTGGTCGCGGGCATAACGGGTGAAGTCCGAGATATTCAGTGTCAACGTGGCCCAGAAGCCGACCATCGCGGTCAGGCTGGGCCAGAACAACTGGAAGAACTCACGGTTGCTGGTGAATTGAGATTTTGCCTGGAGCATCGGGCCGAAGCCGTCGGCGCGCACCCAGGCCCAGGCAAGTAACGCCACGCCGCAGATCAGCAGGAAAGGCGCAGCGAGCTGTTCCAGCACCTTGATCGAGTTGATCCCTTTCCAGATCAACCAGATGTTCATGAACCAGAACACCATGAAACAGGTGAATTGCGCCAGGCTGACGCCGACCCAGTCCGGCATCATGGCAGGCGCTTCGGCCAGGCCCGGCCAGAAAATCAGCGCAATGGTGTAGATGGCGGCGCCCCCAATCCAGGTCTGGATGCCGAACCACCCACAGGCCACGATGGCGCGGAGGAAGGAGGGAATGTGCGCTCCCCGGATGCCAAACGAGGCGCGCGCGAACACCGGGAACGGGATGCCATACTTGGTGCCTGCATGCCCGGAAAGGGCCATGGGCACCAGCACGATGACGTTGCCCAGCAGGACGGTCCACATGGCCTGCTGCCAACTCATGCCGCCGTCTACCAGCGAGGCGGCAATCATGTAGGTTGGGATATTCACCGCCATCCCGACCCAGAGCGAGAAGAAACTGATCGCTTTCCAGTTCCGCTGCCCGCCAGGCACCGGTGCGATATCGGCGTTAATCAGTTGCGGGTCGGCATTGCTTATTGTTGTTTGCGACATGTTCTGGTTCCCCGTGTTTCGGGGTCAGAGCCTCGGCTCTGACCCCTTTTTATGGTCGTCGATCAGGCGTTTTCCACCTCCGTCAGGACTCGATCGAGGACTTCCAGCATGTGGTCGACCTGCTCGGCGTTAATCGCCATGGGCGGCGCAATACGCACCACGTTGCCCTTGAGCCCGCCTTTTCCGAGCAACACGCCGTGATCCTTGCAACGATCCATGACTTTCTGCGCCTCGGCAACCGCATGTTCCTTGCTCTTGCGGTCCTTGACCAGTTCCATGCCCAGTAACAGCCCGCGGCCGCGGACATCGCCGATGGTCGGATGGTTCGCCATCATTTGCTGTATGCCATCGACAATCCGTTGGCCCATGGCCAGGGCGTTTTCACTGAGTTTTTCCTCGGCGATGATATCCATGGTGGCCTTGGCTTGCGCCGCCTGCATCGGGTCGCCGGCGAAGGTGTTGAAGTACATCTTGCCCTGCAGTGAGTCAGCGATATCACTCTTCATCAGCACACCGCCGATGGCGGTGCCATTACCCAGTCCCTTGGCCATGGTGACCATGTCGCAGTCGATCCCGAGTTCTTTTGACAGCAGGAACTCGTGGCCGCAGCGTCCGGCGCCGGTCTGTACTTCGTCGGAAATATACTTGCCGCCATAACGGTGCACGATTTCCGTGACCTCTTCGAAATACGCGTCCGGCGGCGTGATGAACCCGCCTACGCCCATAACCGGTTCGACGATCATGCCGGCAATGGCGCCGTGGGTAGCGGTCTGAATGGTTGTCTCCACGTTCTTGGCGCACTCGAGATTGCAGCTATCCGGCTTCTGGTTGAACGGACAGCGGTAGCAGTAGGGCTCCATCGCGCTGACCGCGTTGGTGACGGGCTGCGAACGGAAGCGCCAGGTGTGGTGGCCGCATTGTGCCAGCGTGGCCGCGGTGCCACCGTGGTAACTGTGGCGCAGATTGATGATGATGTTCTCGCCGGTCGCCTGGCGCGCCGCCATGAAGGCCAGTTCATTGGCCTCGGAGCCGGAGTTGGTGAACGAGGCGCGATCCAGCCCTTCTGGAGCTCGCTCGACCATGGCCTCGGTCAGTTCCACCAGGTGCCGGCTGAGATACAGGGTACTGGTATGCTGGATCTCATCATCTTCCAGCATCTGCATCAGCTTGGCCTTGATCTTCGGGTGATTGTGCCCGGCCGAGATGCAGACAATACCGCCGATGCAATCGAGGTATTGGCGGCCGTCGCCGTCCCACACATACAAGCCTTTTGCCTTGACCAGGTGCAAGGGCTTGTCGTGGTACAGCGCCAGCGGCAGGTAATTCTTTTTGCGTGACGCCAGCATGGCGTCGTAACCGGGAGCCTGCGTTGCTCCGGAGCTTGCGGATTCTTCAAACAGTTTCATTTCGGTTTCCTGGATGATTTTCGGGTTTTACAGTTCAGTCAACTGGCCATAGGTTTCCGGCCTTCGATCGCGGAAGAATTGCCAGGTATCGCGGACTTCTCGCACCATGTCGAGATCGAATTCCGCGATCAGCAATTCGTCATCCTCTTCGCTGGCCTGCGCGATGATCTGCCCGCGCGGGTCGCAGAAATACGAGGATCCGTAGAACTTTCCGATCGACCATGGCGCCTCGGTACCGACGCGGTTAACCGCGGCGATAAAGTAGCCGTTGGCCACCGCATGCGCGGGTTGTTCCAATTCCCACAAATGCTGCGACAGGCCGGCAACGGTGGCCGAGGGGTTGAACACGATTTCCGCGCCATTCAGGCCCAGGCAGCGGGCGCCGTCCGGAAAATGGCGGTCGTAGCAGATGTAGACACCGACTTTGCCGTAAGCGGTGTCGAAAACGGGATAACCCAGGTTGCCTGGCTTGAAGAAAAACTTTTCCCAGAAGCCGGCCACTTGCGGAATGTGGTTCTTGCGGTATTTGCCCAGGTAGGTGCCGTCTGCGTCGATGACCGCGGCGGTGTTGTAGTACACACCGGTCATGTGCTCCTCGTAGATTGGCACCACGATCACCATGCTGTATTTCCTGGCGTATTCCTGCATCAGGCGGGTGGTCGGGCCGTCCGGGATCGCTTCGGCCGCGCCGTACCACTTGGTGTCCTGTGAAGGGCAGAAATAGGGCCCGGTAAAGATTTCCTGGAAGCACAGCATCTGCACCCCTTGCTCGCCCGCCTGTTCGATGTAGGGGATATGCGCCTTGATCATGGCCTCGCGGATGTCCTCGCACGATGCCTCGGTGTCCAACTTGTTGGACATCTGGATAAGAGCAGCTTTGATCATTCTCGACATGGTGTTTTCCTCCAGGGTTCGAAGTAAAAAAGTTTCGGAGTTTTTACTCTGACCCCATTGTTATTAGTTGAAGTTGAAAGGTGGCCGCGACAGGTACTGGCCAAACCCTGC